>DASWPO010000229.1:0-6655 GCA_036404015.1 Bordetella sp. | reverse complement strand
ACGCGGGTTGCGCACCAGCTGCATCGCGGCGTTGTCGACATACATGTGCGACAGCTCGACATCGGGGTATTCGCGCGCCACTTCAATAACGATATCGCGCCAGAACTGCGAGGTTTCCAGCACGTTGGCCTTGTCGACGCTGCACAGCTTTTTGCCGCGCTTGCGGGCGGTCTCGAAGCCGACGCGGGCGATGCGGCGCACTTCGGGGTCGGTGTAGCGCATGGTGTCGTAGCCTTCGCGCTCGCCCTTGAAGGCGCCGTCGGGGGCCGTGCGCACGCCGCGCGGGGTGCCGAAGTAGATGTCGCCGGTGAGTTCGCGGATGATGAGGATGTCGAGGCCGGCGACGATCTCGGGCTTGAGCGAGGAGGCGCTGGCCAGCTCGGGATAGAGGATGGCCGGGCGCAGGTTGGCGAAGAGGCCCAGGTTCTTGCGCAGGCCGAGAATGGCCTGCTCGGGGCGGAATTCGCGCGGCAGGGCGTCGTATTTCCAGTCGCCCACGGCGCCGAAGAGCGTGGCGCGGGATTGCTTGGCGAGCTCGAGGGTGGCGGGCGGCAGCGGGTGTTCGAACTGGTCGAAAGCGGCGCCGCCGACGGGGGCCTGCTTGAGGTCGAGGGACAGGTTCAGCGCGGTGAGCACGCGCACGGCTTGTTCGGTGATTTCGGGGCCGATGCCGTCGCCGGGGAGGACTGCGATTTGATGGGTCGTCATGTCTTGGACTCTATTGCGTGTTCTATCTGAGTTCTTAAAACGTCTGCCGCGGGCGCAGGCCCGTGTCGGCTTCGCTGCGTCGGGCTCGGGCGCAACCAGGCGCCCTCGGCCCCCTTCGGGGGGCTACCCCGCCGCAGAGGCGCCGCCACGGGCCTGCGCCCGCGGCAGACTTGCGTCGTCTCCATCACCTCAACCCAACACCGGCTGGCCTTCCAGCCACGGGTGCCTGGCCAGGCGCTCGGCCTCGAAGACGCGGATCTTGTCGGCATGTTGCAGGGTCAGGCCGATGTCGTCCAGGCCGTTGACCAGGCAGTGCTTGCGGAAGGGCTCGATGTCGAAGTGCATGGCCTGGCCGCCGGGCGTGCGAACGACCTGCCCGGGCAGGTCGACGATGAGCTTGTAGCCGGGGAAGGCTTTGACTTCGTCGAACAGCTTGGCGACCTCGAACTCGGACAGGATGATGGGCAGCAGGCCGTTCTTGAAGCTGTTGTTGAAGAAGATGTCGGCGTAGGACGGCGCGATGATGGCGCGAAAACCGTACTGCGTGAGCGCCCAGGGTGCGTGCTCGCGGCTGGAGCCGCAGCCGAAGTTCTTGCGGGCCAGCAGGATGGAAGCGCCCTGGTAGCGCTGCTGGTTGAGCACGAAGTCGGGATTGAGCGGGCGGCGGCTGTTGTCCATGCCCGGCTCGCCGTGGTCGAGGTAGCGCAGTTCGTCGAACAGGTTGGGGCCGAAGCCGGTGCGCTTGATCGACTTGAGGAATTGCTTGGGGATGATGAGGTCGGTGTCGACGTTCTCGCGGTCGAGCGGCGCCACCAGGCCTTCGTGGGAGGTGAATGCTTGCATGATGTGCTCCTGGTTGGCGTTCAGCGCAGCGTGCGGACGTCGACGAAATGGCCGGCCACGGCGGCGGCGGCGGCCATGGCGGGGCTGACCAGATGGGTGCGTCCGCCCTGCCCTTGCCGGCCCTCGAAGTTGCGGTTCGACGTGGAGGCGCAGCGTTCGCCGGGCTCGAGGCGGTCGGCGTTCATGGCCAGGCACATGGAGCAGCCCGGTTCGCGCCACTGGAAACCCGCGGCGATGAAGATCTTGTCCAGGCCTTCGCTCTCGGCCTGCTGCTTGATCAGGCCGGAGCCCGGCACGATGATGGCTTCTTTTACATTGGCGGCCACGCGGCGGCCGCGCGCGATGGAAGCGGCGGCGCGCAGGTCTTCGATGCGCGAGTTGGTGCAGGAGCCGATGAAGACGCGGTCGACGCGGATGTCGGTAAGCGGCGTGTTGGGCGTGAGGCCCATGTATTGCAGGGCGCGCTCCATGCCGCTGCGGCGCACGTCGTCTTTTTCGCGGTCGGGATCGGGCACCCGGCCGTCGACGGGCAACACCATTTCGGGCGAAGTGCCCCAGGTGACTTGCGGCTTGATCTGGCGGGCGTCGACTTCGATCACGCGGTCGAAGGTGGCGCCGGGATCGCTGTGCAGGGTGCGCCAGTAGGACACGGCCTGGTCCCACAGCACGCCGGTGGGCGCGAAGGGGCGGCCCTTGAAGTAGTCGACCGTCTTGTCGTCGACGGCCACCATGCCCGAGCGCGCGCCCGCCTCGATGGCCATATTGCACACGGTCATGCGGCCTTCGATCGACAGCGCGCGGATGGCGCTGCCGGCGAATTCGATGGCATGGCCCGTGCCGCCCGCGGTGCCGATGATGCCGATGATGTGCAGCACCACGTCCTTGGCCGTGCAGCCGAAGGGCAGCTCGCCCTCGACCTTGATGAGCATGCTCTTGTTCTTTTTCATGAGCAGCGTCTGCGTGGCCAGCACGTGCTCGACCTCGGAGGTGCCGATGCCGAAGGCCAGCGTGGCCAGCGCGCCGTGCGTGCTGGTGTGCGAGTCGCCGCAGACCACCGTCATGCCGGGCAGCGTGGCGCCCTGCTCGGGGCCGATGACGTGCACGATGCCCTGGCGCAGGTCGTTCATCTTGAATTCGGTGATGCCGAACTTGCCGCAATTGTCGTCGAGCGTGTCGACCTGCAGCTTGGAGACGGGATCGTCGATGCCCTGGGCGCGATGGGCCGTGACCGTGGGCACGTTGTGGTCGGCCACGGCCAGGTTGGCGCCGATGCGCCAGGGCTTGCGGCCGGCCAGGGTCAGGCCTTCGAAGGCCTGCGGGCTGGTGACCTCGTGCAGCAGGTGGCGGTCGATGTAGAGCAGGCAGGTGCCGTCGGATTCTTGATGAACGACGTGGGACTGCCAGAGTTTGTCGTAGAGAGTCTGGGCCATGACTACGCTCTTTTAATAGGTGGAGGAATGTCTCCAGCCTATTATGCCTACAGCTTCAAGCTAGTACAACGGAACCTATTATCCTAGTACTGGCAGTGATAGCCTGGCGCCGCCACGCGGATTCCCACTCTGGCGGCGCGTCACAGCGCCGAGTGGTCTTTCACCGCCGCTTCGAGGGCTGGTTTCAACCCCAGGAACCGCTCGTCCACAGCCGCCGGATTGTCGCGGTTGAGCGCGATCATCTGGGCCCGCGCCTCGCCGCCGCGGACGACCTCGAAGGCATTGGCCTCGATGCCCTCGACGATGGCATCGGCAACAGTGGAAGCCGGCTCGCGCGAGAAACCGAGCTCCGGCCCGGCACGGTTCGATTGCATCATCGGCGTGTCGGTGCCGCCGGGATAGGCGGTCAGCACATGGATGCCCTCGCCTTTCCATTCGCGCCGGAGCGACTCGCCGAACCGGGCCAGGCCGGCCTTGGTCGCGGCATAAGCCGCGTAGAACGGCGCGCCTATCAAGGCGATGCCGGAGGAAATGTTCACGACCATTGCATCGCCGCTCGCGCGCAGGGCTGGCAGCGCGGCGCGCGTCAAGAGGACCGGCGCGACGAGGTCGACATCGATCATGGCCTGCAATTCGGCTTCGGGCGTGTTTTCAAGACGTCCAGCCCTGACGCCGCCGGCATTGTTCATCAGGATGTCGAGACCGCCAAGCGCGGCGATGGCCTGCCCGATCGTCGCCCCGCGACCGTCCGGCGTCGTTACGTCCGCGGTAATGATCGAGACGGACGGGCTGATCTCCCGCAGCTCCCGAAGCGCCTTCGCGAGGGCGTCGGGACGCCGGCCGGTGATGGCCACGCGCGCGCCCTTGGCGAGCAGTGCGCGAGCGAGCGCGAAACCGATGCCGCTCGATCCTCCGGTGATCAGGATGCGCTTGTTCTCGATCTTCATGATTACGCCCCCGCGAGCTTGTCCTGCGTCTTGTTGTCGAAATCGCTGGCGTCGTGGCGTTCGTGCAGTTGCTCCGACGGTTCGCCCCTCACGCGGTTGACCATGCGGCCGCGCTTGACCGCCGGCCGCGCCAGGATGGCGTCGGCCCAGCGCTGCACGTGCTTGTAGTCCTGCACGCTCAGGAATTCCGCCGCCCCGTACTGCCAGCCCTTGACGAGTCCGCCGTACCAGGGGAAGACCGCGATGTCGGCGATCGTGTAGTCATCGCCGGCCAGATAGGCGCTTTCGGCCAGGCGCCGGTCGAGCACGTCGAGCTGGCGCTTAACCTCCATGGCGAAGCGGTCGATCGCATATTCGATCTTGGTCGGCGCATAGGCATAGAAGTGGCCGAAGCCGCCGCCCAGGTAGGGAGCGCTGCCCATCTGCCAGAACAGCCAGTTCAGCGTTTCGGTGCGCGCCGCGACGTCCTTCGGGAGGAAGGCGCCGAACTTTTCCGCCAGGTACAGCAGGATGGATCCCGACTCGAACACGCGGATCGGCTTCGGGCCGCTGCGGTCCAGCAGCGCCGGGATCTTCGAATTCGGGTTGACCGCCACGAAACCGCTGCCGAATTGGTCGCCATCGCCGATCTTGATCAGCCAGGCGTCGTACTCGGCGCCGGCATGGCCCAGGGCCAGCAGCTCTTCCAGCAGGATAGTGACCTTGATGCCGTTCGGCGTGCCCAGCGAGTAGAGCTGGAGCGGGTGCCGGCCGACAGGCAGTTCCTTGTCATGCGTCGGTCCGGCGACCGGCCGGTTGGTGCTGGCAAAGGCGCCGCCGTTGGGCTGGGTCCAGGTCCATACTTTCGGGGGGGTGTAGTCGGGGGAATCCGCCATGTTTTCTCCGCAATCGGTTGCGGCCGCTCAAGCGGCCGGGGGGTAGTTGGACGGGAAGAGCGCGCGCTTGGTCTCTTCGTCGTTGATCTTCTTGAACGCGTGATCCTGGCCGACGGCGCGGGCGCGGGCGACGGCCGGCCGCGCATCGACCGTCTCGAAGAGCCGCTTGAGATTGGGAAACGGCCCGAGCGGGTCGTCCTCGCCCTTGCGCACGCGCGCGGCGCGGTCGAGCCAGCCCCAGGCCGATATGTCGGCGATTGTATAGGTCTCGCCGACAATGTATGTCCGGCCTTCGAGGTGATCGTCCAAGACTTGATAGTGCCGCTCGGCTTCGCGCCGATAGCGGTTCACGGCATAGTCCAGGCCCGCCGGCGCCGCGTACTGGAAATGCACGGCCTGCCCGGAGAACGGGCCGAGGCCGGAGGCGAGGAACAGGAGCCACGATAGCAGTTCCGGCCGGTCCTCCCCGGCGCCGAGGAACTTGCCGGTCTTCTCGGCGAGGTAGAGCAGGATGGCCGTGGAGTCGAAGACCCTGGCCTCTTTCCCGCCAGGGCCTTCGGTGTCGATGATCGCGGGCACCTTGCCGTTCGGATTGACCGCGCGGAACCCCGGCTCATGCTGCTCGCCCTTGCTGGTATCGACCGGGACCACTTCGTAGGGCAGTCCCGTCTCTTCGAGCAAGAGCGCGACCTTTGCGGGATTCGGCGTGGGATGGAAATAGAAACGGATCATGGGTGGCTCCTTTGGTGTTTTTTAGTTTTAGTATGCTCGTTCTATAATAGGCCGCCATGCCAAGCGTGGCAAGGCCATTGGGCCATAAGGGATCGGGTGCCGAGATGGCAAGACCAAGAGAATTCGACGAGGCCGTAGTCCTGGATGCGGCGGTCCATTGCTTCTGGAGCCGAGGCTACGAATCGACGTCCGTCAAGGACCTCGTCAATGGGACGGGCATTACCGCCGCCAGCCTCTACAACGCCTACGGCGACAAGCTCGGGCTTTTCCGGACCGCGCTCGATCGCTACGTGGAGCACAGCATCGCGGCGCGCCTGCGGCGCTGCGCAGCGCTGCCCCCCCGCGAGGCGATTGACGCATTTTTCGACGATATCCTGAGCCGCTCATTGAACGACCGCCAGCACAAGGGATGCATGCTGGTGAACTCCGCCCTGGAAATGGCGCCGCACGACCCGGAGTTCCAGCAAACCATCGCCGGCGTCCTCAAGCGCCTGGAGCGCTTTTTCTTCGACTGCGTCGAAGCCGGCCAGGAGGCCGGCACGATTTCACGCGCCCTGGCCGCAGAAGATCTCGCCCGGCACCTTCTCGGCACGCTGATGGGCGTTCGCGTCCTGGCACGGGCGCGGCCCGAGCGCCCGCTGCTGGAAGGAGTCGTGGCAATGGCCCTGGCCCTGCTCGATCAGCCAGGCGGCAAAGCGGCCTGACGGGCGATGGCCTTGCCCCGCGCTGCGTCAAGCGGGAGGTGTTCCGCCCGCGCCGCGCAGGCCGGCGGATTTACGCCCCGCGCTGCCCACGCTGCCGCAGCGCGTGGTCGATCAGGACCAGCGCCAGCAGCGCCTCGGCGATCGGCGTGGCGCGGATGCCCACGCAGGGGTCGTGGCGGCCCAGGGTCTGGACCATCACGGGCTCGCCGGCCCGATTGATGGAGCGGCGCTCGATGCGGATGCTGGAAGTGGGCTTGATGGCCAGCGAAACGGTGATGTCCTGCCCGGTGGAAATGCCGCCCAGCACGCCGCCGGCGTGGTTGCTGGCAAAGCCCTCGGGCGTGATCTCGTCGCCGTGCTCGGAGCCGCGCTGGGCGATGCTGGCGAAGCCATCGCCGATGGACACGCCCTTGACG
>DASWPO010000228.1:0-2730 GCA_036404015.1 Bordetella sp. | reverse complement strand
TCTCCACCAGGTCCACCGCCACCTGGGCCGTGCGGTTGCGCACGTCCAGGGCCGGATTGAGCTCGACGATGTCCAGCGAACGCACCAGCCCGGTGTCGGCGATCATCTCCATGCACAGCTGGGCCTCGCGGTAGGTCGGCCCGCCCGGCACCGTCGTCCCCACGCCCGGCGCGATCTCCGGGTCGAGGAAATCCACATCGAAGCTCACGTGCAAATGGGTATCGTCGTCCAGCCCCATCAGGGCCGATTCCATCACCATGCGCATGCCCGCCTCGTCCAGATAGCGCATGTCGTAGACCTCCAGCTGCGAAGCGCGCACCCGCTGGCTCTCGCCATCGTCGACGCTGCGTATGCCGATCTGCCGTACCCAGGACGCCTCGATCGCCGGCGTGCGGCCGCTCATGGCGACCAGCGGCGCGGGCCCGTCGCCGCACAGGCAGGCCATGGGCATGCCGTGCAGATTGCCGGTCGGCGTGATCACGCTGGTATTGAAATCGGCGTGGGCATCGAGCCACAGCACGCGCAGCTTGCGGCCGGCCGCGGCGCAGTGCCGGGCCACGGCGCTGATCGAGCCTATGCCCAGGCAGTGGTCTCCCCCCAGCAGCACCGGCAGCTCCCCGGCGGCGAGCGCCGCGTACACCGCGTCATGCACCAGGCGGTTCCAGGCCACCACCTCGCCCAAGTGCCGGTAGCCGCCCTGAGGCGGCAGCCAGGGGTTGGCCGGGCCGTGCAGGTTGCCCCGGTCGACCACCGCCAGGCCGCGCCGCACCAGCATCTCGGCAATGCCGGCCACCCGCAGGGCCTCCGGCCCCATCGACGAGCCACGGACACCGGCGCCGATGTCGGTGGGCGCGCCGATCAAGGCGGCGATCAACCCCGGGGGATAAACGGTCACGGAAAGGCCTTGGGTCACGGGTGCCCGGCTCGCGGATGGTGATGGAACAAAATCTTGCAAACTCCTTTCAAGAACGCCTAAGGTATTGATTCGCAACAATTGGTGTACTATCACAAACCCTGGCAGCCCGGTCAACCGCCGCGAAGTTGCCACCGGCCGTACCCCTGGCCGGTATACATCTTGAGACAACCCATTCCAAGGATCCACCCCCATGAAATCCGTGCTTAAACTCGCGCCGGTGGTTGCCGCGCTGCTCGCGGGCTCCGTTCATGCAGCAGACATCAAGATCGGCGCCGTCGAATCCCTGTCGGGAGGCGCTGCCCAGTATGGCAACAACATCCGCAACGGTCTACAGTTGGCCGCCGACGAAATCAACGCCGCGGGCGGCGTCAACGGCAACAAGCTGGTGCTGGCCGTCGAAGACGACCAGACCAAGAAAGAAGAAGCCATCAACGCCTTCAAGAAACTGATCTTCCAGGACAAGGCCCTGATGGTCTTCGGCCCCACGCTGTCCAATACCGCCCTGGCGGCCCAGCCCATCGCCCAGGCCGCCCGCACCGTGGCCTTCGGCACGTCGACGACGGTCGACGGCATCACCGATCCTGGCGAATACATCTTCCGCAACGCCGTCACCGAATCCGCGGTCATCCCGGTCACGGTCAAGACGGCCCAGGCCAAGCTCGGCCTGAAGAAGGTCGCCGTGATGTATGGCAACAACGACGCCCTGTCCAAGGGCGGCTACGACATCTTCAAGAAAGCCCTGGAAGACAACCACATCGATGTCACCGACACCGAGACCTTCTCGACCGGCGACGTGGACTTCAAGGCCCAGCTCACCAAGATCAAGGGCACCAACCCCGACGCCATCGTGCTGTCGGCGCTGATCGCCGAAGGCGCCCCCATCGTGGCGCAGGCCCGCCAGCTGGGCATCACCGTGCCCTTCATCGGCGGCAACGGCATGAACTCGCCCAAGCTCTTCGACCTGGCCTCGGGCACCGCTTCCGACAATCTGTGGGTCGGCAGCCCCTGGGCGTCCGATAACGCCTCGCCGGAAAACACCAAGTTCATCGCCGACTACAAGGCCCGCTACAACGCCGCGCCCGACCAGTTCGCCGCGCAGGCCTATGACGCCGTGCACATCGCCAGCAGCGCCATGAAGAAAGTGCAGTTCAGCGGCGACCTCGCCAAGGACCGCGCCGCCTTCCGCGACGCCCTGGCCTCGGTCCAGTGGACGGGCGCCACCGGCGCCTTCAAGTTCGTCCAGATCAAGAACAAGGCGGGCAAGA
The DNA here is from genome assembly GCA_036404015.1 of Bordetella sp. GTDB lineage: Bacteria > Pseudomonadota > Gammaproteobacteria > Burkholderiales > Burkholderiaceae_B > Bordetella. The sequence goes on along the minus strand of DASWPO010000228.1, from coordinate 549 downwards.
TGGCCGGCTACGACGCCGAACAGACCCCGATCATCAGCGTGACCAAGTCCGGCAAATACGATATCGTCAAATAGGCGCGGCAGCGCCAAGCCGCATAAGGGCGACCCTGCGTCGCCCTTATGCGTTTATGTCATCGGGTACTTATCCTTCAACATCCGGCATCCGTCATGCTTGAACAACAAATCGTCAACGCCCTGTCCCTGGGCTGCGTGTATGCGCTGTTCGCCCTGGGGTTCACGCTGGTCTTCGGCGTGCTGGGCATCATCAACCTGGGACACGGCGCGGTGTTCATGGTGGGCGCCTACGCCGCCCTCATGGTGATCATCCACCTCGGCCTGCCGCTGTGGGCGGCCATCATCGCGTCCATGGTCGCCGCCGGCCTGGTCGGCGCCGTGATCGACGTGCTGGTCCTCAAGCCGCTGCGCAAGCGCAACGCGCCCCAACTCATCCCCATGATCGCCACCATCGGCACGGCCATCATCCTCACCAACGGCATACAGGCCGTGTTCGGCGCGGACAACCAGCGCTTTCCCGCCGGCATCCTGCCCC
>DASWPO010000227.1:0-17774 GCA_036404015.1 Bordetella sp. | reverse complement strand
ACGCTGATCGCCAGCAAGACGGTCGATACCGCGGCGATCTTGGGTGTGAGGTCGTATTGGATGGCCGTGAACATCTGGACAGGCAGGGTGACGGCATCCGGCCCCGAGAGGAACAGCGAGATCACCACCTCGTCGAACGATCCGATGAACGAGAACAATGCCCCGCCCAGCACCCCGGAACGAATCGCAGGCCAGTACACGTGCGCCAGCAGCGCCCAGGAGTCGCCGCCAAGGCTGCGCGCCGCCCGATGCAGGGCCGGGTCCAGTCCCGCGAGCGAGGTCTGCACCGAAACGAAAACATAAGGGGTAACCACCACGCTATGCGCGATGGCGATGGCCACCCACTTCGAACTCAAGTCGATCCGCGAACTGAACAGATAATCGCCCAGGGCCAGCACGATCACCGGCATCAAGAGCGGCAGCATGATCAGCGTGGACAAGGCGCCGCGGCCGGGCACGGCATTGCGATGCAGCGCGAGCGCCGACGCGGTGCCGACGAGGGTCGAGATAAGCGTCGCCAGCAAAGCGACCTTGAACGAGGTGACGCCCGAAGAGACCCATTGCGGGTCCATGAACAGATCAAAGAAGGAATGCAGGGAGACACCCGAGGGCGGAAACACCAGGATATCTCCCTGCGTCAGCGACATGGGCACAATGATCAGGATCGGGCCGAGCAGGAAGACGAAGATCGGCAGGCAGGCGATCAGCAGCAAGGTATTAGATCTTGCCATACTGCCCCTCCTTCGGGATCGAGTTGTACAGGGCGATGAAGAACGCCGTCACCACGAGAATGACGATGGCCAGCGCCGAGGCCGAGGAAAAATCGATGAGCTGATGCGTGTAGAAATCCACCAGGTTGGCCACCATCATGTCGCGGGGGCTGCCCAGCACGATGGGCGTTATGTAGAACCCGATCGAAATGATGAACACCAGCAGGAACGCCGCGTACAGTCCGGGCCGCGTCAACGGCAGGGTGATGTGGGTGCTGCTTGAAAGACGGGAAGCCCCCATGCTCTGCGCAGCGCGGTACAGCGCCGGATCGATGGCGAGCATCGCGCTGTAGATCGGAAACACCGCGTAGGGGATCACGTAGTGCACCATCCCCACGACCACCGCGAAGCGGGTATGCAGCAGGGTCAGGGGCTGCGTGACCAGACCCAGCCGCATGAGCAGGCCGTTGATGACGCCGTTGTCCTGGAGCAAGGCGGCCCAGGCGAAGTTCTTGATCAGCGCCGAGGTCCAGAACGGCAGGAGCACCATCGCCATGATCAGGACCCGCCAGCCCCCCTTGGCCTGCACCAGCAAAGCAGACACCAGATAGCCAAGCACAACCGCCGCCACCGTCGTCTCGATCGAAATGGCCAGCGTATTGATCGCCGTCTTGAAAAAGAGCGGCGAAGCGATCACCTCCAGGTAAGTCGCAAGGCCTTTTTGCAGGCTCAACTCGATGATCACCAGCAATGGCGCCACGGCAGCCAGCCCGTACAACAGCACGACGGGCGTCAGCAGGAAAGACTGCGCCAAGTTGTATTTACGTTGCATTTTTCATACCCCGGAAAATCAAGCCATCATGACAAGGGCGGACCGCCTCGATCGCTCCAGGCGGTCCGCCCATCATGCCAACCCTGAAATCAGGTCAACTGCCACTGCTTGAACATCGCCGCGACTCGCGGCAGGTTTTCCGCCCAATACGCGCCGTTGTCTTCGTAAATCTGAGCCTTCACTTTCGGATCGCTCGGCAGGACAGCCAGGATATCGGCGGCGCTCGCCGGGATCAAGGCCGCCAGCCCCTGAATGGGCACCGGATATGAAGTGATCGTCGTGAACTCCGCCGCGCGGTCCGCGCGGGTCGCGATGTAGTTGAGCAGGGCGTGGGCCTCCGGCTTGTTGCGAGCGGTCCGGATCACGCCCAGGTAGTCCGGGGCGATGTTGGCGCCGTTCAACGAAAAGCCGATGCTGGCGCCGGAGCGGTTGGCCATGAGCGCGCGCCCGACGAACATCCCGGCCAGCGGGCACTCGCCCGAGGTCAGGCGCTGCACGGGCTCCTGGTTGCTGGTGTTCCACACGATGTTGTCGCGGCCCAGTTTGTCCAAGCTCTTGAGCGAGCGCGGCACATCCAGGGGAAATAGCTTGGAAACCGGCACGCCGTCAGCCAGCAGGGCGGCCTCGATCGCGTGGCCGTTGGTATTGACCTGGATGAGCGAACGCTTGCCCGGGTATTTTTGCTTGTCCCAGAACTCGGGCCAGCTCTTGGGCGCGGTCTCGTCCGGGATCTTGCGCCGGTCCCAAGCCATGCCCCAGATGTAGGACGCATAGCCGAAGCCGTGGCTCTTCACGAAATCGGGTTCCAGCTTTGCCGTATCGATCAGCTTGTGGTCGAGCGGCAGCAGGATGTTTTCCTTGGCGGCGATGCTGTATTCCTGACCCGACAGGTCGACGATGTCCCACTCGGCACCGTTGGCGTTCATCGTCTGCAGCTTGGCCAGCGCCAGATTGGCGTTCACGCCGAGGTTGACCTTGATGCCGGTTTCTTTCTCGAACGGATCCAGCCACGCCTTGCGCAAGGCGTCGCCGTAGCTGCCGCCGTAGGAAGCGAAGTTGACCACCTTGGTCTGCGCGAACGCGCGGCGCTGGTAGCCCGCCATCGCCGGCAGGAAAATGCCCGCCGCCGCCGCGGCCTTCAAGACACTGCGCCGCTTGGCCTGTACCGTGCCCGCCGGCACACCCAGATGCTGCTGGACCTGCTTTTTCATGGGATTCTCCGAATCAACTGCTGGTTGGTCGATAACGCGATTGCGGACGTGCCAGGCCCAGTTGGTCGCGCAGCGTGGGACCCGAGTACTCGGTGCGAAAGAGCTTGCGCTCCTGCAACTCGGGGATCACATACTTGGTGAAATCCTCCAGCCCGCCCGGCAGGTGCGAGACGCGCACCATGAAGCCGTCGGCAGCCCCCTCCTTGAACCATTGCTCCATCCGGTCGGCGATGGTGGCGCCCGAACCGGCAATCGCATTCATGCCGCCGCGCGAGGCCGCGCACGCGAGGTAGAGCTGGCGTACCGTCAGCTTGTCTTCCCTGATCGCGGCGACCATATTGTCGAAATAGGACTTGGTCGCGTTGCTCGCCGTGGGCAGGGCGGACTCGGGGATGGGTTCGTCCAGGGGCAGGTTGTGCAGGTCGATGCCGCCCAGATCCACCGAGATGATCTCGCGGCCCACCGCCGGGTGGATCATCGACTGCAGATAGTCGAGCTTTTCCTGCCCTTGCGCGTCGGTCTCGCCGACGTAGGGATTCAAGGCGCACACGATCTTCAACGCTTCCGGGCGCCTGCCGTACTTGGCCATGCGGCCCTTGAGGTTGGCATAGAAGGCCTTGGCCTTTTCCAGGCTGCGGTCCACGCTGAACACGACTTCGGCGGTGCGGGCCGCCAGTTCCATGCCCGCTTCGGATCCGCCGGCATTGACGATCACCGGGCGCCCCTGCGGCGAGCGCGGCACGTCCAGCGGGCCGCGGACACTGTAGAACTCGCCCTTGTAGTCGAGGACGTGGCGCTTGCTCGGATCGAAAAAGCGGCCCGAGGCGCGGTTCCGGATAAAGGCGTCTTCGTCCCAGCTGTCCCAGAGCCCCGTCACCACGTCGACGAATTCGTTGGCGCGCGCGTAGCGCTGGGCATGGTCTTCGAGTCCGGTTTTGCCGAAGTTCTTGGCGGCGATCGACGCCGAGGTCGTCACGACGTTCCACGCGGCGCGGCCGCCGCTGATGTGATCCAGCGAGGCGTAGAGGCGCGCCACGTTGTAGGGCTCGTAGAAGCTGGTGGAAATGGTGCTGGCCAGGCCGATGTTCTTGGTGACCGCGGCCAGCGCCGACATGATCGTGAGCGGCTCCAGTTCCGCGATATGGCCCGGAAAGCGCGTGATGGCCTCGAGGTCGCCTTCGCGGCTCGCGGGGGAATCCGCCCGGAAGATGAAATCGAGCTTGGCCTGTTCGGCCGTCTTGGCCATGCCGATCCAGTTGGCCAGATCGACCTCGCCGCCAAGCGGCACGCCAGGTTCCAGCCAGGCCGCGGGATGTATTCCCACATGGGAAAGCAATGCACCGATGTGCATGAATCGAGCGCTCATCTTTACTCCGGGTATGAGCGACGTGCGTGCGTCGCGTCGTTTAAAGAGGCTATCTCAATATATGTTGAACATTCAACAAAAAATGACTTTCAGGGCGCTATCGTTTTCCCTGAGCGCAACACGCGAGACCCGCTAGCGCGATGCGTAGCGCGACACCGGCCGCGCCAAGCCGAGGTGATCGCGCAGCGTCGCGCCTTCGTAGGCCAGCCGGAACAGCCCGCGCCTGCGCAGCGCCGGCACGACGTGCTCGACGAACAGACGCGCATCGCACGGCACATAGGCCAGGCCGATCATGAAGCCGTCCGCGGCCTTGCCGACGAACCACTCCTCCATCATGTCGGCGATGTCCTTCGGCGTGCCCACGATGAAGTTGCCGCCGCGCGCCGGCGCATAGATTTCGTACAGCTGGCGCACCGTGATGGGCCCGTTGTCCATCAACTTGCGGAGGTAGCCGAAGTAGGACTTGCCGCCTTCGACATCCTTGGGGATCTTGTCGTCGGGGATGGGGCTGTCGAGCGGCACATCGGACAAGTCCACGCCGTCCAGGTCGATCGACAGGATCTCGCGGCCCACGTCGGGGTGGATATGGCGTTGCAGCCTGTCGAACTTGTCTTCCGCTTCCGTCTTGGTCATGCCCAGAATGGGCTTCAAGCCGGAAAGGATCTTCAATTGATCTTCCGTGCGCATGAAGCCGGGCAGGCGTCCCTTGAGGTCCGCATAGAACTTCTGTGCGCCAGCGAGGCTGCTTTCCGTGGTGAAGGCCACCTCCGCGGTCTCGGCGGCGAAAGCCTTGCCGGTTTCCGAGCCGCCGGCCTGGATGATGACGGGATGGCCCTGCGGCGAACGCGGCACGTTCAGCGGGCCGCGCACCGCAAAGTGCTTGCCGTTGAAGTCCAGGCGGTGCAGCTTGCCGGGGTCGAAGAAAACCCCGGACGCCTTGTCCCGCGGAAAAGCGTCGTCGTCCCAGCTGTCCCACAGCCCCTTGACGATGGCGAGGAACTCCCTGGCTCGTTCATAGCGCTGCGCGTGTTCCTGGCGCGGGTTTCTGCCGAAGTTGAACGCCGCCGCGCCTGACGACGTGGTGACGACGTTCCAGGCCACCCTCCCCTTGCTCAGGTGATCGAGCGAGGCGAACTGGCGGGCCAGGTTGTACGGCTCGTAGAACGAGGTGGAGACGGTCGCGGCCAGGCCGAGCCGGCGGGTCGACGCGGCCAATGCGCCCAGCAAGGTGACCGGCTCGAACTGCGCCGCGTAGAGCGGCCAGCGGCGGCTGGCCGCCATATTGCCGTCGCGCATGGCCGGCACGTCGGCGAAGAACATGAAGTCGAGCGCGCCCGACTCGGCGATGCGCGCCACCTCGGCGTAATAGTCGATGCTGACTTCCGCGCCCGCGGGCGCATCCGAGCAAAGCCACGACGCCGGGTGGGTTCCCACCGGATGAAAATGCAGCCCGATCGACATCCTGCCATGGCTCATCGCTTGTTTCCTCGTTGGTTTTTGTCGCGTTCGGGACAGAGGCTCAAGCGTCTTGCGAAACCGGCCAGGACTTGCCGCCCTCGATGTCCTTGGAAAGCCTTGAGTCAGTCGTCGCGGCACGCGGCCAGGGCGCGGTAGACCTTGGCGACGACGCGCCACTGGCCATCTTCGCGCAGCAGGGTCAGGTAGTCTTCGAAGTAGCGCGGCTGCACGGAAGACAGCACTTTCAGGAAGGCGGTGTTCTCGTCGGTCTGGTCGATCGTCAGCACCTTGCCGTAGACGGGCTCGCCCCGGCTCCTGGGCGACTCGCGACCCTTGAGGATCTCCAGGTACTGGCGGCCCGGCACGAAATTGATCTTGCCTTCGACCACATTGAACAGGCCGCATTCCGGATGAAAGATCTTGGCGGCGCGCACCACGTCGCAGGTATGGAGCACTTCGAAATATTCCTGCGCGAAAGCAAGCAGTTGTTCTTGGCCTTGCATGTCGTTCTCCTAAAATCCAGGCCGGCGGATGGTCAACATCGCGGCGGCGCAATGAGTCTTACAAATAATCGGCCGTGCCCAGCACCACGGTGGACTGGTGCGACAGCGTTCCGCCGTTGCCGTGCGCTACGGCCAGCCTGGCGCCCTCGACCTGCCGCGCCCCCGTCTCGCCGCGCAGTTGCAGCACGGACTCCGACAGGCCGAACAAACCGTAAGCCCCGGGGTGCACGAACGACAGGCCGCCGCCGCTCGTGTTGACCGCGAGCCGGCCGCCCGGCGCGATGGCGCCGCCTTCGACGAAGGCGCCTCCCTCGCCCTTGGCGCAAAAGCCCAGGTCTTCCAGGAAAAGGAGCGTGTTGAGGGTGAAGGCGTCGTAGACCTGGACGACATCCACGTCCTTGGGCGCAACGCCGGCCATCGCGAAAGCGGCCCTGCCGCTCTGGACCGCGGCGGTGCTCGTGAGGTCGCCCATTTGCGCGATCTCGCGGTGCCGGTGCGCCGATGCGGCGCCCAGCACGTAGACCGGCTTGCGCCTGCCGTGCGCCGCGTGGTCAGCGGAAGTCAGCACGATCGCCGCCGCGCCATCGGAAACCAGGCAGCAGTCGTATTTGGAAAATGGCGTGGCGATCTGCGGCGCGGCCAGCACGTCATCGAGCGCCAGCTCGTCGCGCGCGGTCGCCAGGGGGTTGCGTTGCGCCCACTTGCGAGCCGCCACCGCCACCTCGGCCAAGTGAGCGCGTGTCGTGCCGTACTGGTGCATGTGCCGGGTCGCCGCCAGCGCATAGCCGGCGATCGGTATGGCCGGCGCCGACCAGCGCTCGGTCCAGGGCGTCTCGATCAGGCCAGCGCCGTCGCGCAGGCTGCGAGCGTTGCTGCCATAGGCGATCAGCACCGTATGGCACAAGCCCGCCTGGATGGCCAGCGCCGCCTGCTGGACGTGCGCCATGAACGACGAGCCGCCCACCATGTCGGCATTCGACCAGGCCGGCTCGATGCGCAGGTACTCCGCGACGGAAAGCGTGGGCCAGAAATGGTAGAAGGTGCCGGCGCACAGCCCGTCTATATCGCTGAAGTCCAGGCCGGCATCCTCCACGGCCCGCTCGGCGGCCTGCGCCAGCAACTCCATGGCGCTGACGCCGGGCACGCTGCCCAGCTGCGAATAGCCCTGTCCGACGATGGCGGCCGCGCCGCGCAAAGGGTGGGTCATGGTGTGCCGCCCCCGGCGCCCGCCGGCTCGAAGACCGGCACGGGATGGCCCAGTTGCGGCGCCCACTCGGGCTCGACCATTTTCATGCGCACCGGCGTGTCGGGCGGAGGCGGGATATCGCCAGGCCATTCCAGTCTGGCCATCAGCCTGGGGCCTTCCGCCAAGTCGACCAGCGCGATGTGATAGCTCGGCGCGCCGCGCATGCCGACATGGGTGGCGGCATAGACCCGGCCCAGGCCGCAGGCCGGCACCAGGTCCCAATCGCCGCTGCGCACGCCGCGGGCCGCCGCGCGAGGATAGAACAGGTATTCCCCTGTGCTGCGGCATTTCTGCAGCAGCAGCCGGCCCTGGCGCAGGCCGTCGACGACGCGCTGCTGCGGGCCGGCCTCGGGCGCCGGGCCGCTCACGCCTTCGCTCCGCCAGCCTGCTCGGCCGATTGCTTCAGCACCTTGATGACATCGAGCTTCTGGATCTTGCCCGTCGGCCCCTTGGGCATCAGGTCGGAAATGACGATGCGCTTGGGCACCTTGAAGGAAGCGATGCGTTCCTTGCAGAACGCCAGCAGCGCGGCCTCGTCGACGCGCGTGCTGGGCTTGAGCGTGATCAGGGCCTCGATGCGGTCGCCCCAGCGCTCGTCGGGGATGCCGACCACCGCCACCTCGTCCACCGCGTCGTGCTCGGCCAGGGCATTTTCGACTTCGGTCGGATAGACCAGATAGCCGCCCGTCTTCATCTTGAACTTGGCGCGGTCGTGCAGGAACACATAGCCCTCGGGCGAAACCTGGCCGATGTCGCCGGTATGGATCCAGCCGTCGCGCAGCGCGTCCGCCGTCTGCTGCGGGTTGTTGAGATATTCCTTGAAGCGGTATTCGCTGTAGATGATGAGTTCGCCGACCTCGCCCGCGCCCAGCACATTGCCGTCGTCGTCGATCACCTTGACGTCGACGTAGGGCAAGGCCTTGCCGGTGGAGGTCAGTATCTCGGGATACGTCGACAGGCCCAACGCATGGTCGCTGGGAAAGAGCATCATGCCCATGCCCATCAGCTCGGTGGTGCCGTACATCTGCAGGAAGGGGCAATCGAAGGCCTGCATCGCGGCCCGGATCGTCGCGGCCGGCAGCGTCGAGGCGCCGTAGCCCAGGAGCCGCATCGAACTCGTGTCGGTGGATCCCAGGTCGCCGCACGCCAGCAGCGAATTGAGCATCGTCGGCACCAGCACCGTGTTCGTCGTGCGCTCGTTCCGGATCAGCCGCAAGGCCTTCTGCGCATCCCAGGGACCGACGATCACCGTCGTCGAGCCGTGGAAGATGTTGCGGAACATGTGCATGATCGGAATGCCGGCCGCCGGCATGGCGTGCAGCCAGACCGAACTGCTGTCAACGCCCTCGCACAGGGCGATCATCATGATGGATTGCAGGAACGGCCCATGCTCGTAGACCGCGCCCTTGGGCAGGCCCGTCGAACCGGTGGTGTAGGCGATCATGACGACTGGCGACGGCGTCTGCGGCAGCCGGCCGATGCCGTGCTCTGTGGCGATCAGGCGTTCGTAGTCGATGGCCTGCGCATGCCCCGCGCCGAAGCCGATCAGGGGCAGCGCCGGCTGGGCCGCCGCCGCCTCGCCCACCAGGGCCTCGCTGCTAGCCGCGACGAACAGGATGGAGGCGCCGCAGTCCTGCATCAGCGCGGCGATCTCGCGCGCCGCCAGGCGCGGGTTCAGGCCCACGCGCACGGCGCCGATCTTGGCGCAGGCCATGAAGACCTCCGCCGTCTCGACGCAGTCGTAGCCCAGCATCGCCACCCGGTCGCCGGGCTTGACGCCCATGGCGCGCAGGGCCGCCCCCAGCTGGTCGGTCCGGCGGTCGAACTCGCCCCAGCTTACGCGCCGTTCTTCCTCGACATAGGCATCCTTGTTGGTCCAGCGTTCGGCGTTGCGCCGACACAAATCACCCAGCGTGAGCATGCTCGCCCCCAATCACAGTTTGACCTCCCCGTTCAGCGGCTTGATGACCGCTTCGGCGAATTCGTTGAGCGCCGACATCTCCTGCTCTTGCGTGAACCAGCCCACGTGGTGCCAGCAGAAGAATTCCTCGACACCGAATTTTTCCGCCAGCGTCGCGACGTCGTCGAGCATCTGCTGGCGCGAGCCCTTCCACAGCCGGCCCATGGGAACATGATACGGCGGCGCATCGTAGGCATAGCGGAAAAGTTCGCGAAAGCCGTCCTCGATGATGCGGCTTTCGGCCGGGGTGGACCCGCACACCAGGTGGCCGCCGATCGCCAGCGAATCCTGCGTCGTGGTCTGGCGGCCGGCCTGCTCCGCCTCGGCCATGTAGACGTCCAGCGCGGTCCGGATGAAGCTCTCCTTTTCCGGCGCCACGAAGGACACCATCTTGCCTCCTTCGCGAGCCCAGAACTTGGACGTCTCCATGCTGTAGCTGAACGGCGCGTACACCGGCGGATGCGGCGTCTGCAGCGGGCGGGGCACGATGCCCACGCGCTTGAGCGCGTGGTCGGGGCCCAGCGTTTCCGGCGCCCAGTCGTCGGTCGGCGCGAAGTGCCAGTGCATCTCCGGCGGCACCTGCCAGTACTTGCCGTCGATGTCGACGGTAGGCTGCGTCCACAACTGCTTCACGATGTTCCAGTTTTCGTAGAAAATCTCGCGGTTGCGCTGGTCGGCCGCCGAACGGTCGGATTCGGTCGAGCCGATGCCGATATGCTGGCCGAAGGTGTTGGCCCAGCGCGCGGTATTGCCGCGCGAGAAGCCCGCGAACACGCGCCCGCCCGTCAAGTGGTCGAGCATGGCGATGTTCTCGGCCAGCTGGATGGGGTTGATCACCGTCAGGTTCATGCCCAGCTGGCCGACGCGCATCTTCTTCGTGTGCTGCGCCACGAAGTAGTCCCAGAACAGGGGGTTGGTCGTGGATTCGACGCCCTCGACCTGCAGATGGTGCTCCGTCATGCAGAAGCCGTCGTAGCCGACCGATTCGGCGAAGACCATCTGCGTCTTGAGCTGCTGCATCAGGCGCTGGAAGCGCGCCGGCTCGCCGCCGACCGCGCCGACTTTTTCCCCGCGCTCGCGCAGATAAGGAATGACCAGTAGCGTGAATCTCATAATTAACCTCGAGCGATTTCGTTGAGTCTTTCGTTGAAGCCTTGAATGCCGCGTTGCGCATAGGGGCTGAGGGGGAACCTGCCGCGCGCCGCCTCCAGGCGCGCCGACAAGCGCAACACGCCGGCGTCGTCGAAACGCCGGCCGACGATCTGCACGCCCAGCGGCAGGCCCGCGCCCGACAGGCGCATGGGCACCGACGCCGCGGGCTGCTCGGACAGGTTGAAGAGGTATGTCTGCGCCCAGGGCACGAACAGCGCATCGGCAGCGCTGCGCGGGAATTCGGCTTCCGGCGCGGCCGTCAGGGTGGGCGGCAGCAGCAGGTAATCGACGTAGCGCATCATCGACACGACCTGCTCGCGGCAGCGCTGCAGGGTGTTGAACCAGTCGTAGAAGTCGCTCGCCGAGGCCGAGGCCGCCGCGCTCGCCCAGCCGTTGACCACCGCGGCCTTCTCCCGCCGCGCCATGGGCTTGGTCTTGAGCTCGGCGTAGGCGCGCACGCGGTAGAAATTCTCGGCGGCCAGCAGGTCCTGCTGCGTGCAGGGCGGCGCGATGTCGCGGATTTCCCAGCCCATGCTCTTGAGAATGGCCGCCGCGGCGTCGAGCACGCCCAGGCTTTCCGTGTCCGGCTTGGCGTCGAAGCCCAGGTCGCGGACGATACCGATGCGGCCTGGCTTGATCGGCGCATCGAGCTGCGCCAGATAGTCGAACCCGTCGTAGGCCAGCGCCGCAAAGTCGCGCGGATCGGGCCGGGCGATGATGTTCATCAGTTCCGCCGCGTCGCGCACCGAATGCGTCATCGGCCCGGCGACCAGCGACGGGCTGTTGGGAAAGTAATACGGCACACGCCCCTGCGAAGGCTTGAAGCCATAGATGCCGCTCCACGCCGCCGGCAGGCGGATGGAGCCGACAATGTCGGTGCCGATCGCGAAGGGATGCACGGCGGCGGCGACGCTCGCGGCGGCTCCCGCGCTCGATCCGCCCGGGTTGCGCGCGGGGTTCCAGGGATTGCGCGTCACGCCGTAGGACGAGCCCGTGCCGCTGGGCAGGATGCCCAGGTCGCACATAGTCGTCTTGCCGAAAGCGATGGCGCCCTCTTCCTTCAGGCGCGCCACGCACGGCGCGTCCGTCGTGCTGGGCACGGGATCGGGATCTTCGGCCGCCGTGCCGCGATAACTGCAGTAGCCCGCCAGCGGCAAGGCGTCCTTGATGGTGGCGGGAATACCGTCCAGCAATCCCGCCGGCCGGCCGGCCATCCAGCGGCGCTCGGACTCGGCCGCCATGCGCAGCGCCTCTTCCTCGTGCATCTCGTAGACAAAATTGAGCTCGGGGTTGAGCGCGTTGATCTGGCCGATCGTGTGCCGCATCACCTCGACCGGCGAGACCGCCTTGCCGGCATAGGCCTTGCGCAAGCCGTCGATGGACAAAAGCATGCTGTCTTTCATGATCAGGCGTGTTGCTCCCGGGTTTCAGGGATGCGGACGTAGCGCTTGAACCCGTAGAGCAGCGGCTTGGCCGTCTCCGACACCTCCGCGTCCAGGATGTTGCCGATCAGGATCGCGTGGGTGTTGAGCTCGACTGACTGGACCAGCTCGCACTCGGCCACGGCCGTGGCGTTCTGCAGGAGCAGCGCGCCATGGGCCGACAGGCACCAATCGCCCGCGGCGTCGAACTTCATGGCCGCCTCGTCCAGGTCGGCCGCGTGCTTGGCGAATCGCGCCGACACGTGCTCCTGGTCGGCAGCCAGGAAATTCACCGCGAACCGCTTCGACTCGACGATCAGCGGATAGGCGTTGGTCTTGCGGTTGATCGAGACGATCAGCGAAGGCGGATCGTCCTGCAGCGAACAGACCGCGGTGGCGGTAAAGCCGGCGCGGCGTTCGCCGGCCTGGGCAGTGATCACCGCAACCGAGGAAACCTGCGCCTGGAACAGGCGGCGGAATTCGTCGACATCGATCATGGGAAAACTCCTTGATAAAACGCTTCTTGGCTTTTTGCCGCGGCCCCTGCGCCGCGCCCGGTCAGGACGCGATCAGGTCCAGATACTTGGGCAGCTCTTTTTGGTAGTTTTCCGCGTACCACATGCCGTCCATGGGCACCTGGACCTTGACGTTCTCCGGCGCGGTCGGCACCAGCGGACGCAGGTCCGCCGGCAGGGCAGCCGCGGCGGCCGGGCTCATCGGGCCGCAATACAGCACGCGGCTCAGGGCGATCGCCGGCTCGGGCTGCTGCATGAACGCGATCAGCTTCATCACGGCTTCGCGGCCCGCCGGGTTGCCCTTCGGGACGATCCAGACGGCGGATTGCAGGATGCCCTGGTTCCAGGTGAAGCCGATCTTGCTGTTGGGCTCCATGGACAGCGGCGCGGCGCGCGTGCTCCAGATATTGCCCATGACGACCTCGCCGTTGCGCAACAGCTGCGCCGATTCGGCGGCGGTCTTCCAAAAAATGGTGTTTTCCTTGATCTCGCGCAGCTTCTCGAAACCGCGCTTGGTGTCCAGCGGATACAGCTTGGCCGGATCGACGCCATCGGCCATCAACGCCGCCTCGAGCATGGTGGGCAGGTCCGCGCGCAGCAGGCGGCGGCCGGGAAAGTCCTTCAGGTTCCAGAAGTCGGCCCAGTTCGACGGGGCCTTGTCCTTGAACTTTTCCTTGTCGAAGGCCAGCACGGAGCTGTAGGCATAGCTGCCCACGCCCCACTTGAACGCGAACGAGTCGAGCGTCGCGGTCTTGGGCACGATGGCATAGTCGATTTCCTCGAGCAGGCCGGCCGGGCCGAGTTCCAGGCAATAGCCGACCGTGCCGTCGCAGACATCCCAGGTCACCTTGCCGCTCTGAACCATGGCGCGGATCTTGCCGGCGCTGGGGCCGGACGTATCGACCTGCACTTTGATGCCGGTGGCCTTTTCAAAGGGCGCCGCGAAGGCATCGGTCATTCCCTTGAGGGAATCGCCGCCCCAGTTCACCAGCGTAATGGGCGCGGATTGAGCCCGGGCCGTGCCGGCCAGCAGCGGGCTGACCGCGAGGGCCGTGCCGAGCTTGAGTACATCGCGGCGGTTCACACCCCCGTTTTTCGAGATAGTCATGGTGCATTCCCCTTGGTTTTTCGAACAAACGACCGGCCCGATACCGATCTGTAAAATCTATCTTTTAATTTGCTGTATGTCCAACAATTTTTTTGGGCTTTTATTTTTTCCGGTTCTGCGCCCAGCCCATGGCCAGAATCAGCACGGCCGTCAGCACGGTCAGGCAGGAGGCAATCACCGCAATGGCCGGGTCGACCGTGTCCTGCAGGCCTTCCCAGATCAGCCGCGGCAGCAGCCGCACCCCCCGGCTGGTGATGAAGAGCTGCACCACCACCTCGTCCCAGGCATAGACGAAGGCGAACAGCATCCCGGAGAAAATCCCCGCGCGCGTCGCCGGCACGACGACCGTCCAGATCGCGCCGAACTGGGTGGCGCCCAGGTTGCGCGCCGCCTTTTCCAACTGCGGGTCCAGCAGCAATAGCGAGGCCGACACGGCCGTGAACGCATACGGGATGGTCTGCACGACGTTGGCGATGACCACCCCCGCATAGGTATCGAGCAGGCCCAGCTTGGCCCACATCTGATAGAAGCCCAGCGCGCTGACGATGGAAGGCACGACCAGCGGCGCCATCACCAGCGCCCGCAGCGCCCAGGCGCCAGGGCCGCGGAAGCGCCAGCACGCGATCGCGGCCATGCCTGCGAGCACGGTGGCGATCAAGGCCGAGACCGCCGACAGCGCCGCCGTCAGGCCGATGCTGGCGCGCCATGCCGGATCGCCGAACACCTTGTCGTAGTGCTGCAGCGACAAGCCGTGCCGGGGCAGCGAGAGATAGGACTGGTTCGACAAGGACACCGGAATGACGACGAGCAAGGGCAAAAAGAGAAACGCCAGCACCACCCAGGCCCCCGCCTGCAGGCCGCGGAAGCGCCACCCGGACAAAGCTTGATCCATCACGCGTTCCCTCCCTGCGTCGCGCGCCTGCCCAGGCGCCCCGTGGCAAGCGACAACAGCAGCACGCTGACCAGCAGCGTGACCGACAGCATGCTCGCCAGGCCCCAGCGCACGGTTTCCAGCACGTTGATGCTGATGTACTGGGCGATCATCAGCACGCGCCCGCCGCCCAGGATGGCGGGGATGATGTAGAAGCCCAGGCTGTAGACCAGCACCAGGCTGCTGGACGCGACGATGGCCGGCACCGTCAGGGGCAGGTAGGTATGGATGAAGGCGCCGAAGGCCGTCGCGCCCAAGCCCCGGCTGGCGCGGATCAGCTGGGGATCGATGTCTTTCATCAGGGCGTAGAGTGGCAGCACGGCGTAAGGCAGCATGTAATGCACCATGCCTAGGGTCACGCCGACCTCGTTGAAGAGGAACTGGAAAGGCCGGGCCATCACGCCCAGGCCGACCAGCGCCTGATTGACCGGGCCGTCCTGCCCCAGCAGCAGCAGCCAGGCAAACGCGCGCACCAGCGCCGACACCCAGAACGGCACCAGGATGAAGAACATCATCAGGCTGCGTTGCCTCGGCGTGCTTGCCGCCAGCACATAGGCGACGAGATAGGCGGCCGCAACGGAAAACACCGTCGTGACCGCGCACAGCCGCACGGTGCGCCACAGTATGTGGCGTATGCCCTCGCTCGACACCAGCAGCGCGTAGTTGCCCAGGCCGGTGGACGGTTCGGTGACGCTGAGCAGGAACACATTGAGCAGCGGCAGGATGAAGAACACCACCAGGGCCAGCACCAGGGGAACGGACAGCACCAGGAATTCCTTGTGCGACGTGAGCCACGCCATCCAGCCCGGCCTTGAATACGGCGCTTGCACGCGCGCCGCCGCGATCGCGTCAGCCATGATTTCCCGTTTCCCCCCGGCCGCCATTTATTGCCATCTGGTAATCCCTCTGTTGATTTGGCAAACATGTATGTGTAATATTTTTATTGTACGTTCAACAAATAATTTGACAAGGGCATTCATGCAAATGAATGAGGCAAATCGTCTCGGGGAAACCCGTAAGGCAGACAAGGCGGAACTGAAGGGCATCGCCAAAAGCTTCGGCGCCAAGGTGGCCGTCCAGGTCGACGCGCTGTCCATCGCCGAGGGTGAATTCCTGACGCTGCTCGGGCCCTCGGGCTGCGGCAAGACGACCTTGCTCATGATGCTGGCCGGGTTCATCCAGCCCGACCGCGGCGAGATCCGGGCCGGCATGCGCGACATCACGCGCCTGCCGCCGGAGCAGCGCAACTTCGGCATGGTGTTCCAGGGCTATGCCCTCTTTCCGCACTTGAGCGTGCGCGACAACATCGCCTATCCCTTGCGCCGCCGCGGCACGGACGCCGCCGCGCTGCGCAAGCGTGTCGACGCGATGCTCGAACTCGTGCAGCTGCCCCACTTGGCCGACCGCATGCCTAAGCAGCTCTCGGGGGGGCAGCAGCAGCGCGTCGCCCTGGCCCGCGCGCTGGTCTTCGAGCCCGACATCGTCCTGCTCGACGAGCCGCTGTCCGCGCTGGACGCCAACCTGCGGCACGATCTGCAAGGCGAACTGAAGGCCATCCACCAGGAAACCGGCCGCACCTTCGTCTGCGTCACCCACGACCAGGACGAGGCCTTGTCCATGTCGGACCGCATCGCCGTCATGCGCGATGGCCACATCATCCAGCTGGCCGACCCCTACACGCTCTACAACCGCCCCGCCAGCCGCTTCGTGGCCAAGTTCATGGGCGCCAAGAACTTCCTCGACATGAAGGTCGAAAGCGTCGAAGGCGGCGTCGCCGTCTGCCGCGTCAACGGCGTGCGCGTGCGCCAGGCCCTGGGCGGCGCGGCAGCCGCGGCCGGGGCCGAGATCACGGCGGCCTTGCGGCCCGGCGCCATCCGCCTGGGCGCCGGTGAACGCAACACGGTGCAAGGCGTCGTCGTCTCCTGCAACTACACCGGCGACGGATTCGTCGTCACCCTCGACACCGACATCGGCCCCTTGACCCTCCACCACCCCGCCAGCCTGGCGAGCGATGCCATTTCCGTGGGAGCCCGCGTACAGGCCTCATGGCATGACGACGCGCCGGTGCTCGTCAACAACGACTAAGAGATGGGACACATGAAACGCAACACGATGGCCGTTGGCCTGATTTTCCAACCCATGGGCAACCACCCCGCGTCCTGGCTGCTCTCCGACGCGCCCGCGGGCGCGGAAGTCAGCCTTGATCATTACGTGAACATCGCGCGCATCGCCGAGTCGGGCGCGCTCGATTTCATGTTCTTCGCCGACTTGCCCGCCATCCGCGACGGCAATATGAATGCCATCCGCCGCTGGCCGCTCTACGTCTCGCAGTTCGAGCCCGTGACGCTGCTGGGCGCGCTGGCCGCGTCGACCCGCCGGCTCGGCCTGGCCGCGACCGTCTCCACCTCGTTCTATGAGCCGTACAACCTGGCCCGCCAGTTCGCCTCGCTCGACCACCTGAGCAAGGGCCGCGTGGGCTGGAACGTCGTCACCACGTCGTCTGGCGCGGCCGCGCCCAACTTCGGCGACAAGGGACGCGAAGACCATGCCAGCCGCTACGCGCGTGCGCGCGAGTTCCTGACCATCGTCAAGGGGCTGTGGGACAGCTGGGAAGACGACGCCTTCCTGCGCGACAAGGAATCCGGCATCTTCTTCGATCCCGGCAAGCTGCACCGCCTGGACTTCAACGGCAAGCACTTTGCGGTGCGCGGCCCGCTGAACGTGCCGCGCCCGCCGCAGGGCCATCCCGTCATCATCCAGGCCGGCGGCTCGGAAGCCGGCAAGGAGCTGGCCGCCGAAACCGCCGAGGTCGTCTTCACCGCCGACCGCAACATCGACAACGCCAAGAAGTTCTACGCCGACCTGAAAGGCCGCATGCCGCGCTTCAACCGCGCGCTCGACCAGCTGAAGATCCTGGCGGGCCTGAACCCCATCATCGGCGCGACCAAGACGGAAGCGGAAGACAAGTTCGACAGGCTGCAGCGCCATATCCACCCCGACGTGGGCCGCGAGATCCTGTCGATCGACCTGGACGGCGTGGACTTGTCCGACGTGCCGCTCGACAGCCCCATCCCCGACGACAAGATCCCCAAGGACATCGAGGGCGGCAAGTCCTATCTGGGCTATATCCGCAAGCTGATGAACGAAGGCCCGGTCACCTTGCGCCAGCTGTACGAAATCTATGCGCCGGCGCGCGGCGGCAACTTCATCGTGGGCACGCCGAAAGACATCGCCGACATGATGGAGGAGTGGTTCGTCGGCAAGGCCGCGGACGGCTTCATGATCGGCCTGGCGCACGTGCCGAGCGACGCCCAGGCCTTCGTCGAGGGCGTCGTGCTGGCGCTGCGCAAGCGCGGGCTGT
>DASWPO010000226.1:0-1941 GCA_036404015.1 Bordetella sp. | reverse complement strand
TCCGGCACGAAATCCGTTGAGTAACCTATTGCGTGCCATTCGTTCAGCATCACCGGATCCTGGCATCCATCCGTTGCGGTGATAGGTATACTCATTGTCGTCATACGCCCCCCTCGGCAGTTCGGGTTGGAACTCGCCTGGAAGACCGGCGAGCCTTGAAATCACTATAAGCCTGACCAATACGGGAATATTTCCGTGAACAGACAAGCGATTTCCAAAACCAGACAATCTGCTTCCGACCGGTGGTCCGAGTTTGTCGATAGCCTGGTGGCCTTCGATCCGGACGTCCTGGATGGGGCGGCGGTCGCATTGCGCGTCGAGGCCACGCGGGCAAGCCACGACCTGCCGATGCACTCGCATCGGCGGGGCCAGCTGGTCATGGCGACGCACGGCTCGGTCAGGTGCGACGTCGCCGACGGCTTCTGGACGATCCCGCCGCGCTGCGCGCTATGGATCCCGGCGGGGCATCCGCATCGAAGCCAGGTATCCGCCAAGGGACGCATCATTTTTCTCTATATCGCGCCGGGAAGCATCTCCTTGCCCGATGCCTGCTGCACCCTGTTGATCACCCCATTGGTGGAAGAGCTCATCCGGCATCTGGCGGCGCAAAAGCAGGACTACGACCCGTCCAGTCCCACGGCGAGGCTGGTGGATGTCTTGCTCGAGCAGCTTCAGGAAATGCCGACGACACGGCTGCATCTGCCGGTTCCCAAGAACCCCAGGCTCGCGAAGATCGCGGACGCACTGTTCACGGATCCGGCGAACCGGAATACCGTGGCCCAATGGGCGGCTTCGGTCGCGCTGACGGAGCGTACGCTCGCGAGGCTTATCCATGCCGAACTCGGAATGAGCTTTGGGCGGTGGCGCCAGCAACTGCACATCATCGTCGCGCTGCAACAGCTTGCCGAAGGCACGGCCGTGCAATCGGTCTCCCAGCAACTGGGCTACGAGTCGGTCAGCGCCTTCATCACGATGTTCAAGAAGATGATGGGCCATCCGCCCGGGCATTATCTCCAGCGCGCGGACAGCGCTTGATCGGATGAATTTGCCTGCGCCGGCGCCATGGCGTGCGTATAGTGATAAGCGCAGTACCGAGATATCGACGTTTCCAAAAATTTTTCTCTCATCAGGAACACGCTATGTCTTTCATCACCGCGGTTCTTCTTTTCGTCTTGTTCATCTGGCCTTTGGGACGCATCCTGCGCAGGACGGGGCATCATGGATGGTGGGCCATTCTCAGCATCATTCCCGTCGTCAACGTCCTGGCGATCTGGTATTGGGCCTATAAAGACTGGCCGCCGTCGAAAGTCACGGCGTCGTAAGGCCGCCCGCCTGCGCGACAGCACAAGCCGCCCAAGAGGCGGCTTTTTCATGCGCCGTGGCGGTGATTTACAAAAAAATGCATAAATTCGCGGCTTGCGGGCTGGCAGGAAATCCCGGCACGATACCGGCTCACTTTATTCAAAATCAGGCTTTGTCAGACAAGTCCTACCAAACTACCCTCATCTTTCAGTCACTTGCTGCCATTGCGCATCTTGCCGGACGTCCTTACGATCCCGGCAATTCGCCTCCAACCATGGCCTCTCAGCCCCGGCGCCCCGGCACATTACCCAGGAGTCACCCCGCATGAGCTTTCCCGACATCAGCCCCGGCCTGCTCTACCTGACTGCCAGCGTGGGCTGCAGCGTGGTCGTCTCGGTGCTGCTGAAGTTCATGCGCAGCGCCGGCGTCGACCTGCGCCAGGCGATCTTCAGCAACTACATCGTGGCCGCCGTGCTGTGCTGGCTGATTTTCGTGCCCGCGCCCGTGCAGTCGCTGGAACGCATCCATGCCTGGCCGCTGATGCTGACGCTGGCCGTGCTGCTGCCGGCCGTGTTCGTGGCCATGGGGCAGTCGGTGCGCCATGCCGGCATCGTGCGCAGCGACGTGGCGCAGCGGCTT
>DASWPO010000225.1:0-2878 GCA_036404015.1 Bordetella sp. | reverse complement strand
CGAGCGCCGCGCTGGCCGACTTCATCTACGACCGCCTCGCCGGCGCCCTGCGCGAACAGGGCTATAGCGCGCAGGAAATCGACGCCGTGCTCGCCTTGCGCCCGCAACGCCTGGGCGAAGTGCCCAAGCGCCTGGCCGCCGTGCGCGCCTTCGCCGCGCTGCCCGAGGCCGCGGCGCTGGCCGCGGCCAACAAGCGCGTCGGCAACATCCTGAAAAAGGCCGAGGGCCAGGCGCGCGAGCGCATCGACGCCGCGCTGCTCAAGGAACCCGCCGAGCAGGCGCTCGCCGAGGTGCTGGCCACGGTGCGCGCCGCCTCCGGCCAATTGTTCGACAGCGGCGAGTACGCCGCCTCGCTGCAGGAGCTCGCCGCGCTCAAGGGCCCGGTCGACGCCTTCTTCGACAACGTGATGGTCAATGCCGAAGACCCGGCGCTGCGCGCCAACCGGCTGGGCCTGCTCGCCACCCTGCACGCGGCGATGAACCGCGTGGCCGACCTGTCGCGCCTGGCCGCCTAGCCCTATCCAAAGCCCGCCTAGAGCCCCTATGAAACTCGTCATCCTCGACCGCGACGGCGTCATCAATCAGGACAGCGACGCCTTCGTCAAAAATCCCGACGAATGGGTGGCCCTGCCGGGCAGCCTGCAGGCCATCGCGCGCCTGTCGCAGGCCGGTTGGACCGTGGTGGTGGCCACCAACCAGTCCGGCCTGGCGCGCGGCCTGTTCGACGTGACGGCGCTCAACGCCATCCACTCGAAGATGCACCAGGAACTGGCCCAGCTGGGCGGCGTCATCGACGCCGTCTTCCTGTGCCCGCACGGCCCCGACGAAGGCTGCACCTGCCGCAAGCCGCTGCCCGGCATGTACCTCGACATCGCCCGCCGCTATGACGTGGACCTAGCCGGCGTGCCGGCGCTGGGCGACTCGTTGCGCGACCTGCAGGCCGCCGCCGCCGCGGGCTGCACGCCCTGGCTGGCGCTCACCGGCAATGGCGTCAAGACGCGCGACAAGGGCGGCCTGCCGCCGGGCACGCAGATCTGCGACGGGCTGCCGGCCTTCGCGGAAAGGATCCTGTCGGAGGCCCCCGCGCCGCGCGCCGCGCGCGTGCCACCCCCCGAAAGCGCGCGTCCGGCTTCGGACAGCCCGGCGGCGGACGACCCTTCTTCTAAAAAAGGTTGACCTGGATGGCCTGGCTGCGCTCCCTCATCTACGCCGTTTACCTCACCGTCACCGTCATTCCCTATGCCTTTGCCTGCCTGATCTGGTCGCCGCTGCCGCGCGCATGGCGCTACCGGCTCACCATGGGCTGGCCCCGCCTGGCCATCTGGGGCGCGCGCGCCATCTGCGGCATACGCTGGCAGATCAAGGGCTGGGAAAACCTGCCCGACGGCCCGGCCGTGCTGCTGTCCAAGCACCAGTCGGCCTGGGAAACCCTGTTCCTGCCGTCCCACATGCCGCGCCAGATCTGCTTCGTCTACAAGCGCGAACTGCATCGCGTGCCCTTCTTCGGCTGGGGCCTGGGGCTCCTGGCCATGATCCCCATCGATCGCAGCAAGGGGCGCGACGCCTTCGAACAGGTGGTGCGCGTCGGCCAGCAGCGCCTGGCCGAGGGCCGCTGGCCGCTGCTCTTTCCCGAGGGCACGCGCGTGCCGCCAGGAAAGATGGGGCGCTTCAAGATGGGCGGCGCCATGCTGGCCGCCCGGGCTGGCGTGCCCGTCGTTCCGATCGCGCTCAACTCCGGCGCATACTGGCGCCGCAACGCCTTCGTCAAGCGTCCCGGCCTGATCACCGTCTCCATCGGTCCCGCGATAGAATCGCAGGGTCTCTCGCCCGACGAGCTCAATGCCAAGGTACAGGCCTGGATCGCCGGCGAGATGCGCGTGCTGGAAACGTAAACCCGTCCCGAACGCCATGGCCCAACCTGATCAGCTCGAGCTGTCGTTCGATTCCGGCCCCGCCGAACCGGCCGGCAGGCCTGCCGCCGCCGTGCCCGCGCCGCGGCCGGCGCCGGCCGCCGATGCGCCGCTGCTGGTCCTCACGCCCTCTCCCGCCCACGCCACCCCGGCGGCCCGGGTGCCTACGCCCTGCCCCGCCAAGCTGCCCGACGGCACGCGCTGGCGGGAAGTCGACACCCCCCTGCAGGCCATCGGCTTCGTCCTGCAGCGCTCGCGCCGGCGCAGCATCGGCTTCGTCATCGCCGACGACGGCCTGCGCGTCACGGCGCCCAACTGGGTCACCCTGGGGCAGATCGACGAAGCCGTGCGTGAAAAAGCCAAGTGGATCCTCGCCAAGCTGCGCGAATGGCAGGACCGCAAGGAACAGCTCGCGCTCACCAGCACCCGCTGGGACGCAGGCGGCGAGCTGCCCTACCTGGGCAAGCGCATCGTGCTGGGCCTGGCCGCCGATCGCCGCCAGGCCTTTTTCGCCGCCGCGCCGTCGCAAGGCAAAAACGCCCTCCTCGTGGGGCGGCAAGCCGAAGGCGCGGCACCGGAGCGCGTGCTGGCCGGCGATGCCGACGACCCGCAAGACGGCGACACGCTCTGGCTGCCCCTGTCGCCGGGCGCCGGCCAGGCCCGCGTGCGCGATACCGCGCAGGCCTGGCTGCAGCAACGCGCCAGCGACCGCTTCGGCGCGCGCCTGGCGCATTTCCTGCAACTCACCGGCCTGACCATCCGCCGCTGGCGCCTGTCCTCGGCCGCCACGCGCTGGGGCTCCTGCACCAGCGACGGCAGCATCATGCTCAACTGGCGCCTGATCCACTTCGCGCCCGACATCATCGACTACGTCATCGCGCACGAGCTGGCCCATCTGCGCGAGATGAACCACAGCCAGGACTTCTGGGCCGAGGTCGGCCACATCCTGCCCGGCTTCGAAGAAGCCA
>DASWPO010000224.1:0-4266 GCA_036404015.1 Bordetella sp. | reverse complement strand
AGTGCTGTCGATTTCGGAGACCGCCTCGGGCGTGTTGGTGAAGACGGCGGCGGGCGACTATGCCGCGGCCAAGGTGATCGTGACGGCCGGGCCCTGGGTGCCAGGGCTGGCGGGAGGCCGCGTGGCCGGCAATCTGCGCGTGATGCGCCAGGTGCTGCACTGGTTTGAAACCACGCAGCCGCAGCGCTACCATCCCTCGCGCTGTCCGGTCTTCATCTGGATGCACGGCGAGCGCGACGAGGATTACCTCTACGGCTTTCCCATGGTGGACGGCAAGGACGGCGTGAAAGTCGCCACCGAACAGTACGACGAAACGTGCGATCCAGATGCCATGAACCGGCTCGTGTCGGATGACGAATCGCAAGCCATGTACGCGCGCAATGTCGCCGGGCGGCTGAAATACGTTGAGCCGCGCACCGTGCATCGCGCGGCCTGCATGTACACCGTCAGCTCGGATTCGGGCTTCATCGTTGACCGCTACCAGGACATGGAGAACGGCCTGGTGGTTTCCGCCTGTTCCGGCCATGGATTCAAGAATTCCGCCGGGCTGGGCGAAAGTCTGGCCTTGAAGCTGATGGGCGAGCCGACGCCCGGCCTGGCGCCTTTCGCCGTCAGCCGGTTCGCTTGAGCCGGCTTGGTGTCCACAGGCCGGCCAGGATCGGTTATTGAGGCAAGTCGCCGGCGGGCTTGCCCAGCCACTTGAGCGAGAGCTTGTCGAGGTCGCCGTTCTGGCGCGCCTGCGCGATGATCTCGTTGACCTTCATGCGCAGCGTGTCTTCGCCCTTGGCCACGCCGATGAAGTTGGGCGAATCCTTGAGGCCGAATTTGTACTCCGTGTTCAGCTGCGGATTCTGCGACATGATGGCGCTGGCCGTGGCGATGTTGGCGGCGATCAACTGCGTCTGGCCGGTCGAATAGGCGGCCACGGTGCCGGCGTTCTCCGAGAAGCGGCGAATATTGGCGCCGGACGGCGCCACCTTGGTCAGCTCGTCATCGTCGACCGCGCCGGTCGTGACGGCGATGGTCTTGCCGGCCAGGTCCGCGGGCGTCTTCACCGCGATCGATTTCGGCCCGAACACGCCGATGAAGAAGGGCGAATAGGCCGCCGTGAAGTCGATCACCTTTTCGCGGTCGGGGCTCTTGCCCAGCGTGGAGATCACCAAGGAGACTTTCTTGGTCTGCAGGTAGGCGACGCGGTTGTTGCTGCTCACCGGCACGAGGTCGATCTTCACGCCGAGCTTGCTGGCGATATAGCCCGCCATGTCCACGTCCAGGCCGTGCGGCGTCATGTCGGTTCCCATCGAGCCGTAGGGCGGGAAGTCGGTGGGGATGCCGATCTGGATCTCTTTGGCCTTGAGAATATCGTCGAGCGCGGTCTGCGCCTGGGCGGTGCTGGCCAGGAGCGTGGCGCAAGCCAGCAGACCGAGGCAGAGGCTGGTCCGGACAGCTTTGATGGGAGTGCGTAGGGATGTCATAGGAGCTTTCCTAGGTCGGTGGGGGAGCGCGGGGGAATTTTGGGAGCGGGTTTGCTGGATTTGGAGTTGCGTGGCGACTTGGCGGCGTTCGCGTTTCGAAGTCGGGCGGCCGTGGCCGCCGCCATGGGCTGCACCGGCTCCAGGGCCTGGCGCAATTGATCCAGCGGGTCGTCGGCGTGTTCGGGGGCGGACAGCTGGCCGCCCCAGTTGCGCAGGTGTTCGGCCAGACGCTTTTCGGCCAGGGGCATATTGCCGGCCGCCAGGGCATGCACGATCTGCGCGTGCTCGGCGCAGGAGCACATGGCCTGGCGCGGCGATTGATGGCGTGCCGCGACGAGCATGGTCCTGGCCGTCAGGTCGCGCAGCACGTCGGACAAAGTGGTATTGCCCAGGCTGTCCGCCAGGCAGACATGGAAGTCGCCCAGCAGGAAGCTGCGCAGGCCGGCATCGTCATCGCGGATGGCCTCTTCCTGCCGTTGCACGTGCTCGCGCAGGCGGCGGATCGCCGCGGCGGGCACTTTGCGGACATGGCGCAGTATCGATATCTCGATGACTTCGCGCGCCTCGAAGGCCTGGCGCGTTTGCTCCGGCGTGAGTTCGACCACATACCAGCCGCGGCGGGCGCTGGAGACGACCAGGCCGCGCACGGCCAGTTCGACGAGCGCCTCGCGCACCACCGTGCGGCTGCAGTCGAAAAGTTCCGCCAGCGATTGTTCGCCCAGGCGGTCGCCTGCTCCCAGCTTGCTGGCCAGCACGGCGTGATGGATGCGTTGCGCGATTTCGGATGAGCTTGCCATGCGGGCCCGCGAGGGTTTTCCAGAAAATCTGGAATGCTAGATTTATTCAATCTTGTATTTCAAATCAAGCTGAACTGGTATACAAGACAGAGCAAACCCTAGGCCTTGCGGCTTATGAAGCCAGCCGCCGCGGTGCCTGGATGAACTCAGGCATTGGGGGTGACGAGATACTTCTCGCCCGTGGCGCGCTTGTAATACTTGGCCACGATCTCCGGCTGAACCATCTCGGATAGCGAGATATTCCCGGCGTAAGCGCTCTTGAACGTGGATGCGATCTCGGACGCCACCCGTTGCCGAAGCCATTGCGTCTGTTCACGCCCGATCTTCTTGAGGAAGTGATACAGGAGCCACCCGCCGACGGCCCATGCCATGCCGGCGGAACGATCGATTTCGACAAGCCCCGCATTGAGCCCGCCGTAGACATAGACCTGCTTGTGCACGTCGGAGCCATAGCGGCTGTAGGGTAGCCCCCGGCGATTGATGGCCGCTTCCATCGCCAGGAGGATCTGGCCGGCCAGCTTGCCGCCGCCAATGGCATCGAAGGCAATGGTGGCCCCCGTCGCTTCCAGCGCGTCGGTCAGATCAGCCATGAAGCTTGCCTGGCTGGTGTCGCACACGTGAACGGCGCCCCGCTGGCGCAGCAAGTCTGCCTGCTCGGGGCTGCGCACGATATTGACCAGGCCGATGCCATCCTTGAGGCACGCGTTTTGCAGCATCTGGCCCAGATTCGAGGCCGCGGCGGTGTGGACCAGCGCAGTGTGTCCTTCGCGCCGCATGGTCTCCAGCATGCCCAATGCCGTCAGCGGATTGATGAAAGCGGACGCGCCGGCTGCGGCGCTGGTGCCGGGCGGCAGGACGAGGCAATCGTCCGCATTTTTCAAGCAATACTGGGCATAGAGTCCGCCGCCCGCCACGGATACCATCTTGCCGAGCAGCGCCTGGGCGTCGGGGGAATCTCCTGCCGCAACGACCACGCCCGCGCCTTCGTTGCCCACGGGCAGCGACTGGCCGAGGCGGCCGCCGATCCCGCCAAGGGCAGCCTGCGCGACGGGCGCTTTCAGGACCGGTGTGTCCGCCGTGCCTTCGAGGCGGGCCTGGGTGATGTCGGCCGGCCCGAATAAAAGGCCGATGTCGGAAGGATTGATCGGCGAGGCCTCGATTCGTACGATGACTTGGTCTGCCGCCGGACGGGGTACGTCGGCCAGGGACAGCGATACTTCGAGCTCGCCCTTGCTGGTAATGAGCGAGCGCAGCTGCAAAGCGCGATCCGGAATTTTGTCGGGCATGGGGGCACCTGAAAAGTTGGACATGGCGAACGCCAGGTTTTCCCGGAGCAGTATAGGTGCCGCCTGTCTCGTTCAGTGCTGAGTGGAGCCATGCCACGCCGCTGTGTACCCGGGGGCTGGTCATGGCCATTCCGGGCAAGGCGCTGAACACGATTTCGACTGGACATCGGGTGCACGATGTGGAGTAGACTTTTCAAGCCCGCCAGAAGGCAACGCAGACTGCCCTGGCCCCCCCTTGAAGGAGACTATCGTGAGCACCGCCAATTCGGGCCCGTCCTACGCCGCAGGGCCTACCGACGTCCCGTTGATCGAGCAGACCATCGGCGACTTTTTCGATGCCATGGCCGCCCGCCAGCCCCAGCGCGAGGCGCTGATCTGCCGCCACGAGGGCAAGCGCTACACCTATCTCGAACTGCAGGCCGAGGCCAGCCGCCTGGCCAGCGCCTTGCTGGCCACGGGCCTCGCGCCCGGCGACCGGGTGGGCATCTGGTCGCACAACAATTCGGCCTGGGTGCTGATGCAGCTGGCCACGGCCAAGGCCGGGCTGATCCTGGTCAACATCAATCCGGCCTACCGTCTGACCGAAGTGGAGTACGTGCTGAACAAGGTCGGCTGCAAGGCGCTGATCACCGCAACTCGGTTCAAGACCAGCGACTATATCGGCATGATCAACACGCTGGCGCCGGAACTGCCGATCGCCCGTCCGGG
>DASWPO010000223.1:0-2001 GCA_036404015.1 Bordetella sp. | reverse complement strand
AGCTTGCGGACAACAATCCTCGTTGCCGCGTCTGCTAGGCGACTGGAGCGTCCTTCAGCAGCGCCAGCACGTCGTCCAGCAGCGCGGCGGCGGTGACTTCCGCACCGGCACCCGGGCCCTGGATCAAGAGCGGCTGGTCCGGATAGCGATCACTGTGGATGGCGACCCGGTTGTCGGTGCCGGCGCCGCCGCACAGGACATGACCGGCCGGCAGGACACGCAGGCCAACGCTGGCACCAGCGGCATCGAAGCGCCCGACCACGCGCAACTGCGCGCCATCGCGGCGCGCGGCTTCCAGGGTTTCCTGCAGCGGCGCGTCCAGCACGCTGAGCAGGTCGTCGACCTGTGCATCGCCGGCGTTGGCCAGCACTTGCGGCACCAGCGAGGCCACGCGCACGTCGCTGGCCTGAAGCGCGAACCCCGCCGCACGCGCCAGGATCAGTAGCTTGCGGCGGACGTCTTCGCCGGACAGGTCGATGCGCGGGTCCGGCTCGGTATAGCCAGCCGCGCGCGCCTGGCGGACGTAGGCCGAAAACGGCTGTGTCCCGTCGTACTGGTTGAACAGCCAGGCCAGCGAACCGGACAGCACGCCTTCGACCGAGCGGACCGTATCGCCGCCGGCCACCAGCGCACGCAGGCTGCGCAACAGGGGCAGGCCGGCACCGACCGTGGCGCTGTCGCCGTAGGTCGCACCGCCGTCGCGCGCAGCCTGGTCGATGGCCTGGGCACGCAGCAGATCGGTACCCGCACCAAGCTTGTTGGCGGTCACCACATGCACGCCGCGGCCCAGCCATTCGGCATGGCGCAGCGCGATCGCATCGCTGGCAGTGGCATCGACGACGATGTCGCCGGCATCCAGCGCATCGGCCTCGGCCCAGGGCGGGACGATGCGGGTGTTGGCCGGTGCCTTGCGCAGGCGGGCCAGGCTCTCGCCCAGCGCCTGGCCACCGTCGGCGACTTCCCGCGAGTTGGCGACCCAGGCAAAGACCGGCAGCGCGATGCCGCGCGCCTGCAGGCGCTGGTAGCGGTCCACCAGCGCGCTGCCGACCACCCCGGTGCCCAGCAGGGCCAGGCGCGGTGCGCGGCGCGCGTTGAGTCGGACGACCGCGTTCATGCGTCGACCAGTTTCCGCTCGGCCTTGGCCTGCACCGCCTGGGCACGGGCCAGACCGGCCTGCAGGTCGGCGACCAGGTCCTGCGCCAGTTCGATGCCCACCGACAGGCGCAGCAGGCCGTCGGAGATGCCCGCCTTGGCGCGGGCTTCCGGGGTCATGGCCGCGTGGGTCATGGTGGCCGGATGGGCGACCAGGCTTTCCACGCCGCCCAGCGATTCGGCCAGGGTGAAGTACTTGAGGCCATCGACGAACGCACGCACGGCCGCTTCGCCGCCCTCCAGCTCGAAGGAGATCATCGCGCCAAACCCCGTCTGCTGACGGGCGGCGATCGCATGGCCCGGATGGGTCGGCAAGCCCGGGTAGTAGACCTGGGCGACCGCGTCGTGGCTCTCCAGCAGGCCGACGATGGCGGTCGCGTTTTCCTGGTGCACGCGCAGGCGCGCGTCCAGCGTGCGCAGGCCGCGCAGGGTCAGGAAGGCATCGAACGGCGACCCGGTCAGGCCCAGCGCGTTGGCCCACCAGACCAGTTGCTGGTGCACTTCGGCATCGCGTGCGATCACCGCACCGCCGACCACATCGCTATGGCCGTTGACGTACTTGGTGGTGGAGTGCAGCACGATGTCGGCACCCAGGCCGATCGGCTTCTGCAGCGCCGGCGACAGGAACGTGTTGTCGACCACCGCCAGCGCGCCGACCTTGTGGGCCGCGTCGATGACAAAGCGCAAATCGGTGATGCGCAGCAGCGGGTTGGACGGGGTTTCGATCAGGACCAGCTTGGGCGATTGCGCCAGCGCATCGGCCAGCGAGCGCGGGTCGGTCAGGTCGGCGGTGATCAGCTCGAAGTGGCCCTTGGCCGCCAGCGCGTTGAACAGGCGCCAGCTGCCGCC
>DASWPO010000222.1:0-10578 GCA_036404015.1 Bordetella sp. | reverse complement strand
ACGAGCACAACGTCCGCTATTACGTCCACGACGAACCCTCGATCTCGGATGCCGACTACGACGCGCTGATGCGCGAGCTGCAGGCGCTCGAGGCGGCCCATCCCGAACTGCTGACGCCCGATTCGCCCACCCAGCGGGTCGGCGCGGCGCCGCTGGCCGAATTCGGCAGCGTGCGCCACGCGGTGCCCATGCTGTCGCTGGGCAACGCCTTCGAGTCCGACGATGTGGAGGCCTTCGACAAGCGCGTGGCCGACACGCTGCACGGCGCCGGCCTGCTGGCTGCCGAGGCGCAGGTGGACTACTTCTGCGAGCTCAAGCTCGACGGCCTGGCGATCAGCCTGCGCTATGAAAACGGCGAACTGGTGCAGGCCGCCACGCGCGGCGACGGCCAGGAGGGCGAGGACGTCACGTCCAATATCCGCACCATCCGCGCCATTCCCTTGCGATTGCTGGGCGCGCCGCCGCGCGTGCTGGAGGTGCGCGGCGAGGTGCTGATGAACCGCGCCGATTTCGAGCGCCTGAACCAGGCCCAGGCGGCGCGCGGCGAGAAAGTCTTCGTCAATCCGCGCAACGCGGCCGCGGGCAGCCTGCGCCAGCTGGATCCGCGCATCACGGCACAGCGGCCCCTGCGGTTCTTTGCCTACGGCTGGGGCGAGATCCCCGAAGACGCCGGCTTGCCGCGCGATACGCACGGCGGCATGCTGGGCTGGCTGGCCGGGTTCGGCCTGCCGGTCAATGCGAAGCACAACCACCGGGCCCAGGGCGCAGCGGGGCTGCTGGCCTTCTACGAGCACGTGGGCCGCATCCGTCCCGGCCTGCCCTACGACATCGATGGCGTGGTCTACAAGGTCGACGCCCTGGCCGCGCAGCAAGTGCTGGGCTTCGTGGCGCGGGCGCCGCGCTTTGCCGTGGCCCACAAGTTTCCGGCCGAGGAGGCCACGACCGAGCTGCTGGGCATCGAGGTGCAGGTGGGCCGCACCGGGGCGATCACGCCCGTGGCGCGCCTGAAGCCCGTGTTCGTGGGCGGGGTGACGGTCACCAATGCCACGCTGCACAACGAAGACGAGGTCCGCCGCAAGGACGTGCGGGTGGGCGACACGGTGATCGTGCGGCGCGCGGGCGACGTGATCCCCGAAGTGGTGGGCCCCGTGCTGGAAAAGCGCGTGGGCGATCCCCCGCCGTTCGTCATGCCGACGGCCTGTCCGGTATGCGGGTCGGCCATCGAGAAGCTGGAAGACGAGGCCATCGCGCGCTGCACGGGGGGCCTGTTCTGCGCCGCCCAGCGCAGGCAGACGCTGCTGCACGCCGCCGGCCGCAAGGCGCTGGACATCGAGGGGCTGGGCGAGAAGCTGGTGGACCAGCTGGTCGACGGCGGCCGGGTGAAATCGCTGGCCGATCTGTACGGGCTCAAAGCCGAGGAGCTGGCCGCGCTGGACCGCATGGGCGAGAAGTCGGCCGAGAACCTGGTGCAGGCGATCGCGCAGGCGCGCCAGCCTGCGCTGGGCCGGCTGCTGTTCGCGCTGGGCATCCGCCACGTGGGCGAAACCACGGCGCGCGACGTGGCGCGGCATTTCGGCACCATCGAGGCCATCATGGACGCCGACGAAGAGGCCTTGCTGGCCGTGCGCGACGTGGGGCCGGTGGTGGCGGGTTCGATCCGCCGCTTCTTCGCCGAGCCGCACAACCGCGAGATCATTGCGCAGCTGCGCGGGCAGGGGGTCGAGCCGGTCGCCGAAGCCGAGCCGCAGGGCGCGTCGCTGGCCGGCAAGACGTTCGTGCTCACCGGCGCCATGCCTACCTGGTCGCGGGACGAGGCCACGCGCCATATCCTGGCGGCGGGCGGCAAGGTGAGCGGGTCGGTGTCGAAGAAGACGGCCTACGTTGTGGCCGGGGAGGAGGCCGGCAGCAAGCTGGCCAAGGCCCAGGAATTGGGCGTGGCCGTGCTCAGCGAAGACGAGTTGAAAGCCTTGTTGGGGCTGCTTTGAGCGCGACTGCCTTGAGTTCTTGGGCCGCCGAGGCTGCCCTGCGCAATTCCGATGCTCGCCCCTAGTGGGGGCTGCGCTTCGGATTGCTCCGGGGTCCTCGGCTCCGTCAGCCCAATGCGACGGTTTTCAAACCGGGCATGTGACGATATGGGAGCCGGTGGCAGGGCGGAGGGAACCGAAGCGCAGGCGCCAGTGGCGCCGAGCATCGGAATCCCGCAGTCCTGGCGCCGGCGTATCAAGAACTCGGGTCTGTGCCAAATAAAAAAGCCCGCTTCACGAGATGAAGCGGGCTTTTTCGCACCGCAGGGGCTTACTGGATCTTGGCAGCGTCGCGCAGCGACTTCTGGTAGTCGCCCAGCGTTTGCTGGCGCAGCATTTCTTCGATCTGCGGCTTGACTTGCGCAAGCGGGGGGAACTCCACCGGGCGGGTGTCGTCGACCATGATGATGTGCCAGCCGTACTGCGTTTGCACCGGCTTGTCGGTGATCTCGCCCTTCTTCAGCTTGGTGACGGCGTCGGCGAAGGGGGGCACGTAATTGGTGGCGGGGGCCCAGCCCAGGTCGCCGCCGTTGCCCGAGCTGCCGGGGTCTTGCGAGTTCTTCTTGGCCAGGTCCTCGAACTTGCTCTTGTCGGCCTTGATCTGGGCCAGCAGGTCGTCGGCGGTCTTTTCATCCTTGACCAGGATGTGGCGGACCTTGTACTCCATCTTGCCCGATTCCTGCTGCTTGACCTTGTCGTACTGGGTCTGGACGTCGGCGTCGGTGACGGGGTGCTTGGCCAGGTAATCGGTCATGAGGGCGCGCACCAGGATGCCCTGGCGGGCCAGTTCGACTTCGGTCTGCACCGAGGCCTGCTTGGCCAGGCCTTGCTTCTCGGCGGCCTGCACGAAGACCTGGCGGTTGATCATTTCTTCTTTGACCTGGTCGCGCAGCTGGGGCGAATCGGTGGCGCCCTGGTTGACCAGCAGTTTGACGAAATCGTCCATGCTCTTTTGTGAGATGGGCTTGCCATTGACGGTAGCCACGTTCTGCGCGAAGGCGGGCACGGCAATCGCACAAGCGGCGGCCAGCATGATGATGCGTTTCATGAAATGCAAGTCCTCGATGGTTCTAGGGGAAGAAAGAGAGGAAGGCTCAATGAGCCTTGGATGTCTCGGGGGTTGTCTCGACAGGCGGCCGGGCATCGATGGCCAGCGCATGTATGGTATGGGGCATAAGATCGTTCAGACGATCATACACCAGCCGATGGCGGGCCACGGCGGAGAGCCCCTTGAAACAGCTGGCTACGATGCGGACCTGGTAGTGGCCGGCTCCGCCCTGGGCGCCGGCGTGGCCGGCGTGCAGGTGGGAGTCGTCCTGGATGTCGAGGCTGGCGGGCGAGAGCGCGGCCAGGCGCTCGCGGATCAGCGCGATGCGGTCTACCGTCATGGGGTGTTGCCCGTGTTCTTGCCCGCCTCGTCGGCCGGGCCGGCCTCGTCGAGCTGCGGGTCGGGCTGCATATGGCGGCTCAGCCAGATCGACTGGCCGATCACGAACACCAGCAGCAGTCCCATCAGGCCGAAGACCTTGAAGTTGACCCATTGCGCCTCGGTGAAATGGCCCGAGAAGGCGACGTACAGATTGATCAGGCCCGCGGCCGCGAAAAACAAGGCCCAGCTGAGGTTGAGCCTGTTCCAGGCGGCCTCGGACATGGCGATCTGCTGGCCCAGCAGCTTGCGCATGGGGTTGCGGCCGGTGAACCGGCCGCCGATCAGCACCGCGCCGAAGAGCCAGTACAGCGCCGTCGGCTTCCATTTGATGAAGACGTCGCTGTGAAGCCATAGCGTGGCGCCGCCGAACAGCACGATGACGCCCAGGTTGATCCAGTGCGTGACCTCGATGGGCTTTCTGGTGGCCTTGAGCCAGACGATCTGCGCGATTGATGCAACCACCGCCACCGCCGTGGCCGCGTAGATGTCGGCGTAGCGGTAGGCGACGAAGAACAGGATCAGCGGGAAGAGATCGAACAGGAACTTCTTCATTTGGACTGGGGTTCGAAGCTCAGCGACAGCGAATTGATGCAGTAGCGCAGGCCCGTGGGCGGCGGCCCGTCGGGGAAGACGTGGCCCAGGTGCGAGTCGCAGATATTGCACAGCACCTCGGTGCGGACCATGCCGTGGCTGGCGTCCTTTTCCTCGCGCACCAGGCCGGGGCCGAGCGGTTCGAAGTAGCTGGGCCAGCCGCAGCCGGCGTCGAACTTGGTGTCGGAGGCGAACAGCGCCGTGCCGCAGGCCACGCAGCGGTAGATGCCCGGGGTGAAGGTGTCCCAGTAGCGGCCGGTGAAAGCGCGCTCGGTGGCTTTTTCGCGGGCGACGGAGAATTCCTGCGGGGTGAGCAGGGCGCGCCATTCGGCGTCGGTCTTGCGTACTTTTTCCATGAGGCTCTCGAAGATCCGGC
Source organism: Bordetella sp. (assembly GCA_036404015.1). Classification (GTDB taxonomy): domain Bacteria; phylum Pseudomonadota; class Gammaproteobacteria; order Burkholderiales; family Burkholderiaceae_B; genus Bordetella. The sequence continues at coordinate 6,158 of DASWPO010000222.1, read as the reverse complement.
GAGGCCGGAGGGCGAAATTCGGAAAGGGTCGATTATCTTAATCCATTGCCGCCGGGCCTTCGTCCCGTGGCAGGCGGCAGCGCGCCGGACCCGGTTACGCCGGGTTGCACGCCCAACCTAGGGTTGATACGGTGTTCAAGAACCCTGAGGAAGATTTAATTTGATACTGTTTTCAGCATAAAATACGATTTTCTGTATAACTTTAATCAGGCTCGTTGGCCATCCGGCCACAAAATCAAGAGCCAAACAGGAGACAAAACATGACCAAGCGTATTGGCTTGCCCACGAGTTTGCCCACTGCGGCCCGTATCGGCCTGCGCAAGGCAGGCTTGCAAAAAATAGCGGCCGCCCTGGTTCTGGCCCTGCCCTTGGCGGCGGTTGCCCAGGTCAAGGTCGGCGTGACGCTTTCCTCGACCGGCCCGGCTGCCTCGCTGGGCATCCCCGAGCGCAACGCGGCCAACCTGCTGCCCAAGGAAGTCGCCGGCCAGAAGATCGAATGGATCGTGCTCGACGACGCCACCGACACCACCGCCGCCGTGCGCAATGCCCGCAAGCTGGCCACGGACGACAAGGTCGACGTGCTGGTGGGCACCTCGGTCACGCCCGGTTCGCTGGCCATGGTCGACGTGGCAGCCGAGCTCAAGATACCGGTGATCAGCGTGGCCGCCAGCGCCCAGATCGTCGAACCGGTCGACGACAAGCACCGCTGGGCCTTCAAGACGCCGCAGAACGACGCGCTGATGGCCGGCGCCCTGGCCGATGCCATGGACAAGGCCAAGGTCAAGACGCTCGGCTTCATCGGCTTCTCCGACGCCTACGGCGACGGCTGGCTGAGCGTGATGCAGCAGGCCGCCAAGGCCAAGGGCATCAATATCGTCGAGGTCGAGAAGTACAGCCGCACCGACACCAGCGTCACCGGCCAGGTGCTCAAGGTGGTGGCGGCGCACCCCGACGCCGTGCTGATCGCCGGCGCCGGCACCCCGGTGGCCCTGCCGCAGAAGGAACTCAAGGCGCGCGGCTACACCGGCCTCATCTACCAGACCCACGGCGCGGCCAACATCGACGTGCTGCGCGTCTGCGGCAAGGACTGCGAGGGCATGCTGCTGCCGGCCGGCCCGCTGCTGGTGGCCGCGCAGCTGCCCGACAGCAACCCGGTGAAGAAGTCGGCCATGGCCTTCGTGCAGGCCTACGAACAGGCCAACGGCGCCGGTTCTATCAATACCTTCGGCGGCCATATGTGGGATGCCGGCCAACTGATCATCAACGCGCTGCCCGTCGCGCTGAAGACCGGCGCCAAGCCGGGCACGCCGGCGTTCCGCGCGGCCATGCGCGACGCCATCGAGGGCATCAAGAACCTTGCGGCCTCGCAGGGCGTGTTCAACATGAGCCCCACCGACCATGCCGGCCTCGACGCGCGCGCGCACGTCATGGTCAAGGTCGAGGGCGGCAAGTGGGTGTACCAGCCTGATTTGTAAGGTAGGATTGCCGTTTTTTTTCCGGAGACAACACATAATGATGAAGCACCTGTCCGCCGCCGCGGCCGCCCTGGTTTTCCTGGGGCTGCCGCTCGCGGCGAATGCCCAGATCAAGGTCGGGGTGACGCTTTCCTCGACCGGCCCCGCCGCCTCGCTGGGCATCCCCGAGCGCAACGCCGCGGCCCTGCTGCCCAAGGAGGCGGATGGCCAGAAGATCGAGTGGATCGTGCTCGACGACGCCACCGACCCCACCGCGGCCGTGCGCAACGCGCGCAAGCTGGCCACCGAAGACAAGGTGGACGTGCTGATCGGCACCTCGGCCGTGCCGGGTTCGCTGGCCATGGTCGACGTGGCCGCCGAGCTCAAGGTGCCGATGATCAGCGTGGCCGCCAGCGCGGCCATCGTGTCGCCGATGGACGACAAGCGCCACTGGGCTTTCAAGACGCCGCAGAACGACGCGCTGATGGCCGGCGCCCTGGCTGACGCCATGGCCAAGGCCAAGGTCAAGACGCTCGGTTTCATCGGCTTCTCCGACGCCTACGGCGACAGCTGGCTCAACGCGATGCAGCAGGCCGGCGAGGCCAAGGGCATCAAGATCGTGGCGGTCGAGAAATATGGCCGCACCGATACCGGCGTCACCGGCCAGGCGCTCAAGCTGGTGGCGGCGCATCCCGACGCCATCCTGATCGCCGGCGCCGGCACGCCGGCCGCCTTGCCGCAGAAGGAACTGAAAGCGCGCGGCTATGCCGGCACCATCTACCAGACCCACGGCGCGGCCAACAACGACGTGCTGCGCGTCTGCGGCAAGGACTGCGAAGGCATGCTGCTGCCGGCCGGCCCGCTGCTGGTGGCCGCGCAGCTGCCCGACAGCAACCCGGTGAAGAAGTCGGCCATGGCCTTCGTGCAGGCCTACGAACAGGCCTACGGCGCGGGTTCCACCAACCCCTTCGGCGGTCACGTGTGGGATGCCGGCCAACTGATTCTGGCGGCGCTGCCGGTGGCCCTGCAAACGGGCGCCAAGCCGGGCACGCCGGCGTTCCGCGCGGCCATGCGCGACGCCATCGAGGGCGTCAAGAACCTGCCGGCCTCGCAAGGCGTGTTCAACATGAGCCCCACCGACCACGCCGGCTTCGACGAGCGTTCGCGCGTCATGGTCAAGGTCGAGGGCGGCAAATGGGTGTACCAGCCCGATCTGTAAAGTCGCCGCCGCACGCCGCCCCATCCGGGCGGCGTGTTCCATATAGAAAAGAATAAAAGATCGAAACGTGGATTTCTCGATAGCATTGATCCTGCTGCAGGACGGCATCGTCAACGGCGCCATCTATGCCCTGCTGGGCATGGCTCTGGTGCTGGTGTTCGCCGTCACGCGCGTCATCTTCATTCCCCAGGGCGAATTCGTGGCCTTCGGCGCCCTGACGCTGGCCATGCTGGTCGATGGCCGGGTGCCGGGCACGGTGTACCTGCTGCCGATGCTGGGGCTGGTGGTGCTGTTGCTGGAGCTGCTGCGGGCCTTGCGCAGCGGCATCTGGTCCGGCCTGCCGGCGGTGCTGGGGAGCTGCGTGGCGCTGCCCCTGCTGCTGCTGTGGCTGACCCGCGCCTATGCCGGTCCCAATACCTCGCTGTGGGTCGACATGCTGCTGAGCCTGCTGCTGGTGGTGCCCATGGGCCCCATGGTGTACCGCATTGTCTATACCCCCCTGGCCGAGGCATCGGTGCTGGTGCTGCTCATCGTGTCGGTGGCCGTGCATTTCACGCTGACCGGCCTGGGCCTGATCTTCTTCGGCGCCGAAGGCTGGCGCACGCCGACCTTCATGTCCGGCCAGGTCAACCTGGGCTTCATGAGCTGGTCGGCGCAGAGCCTGTTCGTGGTGGGCGTCTGCCTGCTGCTCATCCTGGCGCTCTGGCTGTTCTTCGGCAAGACGCTGTACGGCCGCGCCCTGCGCGCCACGGCGGTGAACCGGCGCGGCGCGCGGCTGGTGGGCATCAGCACCGCCATGTCGGGCGGGCTGACCTTCACGCTGGCCTCGGCCATCGGCGCCGTGTCGGGCATGCTGATCGCGCCGCTGACCACGATCTACTACGACACGGGTTTCCTGATCGGCCTGAAGGGCTTCGTGGCCGCCATCATCGGCGGGCTGGCGAGCTACCCGGTGGCCGCCGCCGGCGCGCTGCTGGTGGGCGTGCTGGAGTCGTTCTCGTCATTCTGGGCCAGCTCCTATAAAGAAGTCATCGTGTTCACGCTGATCATCCCGGTGCTGGTCTGGCGTTCGTTCAACAACCGCCCCACGGACGACGAAGAATGAGCGCCGCCAAGAACCGTATCGCCCTGTGGGTGTTCCTCGCCGCGCTGGTGGTGCTGCCGCTGGCGTCCGCGACGCCCGAGTTCTGGATCACCCAGCTCAACTACATCGGCCTGGCCGCCCTGGTGGCCATGGGCCTGATGCTGCTGACCGGCGTGGCCGGGCTGACTTCCTTCGGGCAGGCGGCCTTCGTCGGGCTGGGATCCTATGCCACGGCCTATCTCACCACCCGGTACGGCGCCTCGCCGTGGCTGGGCCTGGTGGCGGGCCTGGCGCTGACCGGCCTGGTGGCCTGGCTGCTGGGGCTCATCACCCTGCGCCTGTCGGGCCACTACCTGCCGCTGGGCACCATTGCCTGGGGCCTGTCGCTGTATTACCTGTTCGGCAATCTCGAAGCGCTGGGCGAGCACAACGGCATTGCCGGCATCGAGCCCATTTCATTCTTCGGCGTCTCCCTGCTGGAAGGCCGGCGCATCTACTTCCTGATCTGGGTCTGCGTGCTGCTGGCGGCCTGGGCCAGCAGCAATCTGCTCGACTCGCGTCCCGGGCGCGCCATCCGCGCCTTGAAGAGCGGCGCCAACATGGCCGAGTCCATGGGCGTGAACACGGCTTCGTACAAGGTCGTGGTCTTTGTCTGGGCCGCGCTCCTGGCCAGCCTGTCGGGATGGCTGTATGCGCACATGCAGCGCACGGTCAGCCCCAGTCCCTTCGGCCTGGAAGTCGGCATCGAGTACCTGTTCATGGTGGTGGTGGGCGGTTCGGGCAGCGTGTGGGGGGCCATCCTGGGCGCCGCGCTGATCCTCGTCATCAAGGACCAGCTGCAAAACCTGTTGCCGCTCTTGCTGCACACCGACGCGAATTTCGAGCTCATCGTCTTCGGCGTGCTGATGATCGTGGTGCTGCAGTACGCCAGCAACGGCCTGTGGCCCCTGGTGGCCGGCGGGTGGTCGCGCGTGCTCGGCACGGCGGGTTCGCGCCGTGGGCGGGCCGCGCCGGCCGAGGCGCCGGCCCTGGCACGGCGCGCCCGGCCGGCGGCGGGGCAGGCCGTGCTCGAGGTGAGCGGCCTGCGCAAGCAGTTCGGCGGCCTGGTGGCGGTCAACGATATTTCCTTCACGGTGCGCGCCGGCGAGATCATGGGCCTGATCGGCCCCAACGGCGCGGGCAAGAGCACCACCTTCAACCTGGTGAGCGGCGTGGCGCCGGCCACCCGGGGCGACGTGCGTTTCCTGGGCGAGGCCATCAGCGGCCTGTCGGCGCGCAGCGTCGCCATGCGCGGCGTGGGCCGTACCTTCCAGCACGTGCAGTTGTTGCCCACCATGACCGTGATCGAGAACGTGGCCCTGGGCGCGCACCTGCGCAGCCAGGTCGGCGTGTTCGCGGGCGCCCTGCACGGCGACCGTGCCCGCGAGGCGCAGTTGCTGCACGAGGCGGCCCGCCAACTGCAGCGCGTGGGCCTGGGCGACTATCTCTACGAACAGGCCGGCAACCTGGCCCTGGGCCAGCAGCGCATCCTGGAGATCGCGCGGGCGCTGGCCAGCGATCCGGTGCTGCTGCTGCTCGACGAGCCCGCCGCCGGCCTGCGCTACAAGGAAAAGCAGGAGCTGGCCCAGGTGCTCGAACAGCTGCGCGACGAGGGCCTGAGCATCTTGCTGGTGGAACACGATATGGATTTCGTCATGCGCCTGGCCAACCATCTGGTGGTGATGGACTTCGGCACCAAGCTGGCCGAGGGACTGCCCGCCGAGGTCCGCGAGAATCCGGCGGTGCTGGAGGCCTACCTGGGCGGCATCGACGACGATCTGCCGGAAGAGGTCCGGAGCGCGGAGAGCCAGGCATGAACGCGCCGAGCCGCCTCAAGCGATCATTCCCCCTCGGGGGGACGGCGCGTAGCGCCAAGAGGGCAACATGAACCAGTCCATACTCGAAGTGGCCGACCTGTCGGCGCGCTACGGCAAGGTCGGCGCCTTGGCCGGCGCGTCGCTGTCGGTGCCGGCGGGCCGCATCGTCACCGTGATCGGCGCCAACGGCGCGGGCAAGTCCACGCTGCTCAACGCGGTGATGGGCTCCTTGCCGCAAACCGGCCACGCCAGCGGCGCGGTGCGTTACGACGGCGGCGAGGTGCAGGGCTGGCAGGCCGAGCGCCGCGTGGCGGTCGGCATGTCGCTGGTGCCGGAAAAGCGCGAGCTGTTCGGCACCATGTCGGTGGAAGACAATCTGCTCCTGGGCGGTTTTCGCCGCTATCGGGCGCGTGAACGGAATTGGCGCGCGACGCTGGACGAGGTCTACGACCTGTTTCCGCGCTTGCGCGAGCGCCGCGTCCAGCAGGCCGGCACGCTCTCGGGCGGCGAACGCCAGATGCTGGCGGTGGGCCGCGCATTGATGG
>DASWPO010000221.1:0-19376 GCA_036404015.1 Bordetella sp. | reverse complement strand
CCGCGGCGACATCTTCATCGCCCCCGCTCTCGTCAAAGAACGGGTTCGCGTCAATCTCATCCGCTCCGTCTTCTTGCAGGAGACCCAGCTCGTCGTCGAGATCCGCTTCGGACTCGACCAGCTGCAGCACGACCTGCGCATCCACCGCGAAGGTGAAAGGCTGGCCGCAACGCTGGCAATCCAGGAGCAGGTCAGCCTGCGCATGCAGGTGCAATAACGGCTGGCCGGCAATCACGCCGGTCTTGGCTGTGCCCATGCCCATCGAGCCCCGCACCTGCCAGCGGGCAAGCCCGTTCTGTTCGGGCAGGTCCTCGACCAGGCGCAAAAAGCGCACGATGGCCGTCTCGCCAGACAAGGTGCCGCCCTTGCGGGCCAAAGCAAAAGCATCGATATTGCGGGGGTCGGCGTCTTTCACAATTGATTCGCCCTGCGCCAAGCCAAACAAGGCCTGCAAAAACATTAGATAATACCGTGACTTACAGTTTTTTGTCAAAAGATAGAATGCCTGCAGCCCCTGTTCCTCCCCGCTTGATCCTGGCCTCGAGTTCGCGCTATCGGCGCGAGATGCTGTCCCGACTGCGCCTGCCCTTTTCCGCCGTGTCCCCCAATATCGACGAGACCCCCCATCCCGGCGAGGCGCCGGCCGACCTGGCCCTGCGCCTGTCGGTGGAAAAGGCCCAAGCCGTGGCGGCGGATCACCCGGGCGCCGTCATAATAGGGTCGGACCAAGTGGCCACCGTCGACGGCCAGCCCATCGGCAAGCCCGGCAGCTTCGAACGCGCCGTCGAGCAGCTCACCCGCCTGTCGGGCCGCGAGGTGCAATTCCACAGCGCCCTGGCCGTCACCGACGGGACGCGCGTGGAGCGCGCCGATATTGTCACGTACTGCCGCTTTCGCCCCCTGTCGCAAGCGGCCATCGAGGCCTACCTGCACGCCGAAAAGCCGTTCGACACGGCCGGCAGCGCCAAGGCGGAGAGCCTGGGCATCGCCCTGATGGCAAGCATGCGCAGCGACGACCCCACCGCCATCATCGGCCTGCCGCTGATCGCCCTGACCGGCATGCTGGCGTCCTTCGGCCTCGATCCGCTGCAATACGCAGGGGCCCAGGCATGAACGCGCCGAGCCGCCTCGAGCGTTCATTCCCCCTTGGGGGGATGGCGCGCAGCGCCAAGGGGGCAGCATGAACGCGCCGGGCCGCGGCGCCCTGCACCTCATCCCCGTGGGGCTGGGCGAGGCCCCCGTGGCGCGCTGGCTGCCCGGGGACGTGCGCGCCCTGGCCGCGCGGCTCGACACCTATATCGCCGAAAACGCCAAGACGGCGCGCGCCTTTCTCAAGCAGATGGACACCGAGCGGCCGTTGCAGGAAATCGTCATCCACACCCTGTCCCCCGATACGGATGCCGCCCAGATCGCGCAATGGCTCAAGCCCCTGCACGCAGGGGCCGAGATCGGCCTGGTGTCCGAGGCCGGCTGCCCGGCCGTGGCCGACCCGGGCGCCCGCGTGGTGGCCGAGGCGCACCGGCAAGGCCTGGCCGTGCGGCCCTGGGTGGGCCCCTCCTCCATCCTGCTGGGCCTGATGGCCAGCGGCCTGGACGGCCAGCGCTTCGCCTTCCACGGCTACGCCCCGGTAGACCCGGCCGAACGCGCCAAACAGCTGCGCGCCTGGGAGCAGCATTCGGCCAGGCACGACCAGACGCAGATGCTGATCGAGACGCCTTATCGCAACGCGGCCATGTTCAAGACCATGCTGGGCGCGCTGCGCGGCGACACCCGGCTGTGCATCGCCCGCTCGCTCACCACCGAAGACGAGCAGGTGCGGACGCGCACCGTGGCCGACTGGAAACAGCAGCCCGCGCCCGACCTGGACAAGAAACCCACGCTGTTCCTGTTCCTGGCGCGATGATCGTGTTCCGCTGCCTGCCCAACGGCCTGTCGCGCATGATGCGGCGCCTGGCGCCCGCGTTGACCCTGGCGCTGGCCGGCCTGCTCGCCGGCTGCGCCACGGGCCCCGTGCCCATCGACGATTCCATACGGGCCGTCGGCCAGGACAGCCGCGTGCGCTACGTGGTGCTGCATTACACCGACCTCCCGGCCGACGCCTCGCTGCGCGTGCTGTCCCAGCAGCAGGTCAGCGTCCACTACCTGATCACCGATGCCAATCCGCCGCATGTCTACCGCCTGGTGCCCGAGACGCGCAACGCCTGGCATGCCGGCGCCAGTTCCTGGTATGGCGAGATCGAGCTGAACAACACGTCGATCGGCATCGAGATCGTCAACCTGGCCAACAGCGCCGGTGCCTGGCAGCCCTACACGCAGGGGCAGATCGATACGCTGCTTCCCCTGCTGCGCGACATCGTGCAACGCCACGGCATCGCGCCGCAGAACATCGTGGGGCACAGCGACATCGCCCCGCAGCGCAAGATCGATCCCGGGCCGCTCTTCCCGTGGCGCTTGCTGGCGCAGAACGGGCTGGGACGCTGGTATGACGAAGCGGCGCAGGCCGCGCAGCTGGCGCGCCTGCAGAACGAGCCGCTGCCCGACGTCTCCTGGTTCCAGCAGCAACTGCAGCGCCTGGGGTACGAGTGCCCGCAGGATGGACAGCTCACGCCCGCCACGCGGCGCGTGATCGCGGCCTTCCAGATGCATTACCGTCCGTCGCGCTATGACGGGACGCCGGATGCGGAAACGGCGGCGATCATGATCGCGTTGAAGTGAGGGATAGTCCCAGGGCCCGCCGCGCGCAGCCGGAGCCGCATGCCAAACACGGAATCGGCGCGGAAATAACCCATTAGAATGGCGGCATCCTCCCGGAGCCAGGCATCCTTCCATGACCAGAAAGCGTGTTCTTGCGGGTGCATTGCTGGCCGTCATCCTCATTGCCGGCGCGTTGTACGCATGGCATCGGCAGCGCGGGACCGGAAGCGATGTGCTGACGCTATACGGCAATGTCGACATCCGCCAGGTTGCGCTGGCTTTCGATGGCAACGACCGGATCGCCGAGATGCGCGCCGAGGAAGGCGACCGCGTCCAGCCCGGGCAAGTCCTGGCCGTGCTCGATACGCGCACCGACACCTTGCAGCTGGACCAGGCGAACGCCCAGGTCGGCGTGCTGGAACAGACCTTGCTGGCCTTGCATCACGGCAGCCGCCCCGAGGAAATCGCGCAGGCGGCTGCGCAGGTGGCGGCGGCCGAGGCGGAGGTTCAGCGTAGCCGCCTGCAACTGCAGCGCTTGCAGCAAACCAGCGCGAAAACCGAAGGACGCGCGGTCAGCCGCCAGGATCTGGACAACGCCCAGGCGCAATTGCGGGTGGCGCTGGCGCAACGGGATGTGCAGCGGCAGGCGCAGAACCTCGCGCGCATCGGGCCGCGCGAGGAAGAGATCGCGCGCGCCACGGCGCAACTGCAGGCGGCGCGTGCCGAACAGGCGTTGTGGCGGCACCGGATCGACCTCGCCCTGCTGCGCGCGCCGCAGGCCGCAATCGTGCGTTCCCGCCTGCTGGAGCCGGGCGACATGGCGTCGCCGCAGCACCCGGCCTACACGCTGGCGCTGACCGATCCGAAATGGGTGCGCGCCTATGTGAACGAGGCCGAGCTGGGCCGCATCCATCAGGGCATGGCGGCCAGCGTGATCACCGACGGCGCGCCGGGATCGCCGATTTCCGGACGCGTCGGTTTCATCTCATCCGTAGCCGAATTCACGCCCAAGAACGTGCAGACCGAGGAATTGCGCACCAGCCTCGTGTACGAGGTGCGCATCCTCGTCGACGATCCGCGCGACGCCTTGCGCCTCGGCATGCCGGCCACGGTGCGGATCGACGCTGGCTCGCGCGCGCAGACGCCTCCATGAGCGAGAGCGACTCGCCAGTCATCGACGCACGCGGGGTCGGCAAGCATTTCAGCGATCCGGCGACGCGCCGCCCGGTCATCGCGCTCGAAGACCTGTCCATCCAGGCGGCGCGCGGCGCGATCACGGCGCTGGTCGGGCCGGACGGCGCCGGCAAGACGACTTTCCTGCGTCTGGTGGCGGGTCTGATGCGCCCGGACCAGGGTCGGCTCGCCGTGCTCGGGCTGGACGTGGCGCAACATCCCCAGGCGGTCCAGGACCGCATCAGCTACATGCCGCAACGCTTCGGCCTGTACGAGGACCTGAGCGTGCAGGAAAACCTCGATCTATACGCCGACCTGCATGCGGTGCCGCTGTCGGCGCGCCGCGAACGCTTCGCCCGCCTGCTGGAGATGACCGACCTGGCGCACTTCACCCGGCGCCTCGCGGGCAAGCTGTCCGGCGGCATGAAGCAGAAGCTCGGCCTTGCGTGCACGCTGGTGCGTTCGCCGGAACTGCTGCTGCTCGACGAACCGACCGTCGGCGTCGATCCGCTGTCGCGGCGCGAATTATGGGAGATCGTGCAGCGGCTGGTCGTCCAGGAACACCTGTCGGTGCTGCTGGCCACGACCTACATGGACGAGGCCGAGCGTTGCGCGCGGGTTCACGTACTGCACGAAGGCCGTTTGCTGACAAGCGGCGATCCGCAAGAGATTGCCGGGCACGCGCATGGCCTGACCTACCGCGCGGATCCGCCGGCGGGACAGCCGCCGCGCCTGCTGCAGGCGCGCCTGCTCGATGACGATGCGGCGATCGTCGACGCGGTGCCCAACGGCGGACGCGTGCACTTCATCCGGCGGCCCAGCGCCGATCCGGCTGCGCTGGGCCTGCCCGCGGGGCAATGGCGGCCAGTGGACGCCAAGCTGGAAGACGGCTTCATGGTCTTGCTCCGCGCGCGCCAAAGCGAGCGCCCGTCGACGGCGCAGATCGCGACACCGGACGCGGTCGATGCGCCGCAGCCCGCCCGCGATGGCGCCACGGTGATCGAGGTGCGCGAACTGGTGCGTCGTTTCGGCGATTTCATCGCAGTCGACAAGACGACCTTCAGCGTGAAGCGCGGGGAAATCTTCGGACTGCTCGGCCCCAACGGCGCGGGCAAGACGACCACGTTCCGGATGCTCTGCGGCCTGCTGCCGGCCAGCGGCGGCGAGGCGCGCGTGGCCGGCATGGATCTGCGCACGGCAGGCGCGCGGGCGCGCAGCCGGATCGGCTACGTGTCGCAGAAATTCGCGCTGTACGCGAACCTGACGGTGCGGGAGAACCTGCAGTTCTTCGGCGGCGCGTATGGCCTGCGCGGCGCGGCGCTGCGCGAACGGATGCATACCGTGCTCGGGCAGTTCGATCTGCAAGGACAGGAATTGCAGCCGGCCGGGCAACTGCCCGGCGGCGTCAAGCAGCGGCTGGCGATGGCGGTCGGGCTGCTGCACGAGCCGGAGATCCTGTTTCTCGACGAACCGACCAGCGGCGCCGATCCGCTGGCGCGACGCAGCTTCTGGCGGCGCATCACCGCGTTCGCGAGCGCCGGAACCACGATCGTGATCACCACGCATTTCATGGAGGAGGCGGAATATTGCGACCGCATCGTCATCCAGGATGCGGGCAAGCTGCTGGCGCTGGGGACGCCGGAACAGGTCCGCCGGCAAGCCGGCGAAACCGCCGACAGCCGGCTGGATATGGAACAGGCGTTCATCCGCATCGTCGAGACGGCGCGCGCCGAAAGGGAAGCGAACGCGCCGCGCGCGGCGGAGGCGGCGGCATGACGGACGCACAGCCACGCGGCGGCTACGACGGGACGCGCGGCGTCCGGCGGCGACTCGTCGCGCTGATCCGCAAGGAGTTTCACCAGCTGCTGCGGGATCGCAGCAACCTGCTGATCGGCATCGGCTTGCCGCTGGTGCTCATCCTGATCTTCGGCTATGGGTTGTCGCTGGATGTGCGCGACGCGCGTGTCGTGGTCGTGCTCGAAGATCCCTCTCCGGCCGCACACGACATCGTCGCCGCGCTGGACGGGTCCAGGTATTTCTCGACGACGGTCGTGCGCTCGCTGGCCGAAGGGCGGCACCTGATGGCCGATCACGAAGCCGAAGCGCTGCTGCACCTGCAAAGCGATTTCGCGCGGCACGCCAATGACGCGGATGCGCGGGTGCAGCTGCTGCTGCAAGGCGGCGATCCGCTCCGCTCGGCGGCAATCCGCAGCTATGTCGAAAGCGCCGTCGCGCTGATGGCGCAAAAAGACCAGGACCGCCAGGGCGGCGCGGCGCTGGCGCGCGGCGTCGCCGTGGTCGACCGCATGTGGTTCAACGCCGCCAACAACAGCACCTGGTATCTGGTGCCCGGGCTGATCGTGCTGATCATGACGCTGGTCGGCACGTTTCTCACCGCCCTGGTGATGGCGCGCGAATGGGAGCGCGGCACGCTGGAGTCGCTGTTCGTCACGCCGGTGAGGCCCATCGAGGTGCTGATCGCGAAAATCGTGCCGTATTTCGCGGTCGGCATGGCCGGACTGGGGATGTGCCTCGTGGCCGCGAAGCTGCTGTTCGGCGTGCCGATCCACGGCTCGCTGGCGGTGCTGCTCGGCGCCGGGATGCTGTACATGCTCGTATCGCTGGCGCTGGGGCTGCTGATCTCGGCGCTCACGCGCAACCAGTTCCTTGCGAGCCAGGTCGCGATTCTCGCAAGCTTCATGCCTTCGATGATGCTGTCGGGCTTCGTATTCGACCTGCGCAACGTGCCGCAGCCTGTGCGGCTGGTCGGCAACCTGCTGCCGGCGACCTACTTCATGGAGCTGGTCAAGACGCTATTTCTCGCCGGCACGTATTGGCCGATCGTGCTCAAGGACTGCACGATCCTCGCCTTGTATGCGGTGGCGCTGCTGACGCTCGCGCGGGTCGTGACGCGCAAGCGTCTCGATTGAGGCACGCGATGATCGACTACCTGCGCCAGCTCGCCAATCTATGCCGCAAGGAATTCCTCGCGGTGCTCAAGGATCCGGCCAACCGCGTGATCCTGTTCGTGCCGGTCATCCTGCAAAGCCTGCTGTTCGGCTACGGCGCGACCTTCGACCTGACCGACGTGCCGTATGCCGTGGTGGACCAGAGCCACGGCGAACATTCGATGCGCCTGCTCGCAAAGCTCGACGGCACGGGCAAGTTTCATCTTGTCGCCACCCTGCACTCCCCGGCGCAGATCGCCGATGTGATCGATGCCGGCGACGCGCTGCTGGTGCTGCACTTCGCGGCCGACTTCGACCGCGCGCTGGACAACCAGGGCACGGCGCCATTGCAGGTGATCCTGGACGGGCGCAATTCGACCACCGCCGGCAATGCCGCGGGCCAGGTGGGCGCGATCGTCGCGGCTTTCAACGCCACGCTGCCGAACGCGGCCCGCCCGCCGATTACGGTGGAGGCGCATGCGTGGTTCAACCCGAATCTGGAGACGCGCTGGAACATCGTGCCCGGCCTGATCGCGGCGCTGAGCATGATCCAGGTCATGATGCTCGCGGCGCTGTCGGTGGCGCGCGAACGGGAGCAAGGCACTTTCGACCAATTGCTGGTGACGCCGGCCTCGCCTGGCCAGATCATGATCGGCAAGGCGGTGCCGGCGATCGTCATCGGCCTGGTCCAGTCCGCGCTGGTCGTGCTGATCGCGCGCTACTGGTTCCGCGTGCCGATGGCCGGGGACGTGCTGTCGCTCGCGGCCGGCCTGCTGGTTTTTACGATCGCGGTGGTCGGCATCGGACTGTCCATCTCGGCGCTGTCGGCGAACATGCAGCAAGCGATGCTATACACCTTCGTGCTGCTGGTGCCGCTCGTGCTGCTCTCGGGGCTGGCCACGCCGGTAGGCAATATGCCCGAGGCATTCCAGGTCGCGACCTATGCCAATCCTTTGCGCTTCGCGATCGACCTGGTCCGCCGCGTGTATCTGGAGGGCGAGCCGCTTGGGCAGGTGTGGCGCGACTTCATTCCGTTCGTCTGCCTGGCGCTGCTGACGCTGCCGCTGGCGAGCTGGCTGTTCCGCAATCGTCTCGTCTGAGTGGTCATCATGAACGTGTTCCGATTCTCTTCTTCGCATGGGCTGGCGGTGGGACTCGCGCTCGCGCTGTCCTCGTGCGCGAGCGTGGGGCCCGATTTTCATGCGCCCGAGGCGACGGCGCCGGCGGACTGGCGCGCCCGCCCGACCAGCGCGGCGGAACTCGCGGCGTCCGTGGCGCCGTCCACCGATCCGCTGCCCGCGAGCTGGTGGGAAGTATTTGGCGATCCGACGCTGGATGCGCTGCAGGCGCGCGCGATCCAGGCCAGCCCCGACTTGCAGACGGCAACCCTGCGCTTCGCTCAGGCCCGCCTGCAGCGGCGCGTGGCGGCTTCGCAGGCCTTGCCGCAAGTGGATCTGGACGCGCAGGCTGCGCGCCAAAGGCAAAGCGAGGAATCGGCGGAAACACGACTCGCCGGCGCGCTGGGCGGCGCCAGCGCGCCGCAACTGGTGCAGGTGCTCAGCGAGCCTTTCTCGCTGTACCAGGCCGGGTTCGACGTTTCGTGGGAACTGGATCTGTGGGGCCGTGTCAGGCGCCTGGTCGAGGCCGCAGACGCCGGCATCGAGGCCGCGCAGGCGCAGTTGCAGGACACGCGCCTGGTTCTGTCCAGCGAGCTGGCCCGCGCGTATTTTGAACTGCGCCAGGTCCAGCGCCAGCAGGCGCTGCTGACGCGCGATGTAGCGGTCGCCCGGGACCTGCTGGCACTACGGCAGGCCCAGGCCGCCAACGGACTGACCGACGCGGACCCGCCGCTGGCGCAATCGCAGCGGGTCGCGCAACTGGCCGCGCAACGGGCCGCTTTGCAGGCTCGCCAGGCCGCGCTCGACAATCAGATCGGGTTGCTCACAGGCGATGCGCCGGGCGCATTGAATGCGCTGCTCGCGCCGGCAAGCGCCGATCTCGATCAAGACGCGCCCCCGGGCCTGCCGGCCCTGGCATTGGGGCAGCCGGCGGATCTGCTGCGCCGCCGTCCCGATGTCCGCGGCGCCGAAGCGCGCCTGCATGCGGCCACGGCGGAAATCGGCGTCGCGGTGGCCGACCTGTATCCGCGCATCGGGTTCGATGCCTCGGCTGGATTCCAGTCCCTCGATGCGGCAGACTTGGGCGACTGGGGGTCGCGCACCTGGCAGGTGGGGCCCGTGCTGAGCCTGCCGGTATTCGACCGGGGACGCCGCCGGGCCAATGTCGAATTGCGCCGCAAGGATCAGCAACTGGCGGCAGTCGCCTGGCACCAGCGTGTGCTGAAGTCCTGGCAGGAAGTGGATGACGCGCTCAACGATTACGCCGCCGAACACGCGCGCAACGCGCGCCTGCGCGAGCGCGAAGCAGCCAGCCGCGAGCAACTGACCTTTGCCCGCGTGCGCGCCGGGACGGGACTGGGCAATGACCTGTCCGTGCTGCAGGCGGAACTGGCCTGGCGCCAGACACAGGCCGATGTGGCGGAAAGCGACTGCGCCTTGCAGACCGCGCTGGTGCGGGTCTACAAGGCGTCGGGCGGCGGGACGGCGCCGGCTCCAGGCGTTGCGAACGCCTCCCCGTGACACGATGTCGAACGCCTCAGCCGGCCTTCATCACGCTAGTCTCGGCTCGCCCGGAAATACCCTTGCGCGAACACCAGGCAACCCACCACAGGGCCAGCGACCAAAGGGAGCAGCAGCCAGCGCGGGCCGATCGCGGGCAGCAGCCAAGCCAGCAATTGGATACTGACGACCGTGATGGCGAAGCCTATGCTGTTGACCAGCGTCACGACGCTGCCGACCTGATTGCGCGGGGACTCCAGCGCATTCAAGGCGGAGAACTGCGGTGAGTCCCCTACGACAGCGATTCCCCAAACGGCCAGAAAAGCAAGGAATGCCGGC
The DNA here is from genome assembly GCA_036404015.1 of Bordetella sp. GTDB lineage: Bacteria > Pseudomonadota > Gammaproteobacteria > Burkholderiales > Burkholderiaceae_B > Bordetella. The sequence goes on along the minus strand of DASWPO010000221.1, from coordinate 9,604 downwards.
ATGGGCAGGCCATACGCCCAAGGCGAAGCCAGACAGCACACCCCGGAAACGACCAGACAAGCCAGCGCCACCGGCGCGCTGCCGCGGCGATTCGCAACCAGGCCGCCCACGATGCATCCGATCGCACCCACCGCGATCACGGCAAACGACCATCGCGACACCAGCTCCGTCGTCCAGGCATCGACGGTGCCGTGCGCGGCAAGCACGACAGGCAGGAAGGCCCAGAAGGCATACAGCTCCCACATATGGCCAAAATAGCCGCAGGCCGAAGCTCGCAGCCGGGCTTGCCGCCGCACGGCGCTCCACGGCGAAAAGCCGGGAACAACCTGCGGCCGGATCGCATCGCGTGCCAGCCGGGGCGCGACGTATGGACCTTCAGCCACCAAGGCCCACAACAACGCGCCGCCCGCCACGGCGGCCATGGACGCAGCAGCCAGCACGGCATTCCATGGCACCGCCGCTCCCAGCCCCCGGACCATGTGCGGGAAAGCCGTACCGAGCACCAGCGCGCCCGTCAGATAGCCCAGCGCTCCGCCCAGCCCCTCGCGATACCAGCCCGCGGCGACCTTGATGCCCACGGGATAGATGCCGGCCAATGTCAGACCGACAACGAAGCGGGCCGCGAGAACGGCAGGAACGGCATAGCCGCCGGCGCCACGCGCCAACGCGGTCACGGGATAATTGAACAGCGCGCCGAGCAGGCAACAGACAAAGAAAAGTGCCGGCGCGGCGTAGCGGTCCGCCAGGCGCAGGCGAGCGGAAAACAGTGTGCCGGCGATGAAGCCCAGTTGCACCGCGCTGGCCGCGTAGGCCGGGCTCAACCCCGCGGCCAAATCGCCGGCCACCGCGTTGCCGGCGAACCAGAGCGAGGTTCCGCCGAACTGCGAAATGACGATGACAGGCAGTATGTGGCGGGCCCTGCCGCGACCTAGCGTCATGCGCGGGCGCCGCCGGGCGCGGCCAGCACATCCGCCACGCAATCCAGGTCCGGCAGGCCGGCAAAGGCAAACAGGCGCTCGAGCAAGCCTTGCGCGGCGCCGGCCCCCAGAACAGGCGCTGCCAGGCTGAGGAATTTGGCCCGTATCCGGTTTTCCTCGACCGGCACGTCCTGCTCGGGCAGACCCGCGTCCTTGCGCACCTGCAGCGTCCGGCCGTCCAACAGCGCGACCTCGATCGAAGCTTCCATCATTTGCATATCGTCGGAAAAATCCACTTCGATACGGTCGCGCAGGCTGATCACATCCGGATGCCGCAACCGTTCATCCGCATAGGCATGGATATCGCCAGTGTCGATGCCCAGCAGGGCGAAGGCGATATTCAGGCGCAAGCTGAAGCGCGCTTCGTTCGCCGAGAGCGGCGCCGCGATATTGCACATATTGCGGCCGCTGACATGCGCCACGACGCGCACGGCCGACACCGTCGCCGGGTCAAGTCCGCCTGCCCGCAGGGCACGGGCACATTCGATGCCCGCGTGCGTGCCGTAACAGGCCGCGTGATACTTGAACAAACGGCCGTACAGATGCCATCCACCGGCCGGCTCGGCGGCCGCGGCGGCGAAGTCCGGCGCCGGGCTCAGCGTCGCGGCATAACCCTGGACCGCCTCCAACACGCCAAGGCTGCCGTCATAACCGCCGGCGGCCAGGCAGGCCGCCATTAATCCATTGCGGGCGGCCAAGCCGGCGTGCAGGGGCTTGCCCAGCGTGCCGAATTGCGCTTTCAGGCCGCAGGCCTGGGTCGCAGCCAGCCCCAGCGCGCACGCCATCCGGTCCGCATCCAGCCGCATCAGCCGCGCGCATGCCGCGGCGGCGGCCACCACGCCAGCGGTCGCGGTCGCATGGTAGCCGTGCTCGTAATGGGAGTCGCCCAGCCAGCGGCCGAGACGGCAGGCGGTTTCGTAGCCGGCCACGAAGGCATCGAGCACCTCCGGTCCACTGCTGCGCCGGTATTGCGCCAAAGGCAACAGGGCGGAATACACCACCGCAGTGGGATGCCCGGTGATGGCCAGATTGACGTCGTCGTAGTCCAGGAAGTGCGCCGTCGTGCCGTTGATGAGCGCGGCCGGATACAAGCCCAGCTTTTCCGCCATGCCGACGGCCGTGGCCAACGGCCTTCCGCCCTCGCGCCCGGCGTCATCGAGCAGCGGCGCCAGGGCCGGATGGCCGGCCGCCGCCAGCGTCACGGCGTACCAGTCGACAATGCAATGCAGGACAATGCGCCGCGCCGGCGCCGGCAGATCGGCGTACCGGACGCGCGTGGCAAGCCCGCCCAACCAGCGAGTCGCTTGCGCGACATCGGGTGAAAGAACGTCATCCACAATCAAACCTCCATCGCACGACAGGCCCAGCGCACAGGGCGATGTGCCGTCATTCGGGCTGAATGCCCGCATCCCGCATGAGCTTGCCGTAGGTCGGCAGCTCCATCTTGATGCGCGCAGCGAACTCGTCGCTGGACATGGGCGCCGCCTCCATGCCGGCTTCGGCGAAGCGGCTCTCGACCTCGGGCATCGCCAGGACAGCCCGCGTATCGCGGCCGATCTTATCGACCACGTCGGGCGGCGTGTTGGCTGGCGCCATCAGGCCGATCCACGCCGACATTTCATAGCCTGGCACGCCGGCTTCCTGCATGGTGGGAATGTCCGCCAGCACCGACGAGCGGCGCGGGGTCGTCACCGCCAGCGCGCGCAGCTTGCCGGACTTGATGAGCGGCAGCGATTCGGCCACGGTATCGAACATCATGTTGACTTGTCCGCCCAGCAAATCGGCCAGGGCCGGCGCCGCCCCCTTGTACGGAACGTGCACCATGTCGACGCCGGCCAGCTTCTTGAAAAGCTCTCCGGCGAGCTGGATGGAACTGCCCGTGCCGGACGAGGCGAAGGTATATTTGCCGGGGTTCTTTTTCAATAAGGCGATCAATTCGGGTATGGTCTTGGCCGGCACGGAAGGGTTGACCGTCAGCACGTTGGGCGCCCAGGTCAGCAGCGTGACGGGCGAGAAATCCTTGATCGGGTCCCATAGCTGCTTCTTGATCATGTTGGGCCCCATCGTATGGCTGCTGCTCGTGGCGACCAGCAGCGTATAGCCGTCGGGCGCCGACCGCGCGACATAGTTGGAACCGATGCCTCCCGTGGCCCCCGCGCGGTTCTCGACCAGAACCGACTGGTTCCACTTGATCGACAGCTGCTGCGCCACCGTGCGCGCGACCATATCGGTCGCCGCGCCCGGCGGAAAAGGCACGATCAGCGTGACGATATGGTTGGGAAAGCCCTGCGCCATGGCGGACGAGTCCGCCATGGCGAGACCCAAGCCGAACAGCAGGGCCATAGCCGCCGGACGGAGCAGTCGCGATGTCATCATTGTTGTCTCCTTGGAAATTGTTGTGGAGGAAAATAATCAGCCGCGCCCCAGCGTCCGGCTGACCTCGTTGGCCATGATCATCAGGCCTTCGTCAAAGCCCAGGCCCGGCTTGGTGAACATGCGCCAGGCGCCGAACGCCAGCCCCACATGGACAGAAGCCCGAGCCGAAATATCGGTTTCGTTGCAACTGCCCCCCAGGTAGGCAAGCACGCCGTGCTGCTTGCAAGCCTGCATGGCCGCGATGGACTCGAGCAGCGACCCGTTGTCGGGCATCTTGATCTGAATGGCGTGCGAGGCTTGCGCAGCGGCGAAAGCAGCCACCTGGCCAGGACCATTGGCCCACTCGTCAGCGACCAGCCTGGCGTTCTCCAGCCGTGCTTGCAGCTTGGCTCGCAACGAACCCATGCGCTCGATCGCCTCGGCCGGACCCTTCGACAGGACCGGATCTTCGAAATACACCCGGCACGGTCCCGCCTTCTCGCAGATACCGGCCAGATAGTCGATGATCCGGGTTTCGTCGTTGTCGAGCATGCGACCCAGCGAAGAATGGAAATCGAAATGCAGGTCGGGCAGATAGCCTTCGCCCCCCCACTTGTCGATCCGTTCCCGTATCCAGGTCACATAGCCGGGCAGCCGCTCGCACTCGGCGACGGTCTGGATGGCCGATTGCGGGAACATCGCCACTTTGCGAACGATGGCCTTGTCCACATTGGCTTCCCAGGCTCCGCCGCAGGAACCGGCGAAACCGAACGGCTCGGTAGGCACCGGCAGGCCGTATTCATCGCACAGCACGCGCATCATCGTGGTCCGCTTGGCCTGCGCGGCGGCGTCCAGCAAAGCCTGGGAAACGCCATACCTGGCAGGCAGTTCGATCGCCTGCGGCAGCGATATTTCCTGCAGGACCTGTGCGGCCTCGCGGAAGCCGCCGTAGCGCCGCCGCGTCAGTTGCTCGTTCAACGCGGCCTCCAGCGCGGCCGCAGACGCTCGACGCAGCGGCGCCGGGCGCCCGGCATAGCCGGCATTGGCGACAGTGACGCAATCGCCGAAAGCGACCCTCCCGTCGTCCAGCTCCAGCGATATCAGATAGGCCAGGCTGGGCGCGCGGACCGCGTCGAAAACGGGCGAACTGGTGGCGCCTTCAAAGAAAAAACCGTCCGGCTTGGCCGATGTCTGGACGGCCGCCTGGTCGTTGATCCAATAGCCGCCCAGGCCTAAATCCACCCGGAACCGGGCGATGGAAAACGTGTCGTCGTGTGATGTGTTCATATTGCCAATACAACTAGTTGACTAATCAATTTGAGCTACAAAAAAGCCCGGCAGATGTCTTCGCTGCTCACAGTCGAGCACCTCGCGCCGAGCCTTGAATGGGGCAACTATACTTGTAGTTGACTATACAATCAATACATTCAAATCCGTGCCCACCCGGACACGGACCAACGCCCACAGGCCCTCTCCATGCAGCCCAGGCTCAAAGCGCCCGACACCACGCATACCCCCATGTATTTGCGCATCCGCAACGCCATCCGGGATGCGATCACGCAAGGCGCCTACAAACCGGGCGATCTGCTGCCCTCTGAAACAGAGCTCGCCAAGCGTTACGGCACCACCCGCGCCACCGTCGTGCACGCGATGCAGCAACTCGTCTTCGAAGGCCTCATAGACCGGCGGCGCGGCCTGGGCAGCTTTGTCGCGCCGTCTGCCCTGGGCACCGTCGTGGACACCCGGCAGATAGGCTATTTTGAGCGGGACATCCACGCCAGCGGCCAAAACCTGACCTACGAAGTGGTCGGCTTCGGCAAAGCGCCGGTCGACGACCAGATCCGCAACGCCCTGCGCCTGGACGCCAAGGAGCCCGTGTTCCGGCTGCAGCGCCTGCGCATCGTGCATGCCGCGCCCATCGCTTTCGAGATGCGCTACATGCCCGCCTTGATCGGCACGCAATTGACGCACGACCAATTGGTCCATCATCCGGTGCAGGACTTGCTGGAACAGCATGTCGGCCTGCACATCCAGCAATACGAAAACACCATACGCGTCGCGCTCCCCCCAGCCTCGGTAGCCAAACACCTGAAGATCGACCGGGGCCGTCCGGTGCTGGTTCGCGCTTATACGTGGCTGGATGCGCGCGGAATACCCCTGCTGTGGGGCGAGACGCTCTACCGCGAGGAATACCAGATCCACTACATGCTGGAATCGAAATAGATTTGTTGAAAAGCTCTCGGACTATCGAGGCGTCCATGGAGCCAGGAATTCGCGGCGATTACCCTCGCCGCAGCCGGGCAAGCACCCGCCACCCCAGCAGCACAAGCAACACTCCGCCATAGATCAACGGCGCTTCGAAATTATTCTTGCCCGACCGCATCCACCAAAAGTGCAGGATGGCCAACAGCCCAATGACATAGATCGCGTAATGCAGGCGCTGCCAATTGCGGCCCAGCTTGCGCATGGCTGCCTGCGGCGACGTGACCGCCAGCAGGCTCATCAATACGAAGGCGGTAAAACCCACCGTGATGAAGGGCCGCCGCACCACATCCTCGATCATCGAGGACGGCACCCAGTCCTGGTCCCACCAGGCCCAGGTGAGAAAATGCATCAGGGCATAGAAAAAGGCGAAGAGCCCGCACATCCGGCGCAGGCGCACCAGCGCCGGCTGGCCGATCAAGCGGCGCAGCGGCGTGATGCCCAGCGTGACGAGCAGGCACACCAGCGTCCAGGTACCCGACGAACGCGTCAGGAACTCGACCGGGTTGGCCGTCAGCCCATCGTGCCAGCCCAGCCACAGCCAGCGCAGAAAAGGCAGCAGGCCGACGATGAACAGCAAGGGCTTGATGCGGCCGACCGTCCGCACAGTGAGCGCGGGGGCCGCCACGTCAGAAATTGGCCTTCAGGTCCATGCCCGCGTAGAGCGAAGCGACCTGGTCGGCATAGCCGTTGAACATCAGCGTCTTGCGCTTGGGCGCGAAAGGGCCGCCCGAATCGCCGATGCGGCGCTCGGTGGCCTGGCTCCAGCGCGGATGCGGCACGTCGGGATTCACGTTGGCATAGAAACCGTATTCGTTCGACGCCGCATTGACCCAGGCCGTCTCGGGCTGCTTCTCGACCAGGCGTATCGTCACCAGCGACTTGGCCGACTTGAACCCGTATTTCCAGGGCACGGCCAGGCGCAGCGGCGCGCCGTTCTGCTTGGGCAGCACCTTGCCATACAGGCCGAACACCAGCATGGCCAGCGGATTCATGGCCTCGTCCAGGCGCAGCCCCTCGACGTAGGGCCAGTCGAGCACCCGCGAACTCACGCCGGGCATGGTTTCCTTCTGCACCACGCTGACGAACTCCACGTACTTGGCATTGCCCGTGGGCTCGACCTGCTTGAGCAGCGTGGACAGCGAATAGCCTTCCCAGGGAATCACCATCGACCAGCCTTCGACGCAGCGCAGCCGGTAGACGCGCTCTTCCATGGGCGCGAGCTTGAGCAGTTCGTCGATGTCGAAGGTGCGGGGCTTGGCGACCTCGCCCTCGACGCTCACCGTCCAGGGCCGGGTGATGAGCTTGCCGGCGGTTTCGGCCGGATCGGACTTGTCCAGGCCGAACTCGTAGAAGTTGTTGTAGTGGGTGACGTCGTCGAACGAGGTCGGCTTGTCCATCAGCGCGTACTGCGGACTAGGCGTGCCGGGCAGCGGCGCGTCGTCCGGCGCGGCAGCGGCCTGCGCGCCGGCCGAGTACCCCAGACCCGTGCCCAGCCCCAGCGCGGCGGCGCCCCGGATCGATTGCTTGAGCCACTGCCGCCGCGCCTGCCACACGGCTTCGTCAGTGATTTCGGAGGGCAGGATGTCGGAAGACCGCTGTATGAGCATGACCACACCTCTTGTGCGCGTTCAGGTTGCGCTGGCGGCGTCCAGGGCCCGGATGTCGTCGGCGCCGAGCTTGAGCCGCACGGCCGCCGCGAGGCTGGACACCTGTTCGACGGACGTGGCGCTGGCGATGGGCGCCGTGATGCTCGGCCGCGCCATCAGCCAGGCCAGCGCCACCGAGGCCTGCGTGGCGCCGTGGCGCTCGGCCACCTGGTCCAGCGCCGCCAGGATGCCGAATCCGCGCGGATTGAGGTAGTTCTTGACGGCCCGGCCGCCTCGCACGCTTTTCGACAAGTCGGCTTCCGAACGGTATTTGCCGGACAGGAACCCGGAAGCCAGGCTGAAGTACGGCACCACGGCGAGCTGCTCGGCCAGGGCAACCGGCTCGAGCTCGGCCTCGTAGGCCGCGCGGCTGTAGAGGTTGTATTCGGGCTGCAGGATTGCGTAGCGCGGCAGGCCGTTGGCCTGGGCCACGCGCAAGGCCTCGCGCGTGCGCTCGCCGCTGAAATTGGATGCGCCGATGACGCGCACCTTGCCCGCCTGGATCAGCTTTTGATAGGCGCCCAGGGATTCTTCGATGGGCACCTTGGGATCGTCTTCGTGGGAAAAGTAGATGTCGATGCAGTCCGTCTGCAGGCGCTTGAGCGAGTCTTCGACGGCGGCCTGGATATTGGCCGCCGACAGGCCGGGCCGCCTGGCGTACTTGGCCACCTTGGTGGCGATCACCACGCGGTCGCGCTTGCCGCTCCTGGCCAGCCACTTGCCGATGAGGGTTTCCGACTCGCCGCCCTGGTGGCCGGGCGCCCAGGCCGAATAGACGTCGGCCGTGTCGATGAAATTCAGGCCGGCGTCGACAAAAGCGTCCAGCACCGAAAACGAGGTGGCTTCATCGGCCGTCCAGCCGAAGACATTGCCGCCCAGCATCAGCGGCGCGACTTGCAGGGACGACTGACCGATTTTGCGTAATGCCATGAGGTTTCCCCCTGATGTGACAAGACCCATGCGCCGAGAGGCGGAGGGGCCGAAACGATCAGGATACCCTTTCCCCGCCCGGCATGTCGTGCGCCGGGAAACCGGCCGTAATCAAACTCTGTCGAGCAGCCAGGCCTGCAGTTCCGGCACGTTGTCCAGCACCGCCTGCGGCGCGCAGGCCGTCAGTTCGCCGGGCGCATGCGCGCCGTAGGTGACGCCCAGGCCGTGGATGCCGGCATTGCTGGCCATCTGCAGGTCGTGCGAGGTGTCGCCCACCATCACGACGCGCTCGGGCGCCACGTCGAGCTCGCTCATGATCTGGTGCAGCATGGCGGGATTCGGTTTGCTGAAGGTTTCGTCGGCCGTGCGGGTGGTATCGAAACGCGTGCCCAGGCCCGTGGCGCTCAGCACCCGGTTCAGGCCCACCCGGCTCTTGCCGGTGGCCACGGCCAGCTTGACGTTGCGCGCCGACAGGGCGTCGAGCATCTCGTTGACGCCGTCGAAAAGCCGCAGATCGGGATCGCGCAGCAGATAGTGGATGCGATAGCGCTCCAGAAAGCGCGGCAGCAGCGACGGTGTCAGCTTAGGCACGGCGCGTTGCAGCGCGCTTTCGAGCGACAGGCCGATCACCCAGCTGGCTTCCGAGGCCGAAGGCACGGGCAGTTCGAGGTCGCGGCAGGCCGCCTGGATGGCGGCAACGATGTCATGGGTGGAATCCATCAAGGTGCCGTCCCAGTCGAACACCACCAGCGAATAAGGCATCAATCCGTCTCCGTTTGCCTATCGAGTTGCTTCAGGAGCCGCACGCAGGCCTCGGGCAGCGGCGCGTTCAGCGCCAGGGTCTCGCCCGTGAGCGGATGCGGCAGGGTCAGGTTGTGCGCATGCAGGAACATGCGGTTGAAACCCTGCTTGGCCATTGCCGCCCGGGTTTCGTCGCGGCCGTATTTGTCGTCGCCGACGATGGGAAAGCCGTTGGACGCCAGATGCACCCGGATCTGGTGGGTGCGCCCGGACCGCAGTTCGGCGTCGACGAGACTGTAGCCGCCGTAGCGTTGCTGCAGCGTGACAATTGTATGCGCCGCCAGGCCGCCTTCGCGGTCGACCTTGACGCGGCGCTCGCCGCTGGCGGTCGTCCATTTGGTCAGCGGCAGCTTGATGTGCTGCCGGTCGTTGACCCAGTCGCCTTCGACCAGCGCGTAATAATGCTTGCCGCCCTGGCCTTCGCGCAGCATGGCGTGCAGGGCCAGCAGGGCGTTGCGCTTCTTGGCCACCATGAGCAGGCCCGACGTCTCGCGGTCGAGCCGGTGCACCAGTTCGAGGAATTTCGCCTCGGGCCGGGCCGCGCGCAGTTGTTCGATGACGCCGAACGACACGCCGCTGCCCCCATGCACCGCCACGCCGGCCGGCTTGTCGATGACCAGCATGGCTTCG
>DASWPO010000220.1:0-20015 GCA_036404015.1 Bordetella sp. | reverse complement strand
AACTCCCAACATCGAGCCGATGCCATGAAATCCTGGCTACACCACTACAACTGGCATCGACCACACCAGGGCATCGGCCGCGCTGTCCCCATCTCCAGACTCAACCTCGACGGATATAACCTCTTGACTCTTCACAGCTAGACCAGGCGTATTTCCAGCCGTTTGCCCAGCGCGGCGGCATATTTGCGCAGGGTATTGAGCGATGGGGATGGCGCTCCGGTAATTAATGCGTTTTCCAGGCGCGCCACGGCAGGCGCCTTGGTGCCCATGCGCTCGGCCACTTGTGCCTGCGTCAGCCCTGCTTCCGCGCGGGCCTTGAGGATGGCGTCGAGCATGGGCATTTCTTCCCGTTCGATGCGCTCGTATTCGGCGCGTACGGCGGGATTGGCGAGAGCTCGGGCCCTGAGTTTTTCATGTGTGATCACGTTTGACCTCTTTCAATCTGGCTTCGGCAATTCGTCGTTCGGCAGGAGGAGTCTTCTTCGTTTTCTTGATGAAACCATGCAGCATCACAATGCGCTGGCCTGCCAGGGTGCAATAGAAAACACGACTGATGCCTTCGGCTCTTTTCAGGCGCAACTGGAATAAGCCATTGCCAAATGCCTCGGTATGAGGGGGGCCGAGATTGGGTCCTGCATGAACCATGCGGTCAGTTAAATTTAAATAATGCGCCAGCAGGGTTGGCGGCAAGGCCAGGATTTCCAGAGCGAACGCGTCGCTGTAATAACTAATGGTGTACGGCACTGGGAATATTAACAAATATGTTAATCATCAACAATGCCAAGAGTGTGGAATTTGGTGTGCCGCTTGGCTATTTGCGGATATCGCAACGGATCAAAACATCACCCTCATTTGTGCCAAGCAAAACGGCCACCCAAATGGTGGGTGGCCGTTTTGTTGAAGGGAGCCAGGGCGCTGGTTTACTTCTTCAGCTTCGCGATGACGCCGTCCAGCATTTCCAGCATCTGCGCCACTTCGGCTTCGCTCACGTTCAGCGCGGGCATGAAGCGCAGCAGGTTGGCGCGCGGGGCGTTGAGCAGCAGGCCCTGCGGGGCTAGGTCGCGGGCGGCGTCGACGATGGCCGGGCCGATGTCGGCGTCCAGGATGAGGGCGCGCAGCAGGCCCAGGCCACGCTCGCCCTCGAAGCCCCACTTGGCCGAGAGGGCCAGCAGGCCTTCGGAGAGCTGCCTGGCGCGGGTATTCACGCTTTCCATGAAGCCGGGCGAGGCGAGCTTGTCGAACACGGCCACGCCGACGGCGGTCATCAGCGGGTTGCCGTTGTAGGTGCCGCCCTGGTCGCCGTGCGAGAACACGGAGACTTCTTCGCGGGCCAGCAGCGCGGCCAGGGGCACGCCGCCGCCGATGCCCTTGGCCAGCGTCATGATGTCGGGGGTGATGCCGAAGTGCTGGTAGGCGAAGAGCTTGCCGGTGCGGCCCATGCCGGTCTGCACTTCGTCGACGATGAGCAGCAGCTGGTTTTCATCGGCCAGCTTGCGCAGGCCCTGCATGAACGCCTGCGTGGCGGGATACACGCCGGCCTCGCCCTGCACGGGTTCGAGCATGATGGCCACGGTGTCCAGGTCGATGAGCTTCTTCACCGAATCCAGGTCGTTGAGGTCGGCCTTGGGAAAGCCCGGCACCTGCGGGGCGAACATGGTGTCCCAGCCCGGCTTGCCCGAGGCCGACATGGTGGCCAGGGTGCGGCCGTGAAAGCCGTGGTCCATGGTGATGATCTTGTAGGCGCCGTTCTTCTTGACCTTGCCCCACTTGCGCGCGAGCTTGATCGCGCCTTCGTTGGCCTCGCCGCCGCTATTGGCGAAGAACACGCGCTTGAATACCGAGCTCTTGGCCAGGCGCTCGGCCAGCTCGATGGAGGGCAGGTTGTAGAAGGCCGGCGAGGGGTTCATGAGCTTGCCGGACTGCTCGATGATGGCCTGGCGCATCTCGGGCGCGCAGTGGCCCAGGGTGTTGACGGCCCAGCCCTGGATGAAGTCCAGGTAGCGCTTGCCCGTGTGGTCTTCCAGCCAGGAACCTTCGCCTCGCACGAACACCAGGTCGGGACGGGAGGTGATCTCCATCAGGGCGTTGACGTTGAACTGGCTGAATTGCATGGCGGTTCCTGTGTAAAGAAGCGAACGGGGCGGGAAAGAAAGAAATGTAGCACCGGTGGATGCCCGCGGCATGACAGGGCGGCGCTGCCGGCCCATGGCGGACGCTAATATGGGGACGCAATGAAAGAGCAATGAAAGGGTGAGAAGAGGGAGTTTTTCCCGCTATGGCGCCAGGTGGCCGGTGCTAGCCTGTTCGGTGCCGCCTGCCGCACTCGGCGCTGATTCGCTTGCCGGCGTGACCGCCTGCGCCCCCCTTCAATCGAGTACCGGACGCAGCATCCCGGATAGACAGCTTTTTGCCATGACCGAAGCTCCTTCACAAAACGTCGCCGAACTGTCGGCGCGCATCGACCGGGTCACATCGGTCAAGATCCAGGAAATCAAGTCCATCACGCTCGAGACCCGGCTGCTCAGCCTGAATGCCGCCATCGAAGCGGCGCACGTGGGCGAGGCGGGCCGCAGCTTCGCCGTCGTGGCCGGCCGGGTGCGCGAAGTGTCCGACCGCGTCGAGGCGCTGGCCAACTCGCTGCAGCAGGAGCTGAGCGAAGTGGGCGGCAGCATGCACCAGGCCTTGTACCGTTCCCGCGGGCAGCGCCTGGCCGACATGGCGCTCAACGTCATCGAGACCATCGACCGCAATTTGTACGAGCGCACCTGCGACGTGCGCTGGTGGGCCACCGAGGCGGCCGTGCAGGCGCTGGCCGCCGAGCCGGACGACGACGACCTGGCTGCCCAGACCCGCCAGCGCCTGGGCGTGATCCTGGGCGCCTATACCGTCTACCTGGACATCTGGGTCGTCGATCCCTCGGGCCGCGTGCTGTGCAACGGCCGTCCCGATGCCTACCCGGCCGCGCGGGGCCACGACGTCAGCGGCCAGGACTGGTTCAGGCAGGCGCTGGCGGGGCGCGGCCTGGACGCTTATTCCGCGGGCGACGTGCAGCCGGTGGCGGCGCTCGGCGGCGCCCGCAGCGCCATCTACGCGGCGGCCATCCATGCCGATGCCGAATGCCTCGACACGCCGCGGGGCGTGCTGGCCGTGTTCTTCGACTGGGGCAAGCAGGCTTCGGCGGTGGTCAACGGCATACGCGTGTCGGCCGAAGAGGCCGAGTCCGTGCGCTGCATGGTGGTCGACGCGCGCCGGCACGTGATCGCGGCCAATAACAGCGACGTTCCCGCGACCATCGACCTGCCCGCCGACCGGATGGACGGCTTCTACACGAAAGACACCGACCTGATCGGCTACGCCCGCACGCCGGGCTACGAGACCTATCAAGGCCTGGGCTGGTATGGGGTGGTGATCGAGCGCGGCGCGGTCTGAGCGCTGTCGCTTTTATGATACGCGCAGGCCCGGCCTCAGGGCTTGCGCGGTGTTGTCGATGGTGACAAATCAGCGTAGAGTAAAATTACATCTGCTGGTTTGCCGATGAGTGGGCCGACTGTGCAAATGGGCTCTTAACAGGCAACTCCCATATGTTCGATATCCTGGTTTACCTGTTCGAGAACTACTACACGCCTCAAGCCTGTCCCACGGCTGACGTGCTGGCCAAGCGGCTCGCCGCGGCCGGTTTCGAGCACGAGGACATCGACGATGCGCTCGGCTGGCTCTACGGCCTGGCCGAAACCACCGAACGCTGCGTCGAGCTGGCCCAGGTCCAGAGCGAGGGCGTGCGCATCTACGCCGATTCCGAGTACCGGCAGCTGGGTACCGAGTCCATCGGTTTCATCACCTTCCTGGAATCCGCCGGCATCCTGCCCGCGCCCTTGCGCGAGATCGTCATCGATCGCGCCCTGGCCGCGCCGGAAGCCCCGGTGCCGCTGTCGTGCACCAAGATCATCGCCCTGATGGTCCTGTGGAGCCAGGAGGCCGAAATCGACAACCTCGTGCTCGACGAGCTGCTCGACGACGAAGGCGGCCGGCGCCTGCACTGAGCGGCGCGGGGCTGTCCGGGGCGATGCAAAAACCGGCTGCCGGCCGGAGGGCCTCCCGTCCCCCGAAATTCTGCAAGGCGGGCGTCGCGCCCGCCTCGTTCATTCCTGGTTTCTTATGTATATAGGCCGCTTCGCTCCCAGCCCCAGCGGGCCCTTGCACGCCGGTTCGCTGGCGGCGGCGCTGGCCAGCTGGCTGGACGCCCGGGCCCGGGCGGGCCGCTGGCTGGTGCGCATCGAGGATGTCGACACGCCGCGCACGGTGGCGGGCGCCGACGCGCTCATCCTTTCCCAGCTGCGCGCGCTCGGCCTGCGCTGTGACGGCGATGTCGTCTGGCAATCGAAGCGCGGCGCGCTGTACCAGCGGGCCTTCGACGGCCTGGCCGCGCGCGGCCTGGTGTACGGCTGCGGCTGCACGCGGCGCGAGATCGCCGATTCGCAGCCGGACGGCGCCCTCGGGGCCGACGGGGAGCGGCCGTATCCCGGCACCTGCCGCCACGGCCTTGCTCCCGGCCGCCAGGCGCGCGCCTGGCGGGTGCGCGTGCCGCCGGGGGTCGAACGGTTCGACGACCGCTGGCTGGGGCCGCAGCAGCAGGACGTGGCGCAGGCGGTGGGCGATTTCGCGCTGCGGCGGGCCGACGGGCTGTGGGCCTACCAGCTGGCGGTGGTGGTCGACGATGCCGAGCAGGCAGTAACCGATGTCGTGCGCGGCGCCGATCTGCTGGGCTCCACGGCGCGCCAGCGCGTGCTGGGCCGCATGCTGGACCTGCCGCTGCCGCGGGTGATGCATGTGCCGCTGGTGGTCGATCCGGCCACTGGGCTTAAACTGTCCAAGCAGAACCATGCCCAGGCCCTGGACGTCGGCCGTCCGCTGGCGGCTCTGGACGCGGCCTGGCGCAAGCTGGGTTTTGCGTCCTTGCCGGCCCGCGACGTGCCGGTTTTCCTGGCCGAGGCCACTGCCCAATGGGGACGACGTTTCCCTCTGACATAATGAGGGTCGTACCCTTGCGACTTGCATGCCCTGAAGGCCCGCACTTATTATCCGCGCTAACCGGCGGTTCTCCCGCCATGCGGAATACTCATGACAACAAAAACGCTGATCATCGCCGAAAAGCCTTCGGTAGCTCTGGATATCTCGCGCGCCCTGGGGGGCTTCACGCGGGAAGGCGACTATTTCGAGAATGATCAATATGTGCTGTCTTCCAGCGTCGGGCACCTGCTCGGCCTGGTGGCGCCGAACGATCCGGTCAAGGGCAAGTGGAGCTTCACCCACCTGCCGGTGATTCCGCCCGAGTTCGACCTCGGCCCGGCCGACAAGCGCTCCACGGAGCGGCTTAAGCTGCTCGTCAAGCTGGCCAAGCGCAAGGATGTGGACACCATCATCAATGCCTGCGACGCGGGGCGCGAGGGCGAGCTGATCTTCCGCTACATCATCCAGTACGCGGGGGTGAAGAAGGCCATCAAGCGCCTGTGGCTGCAGTCCATGACGCAGGCCGCCATCCGCGATGCCTTCCTGAACCTGCGCGACGACACGCAGATGAAGCCGCTGGAGGCCGCCGCCCGTTCGCGCGCCGAGGCCGACTGGCTGGTGGGCATCAACGGCACGCGCGCCATGACGGCCTTCAACAGCAAGGACGGCGGCTTTTTCAAGACGCCGGTGGGCCGGGTGCAGACGCCGACGCTGGCCATTGTGACCGAGCGCGAGGAACGCATCCGCCGCTTCGTGCCGCGCGACTACTGGGAGGTGCACGGCACCTTCGTGGCGGCCGCCGGCCTGTACGAGGGCCGCTGGATCGACCCGGACTTCAAGAAAGACGATCGCGACCCGGAAAGGCGCGAGTCGCGCCTGTGGTCGCAGGCCGCCGCGCAGAGCGTGGTGGCCGCCTGCCGCGGCCAGACGGGCAGCGTGCGCGAAGAGTCCAAGCCGTCGACGCAGATATCGCCGGCGCTCTACGACCTGACCTCGCTGCAGCGCGAGGCCAACGGCCGCTTCGGCTTCTCGGCCAAGACCACGCTGGCCCTGGCGCAGACCCTGTACGAGCGCCACAAGGCGCTGACCTATCCGCGTACCGATTCGCGCTACCTGCCCGAGGATTACGTTGCCACGGTGCAGCAGACCATGCAGGCGCTGGCGCAGGGCGATTCGCGCGCCGTGGGCGGGCTGTCGCAGCATGCGGCCACGGTGGTGAAGAACCAGTGGGTCAAGCCCAACCGCCGCATCTTCGACAACAAGAAGGTGTCGGACCACTTTGCCATCATTCCCACGCTGCAGGTGCCGCGCGAGCTGAGCGAGGCCGAGGCCAAGCTCTACGACCTGGTGCTCAAGCGCTTTCTGGCGGTGTTCTTCCCGGCGGCCGAGTATCGCGTCACTACGCGCATCACCGAAGTGCAGGGGCATCAGTTCAAGACCGAGGGCAAGATCCTGGTGGCCCCGGGCTGGCTGGCCGTCTATGGCAAGGAAGCCCAGGGCGAGGACGCCCTGCTCACGCTGGTGGCCGAGGGCGAGAAGGTGCGCACCGAGGAAGTCGAGGCCGTGGGCCTGACCACCAAGCCGCCGGCGCGCTACAACGAAGCCACCTTGCTCTCCGCCATGGAAGGCGCGGGCAAGCTGGTGGACGACGAGGAACTGCGCGAGGCCATGTCCGAACGCGGCCTGGGCACGCCAGCCACGCGCGCGTCCATCATCGAAGGCCTGATCAACGAGACCTATCTGCGCCGCGAGGGCCGCGACCTGGTGCCCACGGCCAAGTCGCGCCAGCTGATGACGCTGCTGTCGGGCCTGGACGTTTCGGAACTCACCTCGCCCGAGCTCACCGGCGAGTGGGAGCACAAGCTCAAGCAGATCGAGCAGGGTAGCCTGAACCGCGAAGCCTTCATGCGCGAGATCGCGCAGATGACGCAGGTGATCGTCAAGCGCGCCAAGGAATACGAACGCGACACGGTGCCCGGCGACTACGCCACCCTGCAGACGCCCTGCCCCAAGTGCGGCGGCGTGGTGAAGGAAAACTACCGCCGCTATGCCTGCACGAATTGCGATTTCTCGATCAGCAAGCATCCGGGCGGGCGAACCTTCGAGCTGCCCGAGGTGGAGGATCTGCTGGCCAAGCGCGAGATCGGCCCGCTGCAGGGCTTCATCAGCAAGATGGGCCGGCCTTTCGCGGCCATTTTGCGCATCAGCGACGAGTACAAGCTGGAGTTCGATTTCGGCCAGAGCGACGATGACGATGCGCAGGCCGTGGATTTCTCGGGCCATACGCCGGTGGGCATTTGTCCGAAATGCGGCTCGAAGGTGTTCGAGCACGGCATGAGCTATGTGTGCGAGAAGTCGGTGGGCCCGGAAAAGAGTTGCGATTTCCGCTCGGGCAAGGTGATCCTGCAGCAGGAGATCTCGCGCGCGCAGATGGAGAAGCTGCTGGCCGATGGGCGCACGGATCTGCTCGATGGTTTCGTCTCCAGCCGCACGAATCGCAAGTTCAAGGCTTTCCTGGTGCGCCAGCCGGACGGCAAGGTGGGCTTCGAGTTCGAGCCGCGTCCCGAACGCCCGGCGCGCAAGACGGCCGCCAAGACTGCCGCCAAGACGGCTTCGGCGCAAACGCCGGTGGCGGTGAAGAAGGCTGCCGCCAAGACTGCCGTGAAGAAGACGGCGGCGAAGACCGCCGCCAGGAAAGCGGTGAAAAAGGCGGCGAAGAAAACCGCCGGGTGATCGGGGCCGCCGAGGCGGCGCGGTTTTGTTTGCGCCGCCCGCCACTTGCGCTATCGTGCTCACGCGGCATGGCCGTTCCGCAGGCCATGCCGCATAAATAAAACGATATCCGTGAGGACGACAATGAACACCGACTATCAATCCATGCCCGGCGCGGCGTCGCGCCGCCGCTTCCTGGCCGCCTCCACCGGCCTGGCCGCCGCCGGGCTGTTCGGGCCTGGGCGCGCGCGCGCCCAGGCGCCGGTCAAGATCGTGTACGGCCAGGGCAGCATCGACCCCTTCTTCACCGCCGGCTACCTCGCGTTGAAGAAAGGCTATTTCACCGACAATGGCCTCGAGGTCGAGTACCTGAACTCGCAGAGCGGGCCGCGCACCAATCAATTGCTGGCCGCCGGGCAGATCCTGTTCGGCGCGACGGCCGCCACGGCGGCGCCGGCGCTGACGCTGGCCGGCAAGCCCGCGGCGCTGATCTTCGGCTTCGACCGCAAGCTGACCTACGCCAGCATCATCGTGCGGCGCGAGGACTACGAAAGCGGCAAGATCCGCACGCTGAAAGACCTGGCCGGCAAGCGCCTGGGGGCGACCCAGCCGCAGTCGGTGACCTGGCTGATGGGGGTATATCTGATGCAGAAGGCCGGCCTGGGCGACACGGTCGACATCCGGCCGCTGGGCGACCTGGCCACCATGCTGGGCGCGCTCAAGACGGGTTCGGTCTCGGCCAGCATGGCCACCATGTCGATGATGGAGCAGGCCCGCCAGGAAGGCTGGGGCGTGCCCATCTTCGATGCCACGACCGAATCCGCCTGGAACGAGCTCATGGGCGGCGACGTGCCCGGCATCGCCGCGCTGACGCTGCGCGAGACCATAGACAAGCGGCCGGAGGTCGTGCAGGGCTTCGTGAGCGCCCTGGTCAAGGCGCAGGACTTCATCAGCGCGCATGGCGCCGCGGAAGTCACCGACGCCATCTACGACGACTACCTCAGCGGCTTCGCGCGGCCGGCGATCGAGAAAACCATAGCCGTCTACCAGAAGACGGTCTTCCTGAAAGACAACATCATCACCGAGGACGCCTACGGGCGCATGACTGCCATCATGGGCGACGGCCGCCAGTTCGGCAATGACGAGCTGGCCAAGGCGCCGTATTCCGCCTGTGTGGACATGCGCTTCGTGCGCCACGCGCGGGGCGCGTGATGGCGGACGCGATGATCGAGCTCGACGGGGTGGGCAAGGCCTACCAGGGCCGCAACGGCGTCACGCACGCGGTGGGCCGGGTCGACCTGCGCATCGAGGCGGGCGAGTTCGTCTCCATCGTCGGTCCGTCGGGCTGCGGCAAGAGCACGCTGCTGAACATGATCGCGGGCTTCCTGCCCACGACCACCGGCAGCGTGCGCGTCGAGGGCCGGCCCGTTCGGGACGAGGTGCCGCCGGCCCTGGGCTATATCTTCCAGAAGGACACCCTGCTGCCCTGGTTCACGGTGCGCAAGAACGTCGCGCTGGGCCTGCGGTTCCACGGCGCGCCGGAACAGGACATCGCGCCGCGCGTGGAGTCGCTGCTGGCGCTGGGCAACCTGGCGGGCTTCGGCGATGCGTATCCGCACCAGCTCTCCGGCGGCATGCGGCGGCGCGTGGCCTTGCTGATGAGCCTGGCGGTCGATCCGCGCATCCTGCTGCTGGACGAACCGTTCGGGGCGCTGGACACGCACACCAAGACCCATCTGCACCGCGAGCTGATGGACCTCTGGCGCAAGCTGGGCCAGACCATCGTCATGGTGACGCACGACCTGGACGAAGCCGTTACGCTCTCGACCCGCGTGGTGGTGCTTTCCGGGCCGCCCAGCCAGGTCCTGCGCGACGAGCGCATCGATATTCCCTACCCGCGCGATGTCTTCACCTTGCGCGAAACGCCGCAATTCACGACGCATCTGCAGGGCTTGTGGTCGGTGCTCGGGCGGCAGTTCCGCGCCGCCGCCTGATGCCCGGGAATAGCGCCATGTCCGACCAGCAAGCCGCCGCGCTTTCCGAACTGACCGCCGCCGCGCTCAAGGACCAGCTGCTGCAGGGCCGCCGCGCCGCGGTGCGCCGCCGCCTGCGCATCAGCGCCTGGCAACTGCTGATCCTGGCCCTCATTCTGGGCGCCTGGGAGGGGCTGACGCGCATCCCCTGGTTCGTGCAGAACACGCTCTTCGACCCGTTCTTCATCAGCCAGCCCTCGCGCGTGGCCGTGCGCCTGTGGCAATGGATGCAGCCGGGGCCGCATTCGGTGTGGCCGCACCTGCTGCTGACCCTGCAGGCCACGCTGCTGGGGCTGCTGACCGGCGTGGGCAGCGGCTTCGCCGTGGGCCTGGCGCTGTCGCGCAGCCGCACGGCCTCGGAGGTCTGCAATCCTTTCATCGTCGCCTTCAACTCGATGCCGCGCATCGCCTTCGTGCCGCTCATCACCATGTTCTTCGGCCTGGGCCTGGCCTCCAAGGTGGTGACGTCCTGGTTCGTGGTGTTCTTCCTGGTGTTCTTCAATACCTACAAGGGCGGGCGCAGCGTCGAGCGCGAGCTGGTGGACTTCTGCCGCACCCTGGGGGCCTCGCCGCGGCAGATCCTGTGGCGGGTGCGCATCCCCACCGCGGCGGCGTGGACCTTCGCGGCGCTGCCCAACGCCATCAGCTTCGCGCTGATCGGCGTGGTGCTGGCCGAGTTCGTGGGCTCGACCACGGGCATGGGCTATCTGATGATCACCGCGCTGGCCACCCTGAACGCCACCGACATGTTCGCCGCGGTGGCGCTGCTGTCCGCGGTGGGGATTATCCTGGTGTACGCTGTAACGTGGTTGGAGCGACGGCTGCTGCACTGGGCGCCGGAGTTCCGGGACTGATCCGACTGCGGTGCGAGCATGACGCTTCCTTATCTTCGGCAATTCTCCCTGGTTGACCGGGTCGCCCTCGTGACCGGCTCGGCGCGCGGCCTGGGCCTGTGCATCGCGCGGGCCCTGGCCGGCAGCGGCGCGCACGTGCTGCTCAACGGCCGCGACGCGCAGGCCGTCGAGCAGGCCGCCGCCGCTTTGCGGGCCGATGGCCTGGCGGCCTCGGCGCTGCCGTTCGACGTGTCCGACGATGCGGCGGCCGAAGCCGCCTTCGCCCGCATCGACAACGAGTTCGGCCGGCTCGACATCCTGGTCAACAATGTCGGCGCCCGCAACCGCAAGACGCTGCGGGCGTTCACGCCCGCGGAAGTGCGCGAGCTGATCGAGATGGACCTGGTGGCCGGCATCCTGCTGTCCAAGCGGGCGGCCGAACGCATGGTGCGGCACGGCTATGGGCGGCTGATCGCCATTACGTCGGTGGTCGGCGAGATCGCGCGCGTGGGCGATGCCGTCTATCCGGCGGCCAAGCAGGGCCTGACGGGCATGATGCGCGCCGTGGCCATGGAGTATGCGCCCCTGGGCGTTACCAGCAACGCGATCGCCCCGGGCACCTTCGCCACCGAAACCAACGCGGCCATGGTGGCCGACGCGGCGGTCGACGCCGCCGTGCGGGGCCGCAATCCCATGGGCCGCTGGGGGCTCCCCGAGGAAATCGCCGGCGCGGCCGTTTTCCTGGCCTCGCCGGCGGCGTCGTACGTCAACGGCCACGTGCTGGTGGTCGACGGAGGCCTGTCGGTTCAGTTTTAAGCACGGCACAATAATCGAAGAGGAGACATCAAATGAGACAACACTTCATCGACAACCGCGCGTGCGCCGGCGCCTCGGGCGAGCAGATTCCCGTCATCGACCCGTCCACCGGCGAGGAGTACGACGGCATCGCGCGCGGCGACGCCGTCGACATCGACCTGGCGGTGCAGGCCGCGCGCCGCGCCTACGACGGCGCCTGGGGGCGCCTGAGCCCGGCCGAGCGCAGCCGCCTGCTGCTCAAGCTGGCCGTCAAGGTGCAGGACCACCACGAAGAGCTGGCGCAGATCGAATCGCGCGACTGCGGCAAGCCCACCAAGCAGGCGCGCGCCGACGCCACGGCCCTGGCGCGCTACTTCGAGTTCTACGGCGGCGCGGCCGACAAGCTGCATGGCGAGACCATCCCCTACTCGCAGGGCTATACCGTGCTGACCTTGCGCGAGCCGCACGGCGTCACCGGCCATATCGTGCCCTGGAACTACCCCATGCAGATCTTCGGCCGCAGCGTGGGCGGCGCGCTGGCGGCGGGCAATGCCTGCGTGGTCAAGCCGGCCGAGGACGCCTGCCTGTCCCTGCTGCGCGTGGCCGAACTGGCCGCGGAGGCCGGCTTTCCGCCGGGGGCGTTGAACATCGTCACGGGCTACGGCCACGAAGCGGGCGACCTGCTGGTGCGCCACGCCGGGGTGGACCACATTTCGTTCACCGGCTCGCCGCGCGTGGGCGTGCTGGTGACGCAGGCCGCGGCCGAGCGGCACGTGCCGGTCACCCTCGAACTGGGCGGCAAGTCGCCGCAGATCGTGTTCGCCGATGCCGACATGGACGCCATGGTGCCGGTGGTGCTCAACGCCATCGTGCAGAACGCCGGGCAGACCTGCTCGGCCGGCAGCCGCTTGCTGATCGAGCGCGGCGCCTACGAACCGGTGCTCGACCGGGTCGGCAAGGCGTTTGCCGAGTTGCGTACCGGCCCGGCCGCCATGGACCTGGACTGCGGCCCGCTGATTCGCAAGACCCAGCAGGAGCGCGTGCAGGGCTTTCTGCGCGACGCCGAGCGCGACGCTATCGCCACCGTGGCGCGCGGCGTCGTGGTGGCCGAGGCGCCAACCGGCGGTTTCTACCAGGCGCCCACGCTATTGCGCGATGTGCCGGTCACGCACCGCCTGGCGCAGGAAGAAGTCTTCGGCCCGGTGTTGTCGGCCATGCCCTTCGACGACGAGGCCGATGCCGTGCGCATCGCCAACGCCACCGAATACGGCCTGGTCGCCAGCCTCTGGACGCGCGACATCTCGCGCGCCCTGCGGTTGTCCCGCAGGGTGCGCAGCGGCCAGGTCTTCATCAACAACTACGGCGCGGGCGGCGGCATCGAACTGCCCTTCGGCGGCGTGAAGGCCAGCGGCCACGGCCGCGAAAAGGGCTTCGAGGCCTTGTATGGCTTCACCGTGCTCAAGACCGTCTCGATCAAGCACGATTGACATCCATACGGCGCCTTGGCCGGAAGGCGCTGCATGCCATCCTGCGCAGATGGCGTGGTTTATTACGGCATGAATGAATGATCGAAAGCCGCGGCCTGGCGATCCGCGCGTGAATATCCAGAACGAGAGGCGCTGCAGCACGCCCAGGGCGACTCAGGGCGCAGGAGCCTGTTCGATGATCGGCTCGCAGCGTATGGGGAAGTTCACTGAATTGGCGACATAGCATTTTTCGTGGGCGGCATGATGCAAGTGCCGTGCCTTGGCCGAGTCGTCCTGCGCGCGGATGGTGACGCGTGGACGCAGCACGATCTCGGTGAACCTGCCAGGCTCCGATGCGTCGGTCATCGTGCCTTCGGCCTCGTCCGCATAATCCAGCACGACAATGCCCGCGTCGGAGCACAGGTGCAGATACCAGAGCTTGTGGCAGGCCGAGGCCGAGGCCACCAGCAGGTCTTCGGGGTTCCAGCGCGCGGCGTCGCCGCGAAACGCCGGGTCGGACGAACCGGCGATATCCGGCTTGCCCTGCGCCCGTATCACGTGATCCCGGCCGTAGTCGCGGTAGCCGGAGGTGCCGGTACCGCGGTTGCCGGTCCATTGCACCGAGACTCGGTATTTGTGTTCATGCGCCACGGCGGGCTCCTGTGAGGGCGGCGCGTGCCGCGTGCATCACAGTTTACCCACGCGCATGGACCGGCGGGCGGCTCAGGCCGTCGCTTCGTCGGCTTCCCTGGTTTCGGCCTTGCCGCGCGCCGCCGCATGCCGGTTCACCGCGCTCAGCACGGCGCGGAACGAAGCCGTGACGATGTCGTGGTCGATGCCCACGCCGAAGCCCGTGGGCGCGTCGCCGATGCGCATCTCGACGTAGCTGGCCGCGCGGGTGTGCGTGCCGGTGCCGATGGCGTGCTCGGTGTAGTCCATGATGCGGATGGGCACGCCGATGGCGTCGACGAAGGCGGAAAGCGCGCCGTCGCCGCTGCCGGCGAGGGTGCGGCGGCGGCCGTCGTGCTCGAGCTCGGCGGTGACGGTGTAGCGCTGGCCTTCCTGGGCCGAGGCGTTGGTTTCGATGCGGTGGTTCACCAGCGCCCAGGGCGACTTCTGCGACAGGTATTCGCGCTCGAAGAGGCCGTACACGTCGGCCGAGGTGACTTCGCGGCCGGTTTCGTCGGTCACGCGCTGGATGGCGCGGGAAAACTCGATCTGCAGGCGGCGCGGCAGCACCAGGCCGTGTTCCTGCTCGATCAGGTACGACACCCCGCCCTTGCCCGACTGGCTGTTGACGCGGATCACCGCGTCGTAGCTGCGGCCGAGATCGGCTGGATCGATGGGCAGGTAGGGCACTTCCCACACGGCATCGGGCTTTTGCTGCGCGAAGCCTTTCTTGATGGCGTCCTGGTGCGAGCCGGAGAAGGCGGTGAACACCAGGTCGCCCGCGTAGGGGTGGCGCGGATGCACGGGCAGCTGGTTGCAGTACTCGGCCGTGCGGCGCACTTCGTCGATGTCGGAGAAATCCAGGCCGGGGTGGATGCCCTGCGTGTAGAGGTTGAGCGCCAGCGTGACCAGGTCGACGTTGCCGGTGCGCTCGCCGCTGCCGAAGAGGCAGCCTTCGATGCGGTCGGCGCCGGCCATCACGCCGAGCTCGGCGGCCGCCACGGCGGTGCCGCGGTCGTTGTGCGGGTGCAGGCTGACGATGATGCTGTCGCGGCGCGCCAGGTGCTTGCACATCCACTCGATCTGGTCGGCGTACAGGTTGGGCTGGGTGGCCTCGACGGTGGCGGGCAGGTTCAGCACCAGCTTGTTGTCGGGCGTGGCGCCCCAGGTCTCGGCCACGGCATCGGAGACCATCAGCGCGATCTCGGGCTCGGTGGTGGAGAAGACCTCGGGCGAGTATTCGTAGCGCCATTGCGTCTCGGGGTGGCGGGCCATGTGCTTCATGATCAGTCGGGTGCCCTCGATGGCGAGGTTCTTCACTTCTTCCGGCGTCATGTTGAAGACGATCTTGCGAAAGGCCGGCGCGGTGGCGTTGTACAGGTGCACCATGGCGCGCTTGGCGCCGGCGGCGGACTCCACCGTGCGGCTGATCAGCTCTTCGCGCGATTGCGTCAGCACGATGATGGTGACGTCGTCGGGGATGCGTTTTTCATCGATCAGCCGGCGCACGAAATCGAAGTCGGTCTGCGAGGCCGAGGGAAAGCCCACCTCGATCTCCTTGAAGCCGATCTTCACCAGCTGCTCGAAGAAGCGCAGCTTGCGCTCCACGCTCATGGGTTCGATCAGCGACTGGTTGCCGTCGCGCAGGTCGGTGCTCATCCAGATGGGCGGATGGGTGATGCGTTTGCTAGGCCAGGTGCGCTCGGAAAAATCGCGCTCGAACGGCCGGAAGGGGATGTATTTGGTAGCGGGGTTGGCAAGCATCATGTCAGGTCACCTCGGGTCTTGTGAATCCGTCGGGCCGGCGGCGGGCCAGGGTAGCGGCCCGGGTTGTACCGGCGCAGGCCCGCAAGGATGGCGCGGGCTGGATTCTGTTTTTAAAACGGGAGCAAGCCTGTGGCAAGCGTACTGAAGCCGATGATGGCTACAGTGAGGGCTGCCGAGCTACCACATGAGGCACTAGGCCCGGCAACCGATCGCTAGGCTTAGGGGTAGGGCTAGGGCCGAGGTGGCCGAGGGAAGGCGCGCGGGGGCCGCGGCGGCAATGGACGAAAAGACGGGCGCAAAGGCAGACGCAAACGCGGCGGCGCGGGCGTTGCCCGTGGCCGTAGCGGCGTGTGCGAAGAAGGTGCGTTGCGCGTCCATGCCCTGAAGTCTTCCATACTTTCCGGGCCGATGCAAATTCGGGCCGGGGCCGGGCGTCAGCGCGCCCGGTCGAGCCAAGGTTCGGCCGGCGCGCGCGCGGGACGCGCCCGGTCTTCGGGCGTGGCCGAGTCGCCGCCGGCCGGCTGGTCGAGAATGGCGCTTTGCACCCGCACCAGGGCGATCTTGCCGATGCGGTTGCTGCGCAATTCCTGGTGGGCGCGTTGCAGGTCGCACACCGTGAAGGGTTCGTTGCGGTCGCTCCAGACCCAGCGCAGCACGTCGACCACCTCGTCGCACAGGCGGGGGCGCAGCTGGGCCAGCACGCCGCTGTCGAGGGTATAGACGCGGCTGGCGGCCAGGCTGGCGCCGATCCAGGACTTCAGGACGTAGAGGACGATGATCGTCCAGATGGCCACCAGGACCCACCAGAGGTAGGGATTGATGAGGTGGCCGAGGAACTCGGCGCCCTGCGGACCCAGGATGTGCAGCCAGTCGAGCCCGACCCGCGGACCCAGGTCCAGCAGCCAGTTCGTGGCATACAGCCAGACCGCCACGGCAATGACGATGCCTACGGCCAGGATGGCGAGGCGCGGCAGCGCCAGCTTGAACAGGGCCTGGCCGATGAGGCGGCGGTCCTGGCGGATACGGTCGGGCGTGGCTTGCATCGTGTTTGGCACTCAAATGGTCTGCGGCGCGCTAATGCGCCATTATGATTGTACCTATGACCAATCGTCCTGCCCTAGAACTCCGCCCAGGCCAGCACCTGACCTTGACGCCGCAGCTGCAGCAGTCCATCCGGTTGCTGCAGCTGTCGTCGATCGAACTGGAAATGGAGATCTCGCAGGCGTTGGCTGAAAACCCTTTGCTCGAACGCGACGATGATCCGGCCCCGGCGGCCGAGGCGGCCGACCCGCAGCGCGAGGCCTCGGTCGACCAGGACGGTCCGTCGATGGAGACGGCCGAGCTGCATTTCGAGGAAATGCCGGGTTCAGGCGGGGTGTACCCCGACGAAGACGGCGACTTGCCGCAGACGGCGTACACCGACACGCTGCGTGAACACCTGCTGGGCCAGCTGACGCTGACCCGCGCCGAGCCGCGCGACCTGGCGCTGGTGCAGGTGCTGATCGACGAGCTCGACGACAACGGCTACCTGAGTTCCCCGCTCGAGGAAATCCTGACCTGGCTGCCGGCCGAACTGGAAGTCGACCTCGACGAACTGCACGCCGCGCTGACGCTGCTGCGGTCGTTCGATCCCCCCGGCATCGGCGCGCGCGACATGGCCGACTGCCTGTTGTTGCAATTGCGCAACCCCGACACCACCCACCTGCCGGAAGCGCTCGACCTGGACGTGCTGGCCTGCGCGCGGCTGATCTGCGTCCATCACCTGCCCCTGCTGGCGGCGGGCAACCCGGCCCGGCTGCGCGACGTGCTGCAGTGCGACGCGGCCACGCTGCGCGCGGCCTATGCCCTGATCGTGCGGCTGGACCCGCGCCCGGGGCGCGCCTGGACCGTGCCGGCGGCCGACTATGCCGTGCCCGACGTGCTGGTGCGCAAGGGCCGCCAGGGCTGGCAGGCCGTGCTCAACAGCGCCGTGGTGCCGCGCCTGCACATCAACGGGGTCTACGCCCAGATGCTGGGCAACCAGCGCGAGGCCAGCCATGCCGGCCTGCAGGCGCAGCTGCAGCAGGCCCGCTGGATGATCCGCAACGTCGAGCAGCGTTTCGACACCATCCTGCGCGTGTCGCAGGCCATCGTGGTGCGCCAGTCGGACTTCTTCACCCGCGGCGCGGCCGCCATGCGGCCCCTGATCCTTAAGGACATCGCCGGCGAGCTGGGCTTGCACGAATCCACGATTTCACGGGCCACAACGCAGAAGTACATGCTCACACCGTTCGGCACGATGGAGCTCAAGCGCTTCTTCGGCACCGGGCTGGCCACCGATACCGGCGACTCGGCCTCGGCCACGGCCGTGCAGGAGCACATCCGCCAAATGGTGGCCGAGGAAAACCGCAGCAAGCCCCTGTCCGACAGCCAGATCATGGAGCGCCTGTGCCAGCGCGGCATCGTCATTGCCCGCCGCACGGTGGCCAAGTACCGCGAGGCGCTGCGCATCGCCCCGGCCGCGGTGCGCAAGGCGCAGGCGACGGTGTCGGCGCGCTGACTTGGCCCCCGTTTCCTAATTCCCGTTTTCCCTTTGCCTGCCGTCCGCGGGGGACAGTGCTCGCGCTTTCCCTAGTAGGCATGACGACTTTGTATGATTATCGTACCTATCAAATGGTATTTGAATCCGTACCCATGTCGTTTCTTTCGTCTTCCGCCCTGCTCGACAACGCCGATGCGCTCCGGTCCGAACCCAATCTGACGGATCGGGTCGCGGGCATCCTGCTCGATGAAGTGACCGGCGGGCGCTACCAGATCGGCGACGTGCTTCCCCCGGAGCAAGCCATGGCCACCCAGCTGGGC
Source organism: Bordetella sp. (assembly GCA_036404015.1). Lineage (GTDB taxonomy): Bacteria > Pseudomonadota > Gammaproteobacteria > Burkholderiales > Burkholderiaceae_B > Bordetella. The sequence goes on along the minus strand of DASWPO010000220.1, from coordinate 1,892 downwards.
GTGTCCCGCACGGTGCTGCGGGAGGCCGTGTCGAGGCTGAAGGCGGATGGGTTCGTGCAAAGCAAGCAGGGCCGCGGCCTGACCGTCATGCAGACCAGCCGCCCTTCGGTCCTGCGCATGTATGCCGCCGATGACAGCGATGTCGAGCAAGTGCTGCACATCGTCGAGCTGCGGCGGGCTTTCGAGGCGGAGGCCGCCATGCTGGCCGCGCAGCGCCGCGACGCGGACGATCTGGCCGCATTGGGCGCCAGCCTGCAGGCCATGGCGCGGGCCCTGGCCAGCGGCGACGTCGCCGCCGGGACGGCCGCCGATGTGGAGTTCCACCGCCGGATCGCGCGCGCCACGCACAACGAGTATTACCTCTCCTTCTTCGATTTTCTTTCGCTGCTGCTCAAGAAGAACCTGCAGATCTCACGCACCAAGTCGGCGCAGACCGGCCGCGGCGACCGGGCGCAGAAAGAGCACGAAATGATCTACGCCGCCATCGAGCAGGGCGATGCCGTCCTGGCTCGCCAATGCGCGCGCGCCCATATCGAGAATACGGAGGCCCGCCTGCGCAGCGAGCGGGCCGCTGGCGGTAGCTGAGCCCCGTCTCGGCCGCAGTGGATACATACCGATTTGAATACCGGACGGAACCGCAAGGGGAAAACACATGGACCGTCAGCAGATAGATAAACTGGTCAGGGCCGATGAAGGCCTGGTGAGCCGTTCGATTTTCGTCGACGACACCGTTTTCAAGCTCGAGATGGAGCGGATTTTCTCGCGGGCCTGGCTGTTTGTCGGGCACGAGAGCCTGGTGCCCAAGCCGGACGACTATTTCGTATCGCGCATGGGCGGCGAGTCGGTCATCCTGACTCGCGATCGCCAGGGCCAGATCCAGGTGCTGCTCAACAGCTGCACGCATCGCGGCATGAAGTTGTGCCGCTATGACCAGGGCAACAATCGCACCTTCACCTGTCCCTACCACGGCTGGAGTTTTTCCACGGACGGCAAGCTGGCGGAACAGCCCGGCGCGCTGGTGGGCGTGCCGGGGCATGCCACGCATTACAAGGGCGAGCTCGACAAGGCGCAGTGGGGGCTCAAGCGGGTGGCCCAACTCTGCAACTACAAAGGCACCATCTGGGCTACCTGGGATCCCGGCGCGCCGCCTTTTCTCGATTACCTGGGCAATATGCGCCTGTATCTGGATGCCGCGCTGGACCATCGCGACGGCAGCCCGGGCGGCTCGGAGGTCATCGGCGGCGTGCAGAAGTGGCGCATCCAGTGCAACTGGAAATTCCCGCCGGAGAACTTCATCGGCGACATGTATCACGACATCAGCCATCGTTCGGTCGATATCGTGGGCATAGGCCCCAGCGGCGGCAAGGGGCGGCGCGACCAGGCCACCACGCGCACGACCATCTGCTTTCCCGAGCTGGGGCATGGCGTGATCGGCCGCCTGCCGTTCTACGAGGAGCCGCCCTACGCGCCTTCGTGGACCCAATATCCCGAGGTGGAGGCGTATTTCAAGGAGATCCATGAAAAGCGCGTGCAGGGCCTGGGCAATTCCATGCGCGTGCAGATGAGCGTGGGCACCATCTTTCCCAATATGTCCTTCCATGGCCGCCAGCCCCGCACCCTGGCCGTATTCCACCCTATCAGCGCCACCGAAGTGGAAATGTGGCGCATGCACCTGGTGGACAAGGACGCGCCGGAGTCGGTGAAAGACGCGGCGCGCCATTATTTCCTGCGCTATTCCGGGCCCGGGGGCATGACCGAGTCCGACGACCTGGAAAACTGGACTGGCGCAACCGAAGCCAGCATGGGGCCGATGTCGCGCACGCTCGATTTCAACTACCAGATGGGGGTGGGCCACGCCCGGCCGGTTCCCGAGATCGCGGGTTGCGTCGAGA
>DASWPO010000219.1:0-7217 GCA_036404015.1 Bordetella sp. | reverse complement strand
GATCAGTTCCGCCGTGATCACGCCGGTGCCGCGCACCCGCTCGAACAGGGCGGGGTCGTCGAACATGATGTCCAGCGTGATGTGGAACGGCCCGGCGTTCTTGCTTTTGCAGGCCTTGGCGATATGCTTGAGCTTGACCATGGCGATTCAGACCTGTTCGTAATGGATGGGGAACATGCGCAGCGGGTCGTCGATCTCCAGGACGTGCTGCAGCATGAATTCGTAGATCGGTCCGCGCTCGATGTCCGAAGGCGAGAACGGAAAGGCCATATTGCCTTCGCGGCACATGCGCCCGGGAAAGTCGGAGTGCAGCAAGGTCACGCGCGCCAGCGACAAGGCCGCGTTGGCGACTTCCTGCGTGGGCGCCACGGCTTCGGCGATGATGGCCACCTCGGTGGGCGTGCTGTCCGGCTGCGGTTCCCAGGCGCCCATCACGCCGTCGCGCCCATACAGGCGCAGCACCAATTGGTAGGATTCGGGCGCGATGCCCAGCGCGCTGACCTTGGTGGCCGTGGACGCGCGCACGAAGTCCATGAAGCTGTCCAACTGGCCGATCAGGCCCGGGTCGCGCGTGGCGGCGATGGTGATGGCGCTATAGCCCGCCATGCGCGCGCCTTCCAGCTTGATGCTGTAGGGCCGGGGCGTCCAGCGCATGCCGGTGATGCGCACGCGCCGATCGGTCAGGGCTTCGATGCGGCAATCGCTGGAATCCACCACGCCGCCGGGCTCGAAACGGATGATGGGGCTGGCGTTCTCGTGCAGGGCCTGCACCGCCACCGACATGGGCGTGCAGCGCAGTTCGGGATTGAGCGGTTCGGTCTCGACGAAATCCTCGCCCACCGTGACCATCAGGCAATCGTGCTTCTTGGGGATGGCGGCGTTGCAGGCGCATTCCAGGATCTTGCCGGCATACCAGGCCGGCGCTTGCGGCAGGCCGTGGTGCATGGCCAGCGCGACCCAGGGCGCCGGGTCGGTGCCGCGGCCGCCCAGGATGACCTGCGCGCCCGCCGCCAGGGCCTGGCGATAGGGCTCCGGGCCCATCATGCCGACGATGCGCACGGCTTCTTCGAGGTTTTCGGCGAGCAGTTCCGGCGCGTTGTTCAGCGGCTTGATCTTGCCGGCGCGCAACTGCTCGAGCAGGAAGCCCTTGTCCTGTTCGGAATCGATGAGCGCCATCTTGAAATGCAGCCCGTGCTCGGCGGCGATCTCGCGGATGATCTCGGCGCAGGCCTGCAGGTGCGGCGTGCCGCCGGCGCCGCCGCAGGTGCCCACCATCATGGGGATGCCGTTGGCGATGGCGCCGCGCAGCAGTAGCGACAGGTCGCGCTTCATGGCCAGGCGCGAGTTCAGGGTCTTGCCCGAACCCAGGTAGTGCGGTCCGGGGTCGCTGCTGCCGCCGTCCACGCCTATCATGTGCGGCTTGAGTTCCAGCGCGGCCTTGATGGAGCTTTCCGGGAATCCATAGCCTAGAATGCCGCTGGCCGACATCATGCGTACGGTCTTGGTGGTCATCGTCGCGGCTCCTCTCAGGCGTTGCGGCGCCAGTCGCCGGCGCGGGGCTTGACGATGCCCAGATTGCCGCGCAGCGTGGTGTCGGCGTATTCCTTGCGGAACAGGCCGCGTTTTTGCAGTTCGGGCACGACCAGGCGGACGATGTCCTCGTAGGTGCCGGGCACCGAGGTGCCGGACAGCACGAAGCCGTCGCAGGCCGTCTTGAACCACTCTTCCATCTGGTCGGCCACTTGCGCGCCGGTGCCGCAGAAGACCGGCCCGTCGTTCAAGGTGCCGCGTCCCGAGGCTTCGACGAAATCCTTGACCGAAGGATTGCGCTTGCCGCTGACCTGCACCACCTTGTCGCGCAGGCTCTGCCACGACATGGCGGCCAATTCCTCGTCGGTGAAGGGTTGCTCGTAGGGGCGTCCGGAGAAGTCGATGTTCAGCGTCTCGCCCATCATGGTCAGGCCGTCGACGGGGCGCGACAGGCTGGCGACCAGGTCGCGCTGTTCGCGCGCCTGGCTTTCGGTCTCGGCCACGATGATCTTCAGCTCGGGCGCGATCTTCACCGAGTCCGGGTCGCGTCCGGCATTGGCCACGGCGTCCTTGAGGGCCTGGTATTGCTTCTTGCCGTTTTCCAGCGTGGGATATTTGGCGAACACGGCTTCGGCCCAGCGCGCGGCGAAGGCCAGGCCGCGCCCGCTTTGCCCGGCCTGCAGGATGACCGGATGGCCTTGCGGCGAGCGCGGCACCGTGAGCGGACCGCGCGAATTGAAAAAGCGCCCTTGGTGATCCAGCCGCGTGACTTTGTCGGGATCGGCGAAATAGTCGTTTTGCTTGTCGGCGAGGATGGCGCCTTCCTGCCAGGTGTCCCAGTGGCCCATGACCACCTCCATGAATTCGTCGGCGCGGTCATAGCGCAGGTCGTGCTCCAGATGCTCGGACGCGCCGAAGTTGGCCGCCTCCGAGTTGTTCATGGAGGTGACGACGTTCCAGGCCGCGCGGCCTTTGGTCATCAGGTCGAGCGTGGCGTACAGGCGCGCCACGTGGTAGGGCTCGTAGTAGGTGGTGGAGTAGGTCGCGCCCAGGCCGAGCCGCGAGGTGACCATGGCCATGGCCATGAGCACGGCGGTCGGTTCCAGCTTGATGGGCCGCACGCCATGGGCCACGGTTTCCCGATGGCTGTTGCCGTAGACGTCGGGCATGGCCAGGCGGTCGTCGAAGAAGGCCATGTCGAACTTGCCGTCTTCCAGCGTGCGGGCGACGCGTTGGTAGTATTCCGGCGTCAGATAGTCGGTCATGCTGGCGGGGTGCCGCCATGAGCCCGCATAGTTCGTGCAGTTCTGTGCCTGGAGAAAGGCAATCAAGGTCATTTGGCGCGCAGGCGTGCTCATGGCGTGTCTCTGTTGTGTCTAGGAATTCATGCGGGGCATGCATCGGGGCATGCGAAAACCGTTCCGCAGTATTGGTTCAGACTTGGCTGAGCACAATTTCCGCGCTGTGATACATTCATAACGCCCATGAATAAGTTGATCGATCCACCCTCGCTGACTCGATTGGAGCTCGCCGAGCTCGAGACCTTTCTCTGGGTGGCGCGGGAAGGCAGCTTCAGTGTTGCAGCGCGCAAACTGCATCTGTCCCAGCCGGCGGTGACCAACCGGGTCCGGCGCCTCGAAGACAAGCTGCGGGTCAAGCTGCTGGTGCGCACGACCCGCCGCGTCGAGCTCACTCCCGACGGCGAGTTGCTGCGGGGTGCGGCCGAGCAGGCCGTGGCCGGCCTGCGCGATGTGATCGGAAAATTCCAGTCGGTTTCGGAGAGCGATCGCAACCGCGTCACCGTGGTGGTCACGCCCATGCTGGCCGCCACCATCATGCCCGCCCTGATCCATGCCTACACCGAGCGCTACCCCGACGTGCACATCGTGTTGCGCGACCTGCCCTACGATCAGGTGATCCGCAGCGTGACCGAGGGCCATGCCGACATGGCCGTGGCGGCCTTGGACAGCGCGCCGCGCGGGCTGCGCTTCCAGTCGCTGGCGGAAGAGAAAATGGTGCTGGTGGTTCCGGCGCGCCATCCGCTGGCGGGATCGAGCATCGCGACCCTGGACATGATCCTGCCGTACCCGCTCATGCTCCTGGACCGCTACCAGACCCTGCGCAAGCAGTTGCAGGCGGAGTTCGACCGGCGCGGCGTGCCGTTCAATCCAGGCAGCACCATCACCCTGCCGACGCTGCTGGGCATGGTGGATGCGGGCAATTGCATCACCTTTTTGCCGCGCTCCATGGCGCAGGACAATGCCCGGCATGTCCGCAAGCTTCTCGAGGTCGAGGATCTGGCCGTGTTGCGCTGTTACGGCACGCTGGTGGTGCGCAAGGCCGAGCTGAGTGCTGCGGCGCAGAATTTCCAGGCATTCCTGGGCAAGAACTTCAAGACGCGCCTGGCGCGCTCGCCCGAGTAGCGCCGGCCCGCGGGCTTTTATTCCCGCTGGTTATAGATGAATTCAACTCCGCAAATTGTCCCAGGCCATGGGAGCCTCCTAGACTTGTGCCCAGTCTAATAACAGGAGAAGGCTATGTCAGCCTTGGACAATGCAGTGCCGCGCATGGCTGAAACACCGCCGGCATGCGCGTTCGACAGCCGGGAATTGCGGCGCACGCTGGGCGCTTTCACCACGGGCGTCACGGTGATGACCACGCTGGACGCCGCTGGCAACCTTTATGGCGTGACCGCCAATTCCTTCAGTTCGGTGTCGCTGGATCCGCCCTTCATCCTGTGGAGCCAGGCGTTGACGTCGAGCAGCTACCCGGCGTTCCGGGATTGCGAGCGCTTCGTCGTCAACATCCTGGCCGATCACCAGATCCATGTCTCCAACCAGTTTGCCCGGTCGGGCGGCGACAAGTTCCGCGGCATCGCGGTGCGCGAGGGCTTGGGCGGGGTGCCCATCATCGACGATTGCGCCGCGCACCTGGAGTGCGCCAAGGTGGCGGCCTATCCCGGCGGCGATCACGTCGTCTACCTCGGCCAGGTCGAACGCATCCATCGCGGGCTGCACCGGCCGCTGGCTTTCGGCGACGGCCGCTATGTGGTGCCCGTGGCCCACGAGACGGCGCAGGCCGCGGCCGCCGCGCGCTGATCAGACCACTTCGGTCTCGTCCTTCTTGACCGGCTTGATCAGGTCTTCGCGCTTGACCCCCATCCACATGGCCAGCGCCGCGGCCACGAAGACCGACGAGTAGATGCCGAACCAGATGCCGATGGTCAGCGCCAGGGCGAAGTAGTGCAGCGTGGGGCCGCCCAGGAACAGCATGGACAGCACCATGATCTGGGTGCAGGCGTGGGTGATGATGGTGCGCGAGATGGTCTGCGTGATGGCGCTGTTGATCACTTCGCGCACGTCGGCCTTGCGCATCTTGCGGAAGTTTTCGCGGATCCGGTCCATGATCACCACGGACTCGTTCACCGAATAGCCCAGCACCGCCAGCACGCCGGCCAGCACCGACAGCGAGAACTCCCACTGGAAGAAGGCGAAGAAGCCCAGGATGATGACCACGTCGTGCAGGTTGGCCAGCACGCCGGACACGGCGAACTTCCATTCGAAGCGGAAGGCCAGGTAGATGATGATGCCGACCACCACCGCCAGGAGCGCCAGCAGGCCGTTGTGCATCAGCTCCCGGCCCACCTGCGGGCCGACGAACTCGACGCGGCGCAGCTGCACCGAGGCGTCGGACGCCTTGAGCGCGCCCAGCACGGTGTCGCTCTGCGCGGCCGAGGTCTGGCCGTGGGCCAGGGGCAGGCGGATCATCACGTCGCGCGAGGTGCCGAAGTTCTGCACCTGGAAGTCGCTGTAGCCCAGCTTGGACACGGCGCCGCGCACCTCGTCGAGCTGGACGGTCTGCGCGTAGTTGACTTCCATCACCGTGCCGCCGGTGAACTCGATGGACAGGTGAAAGCCCCGCGTCACGATGAAGAACACCGCCGCCAGGAAAGTGACCAGGCTGATGATGTTCAGCACCAGCGCGTGGCGCATGAACGGGATGCTGCGATGAATCCGGAAAAATTCCATGGTTTTCTCAAGCGGGAGACCTCGCGGCCTCCGTGGGCATCAATCTAGGTTGGTCACTGTTTGGCGGGGGCTTTGGCGGGCGCCTTGGGCGCCGGCTTGGCGAGGGCCTTGTTACTGGCCGCGGGCTTGGCCGCCGCGCCGGACTTGGCATCGGCCTGGTCGGGCTTCCAGACCGTGCCGATCGAGATGCCGGCCAGCTTGCGCTGGCGGCCGTACCAGAAGTTGGCCATGGCGCGCACGCCGACCACGGACGAGAACATCGAGGTGAGGATGCCCAGGCAGTGCACCACGGCAAAGCCGCGCACCGGGCCCGAGCCGAAGGCCAGGAGCGACAGGCCCACGATCAGGGTGGTGAGGTTGGAGTCGAGGATGGTGCCCCAGGCGCGCTCGAAGCCCTGGAAGATGGCCTGCTGCGGCGTGGCGCCGTTGCGCAGTTCTTCGCGGATGCGCTCGTTGATCAGCACGTTGGAGTCGATGGCCATGCCCAGCGTGAGTGCGATGGCCGCGATGCCGGGCAAGGTGAGCGTGGCCTGCAGCATCGACAGCAGCGCCAGCAGCAGCAGCAGGTTGAGCGACAGGCCCAGCGTCGAGAACATGCCGAACAGGTGGTAGTAGACGATGATGAAGAGGGCGATCGCGATGAAGCCGTAGAGCGTCGAGTGAAAGCCCTTGGCGATGTTGTCGGCGCCCAGGCTGGGGCCGATGGTGCGTTCCTCGATGATGCTCATGGGCGCGGCGAGCGACCCCGCGCGCAGCAGCAGGGCGGTGTCGGCGGCTTCTTCGGCCGTCATGCTGCCCGAGATCTGCACCTGGCCGCCGCCGATTTCGCTGCGGATGACCGGGGCGGTGACGACTTCGCCCTTGCCGTTCTCGAACAGCAGGATGGCCATGCGCTTGTTGATGTTGTCGCGGGTGACGTCGCGGAAGATGCGCGCGCCCTTGTCGTCGAGCGTGAGGTGCACGGCGGCCTGCTGGGTCTGGTTGTCGCGGCCGGCCTGGGCGTCCTGCAGGTTTTCGCCGGTGAGGATCACCTGGCGGCGCACCAGGATGGGACGGCCGTCGCGGTCGGTGTAGCGCTCCAGGCCGAAGGGCACGGTGCCGCTGTTGAGCGCGGCGGCGGCGGCCGGCGAGTCGTCGACCAGGCGGATTTCCAGCGTGGCGGTGCGGCCCAGCAGTTCCTTGGCCTTGGCCACGTCCTGCACGCCGGGCAGCTCGACGACGATGCGGTCGGAGCCCTGCTGCTGGATGATGGGCTCGGACACGCCGAGCTCGTTGATCCGGTTGTGCAGGGTGGTGATGTTCTGGGTGAGGGCGGCGTCCTGCACGCGGGTGACGGCGGCCGGGCTCAGCTCGCCGGCGAGCAGGAATTTGCCCGCGTCTTCGCTGGCGGTGAATTCCAGGTCGGGCATGCGGGCGTGCAGGGCATCGCGCGCCTTGCTGCGGTCGTCCGCGTTGGCGAAAGTCGCCGTCACCGACAGGTCGGTGCGCTCGACGCCGCCCACGCTGATTTTCTGGTCGCGCAGGGCCGAGCGGATGTCGCCGGCCAGCGCGTCGTAGCGGGTGGTCAGCGCGCCCTGCATGTCGACCTGCAGCAGAAAGTGCACGCCGCCGCGCAGATCCAGGCCCAGGTACATGGGGCGCGGCTCGAAGAAGCCCAGC
>DASWPO010000218.1:0-3091 GCA_036404015.1 Bordetella sp. | reverse complement strand
GAACCGCAGCGCGAGCCGCAATGGATGTGCGGCGTGCTGGCCGCCGTGCGCGTCATGATGACCCGCCGCGGCAAGATGGTGTTCGCCACGCTGGACGACGGCTCGGCCCAGGTCGAAATATCCATCTTCAACGAGCTGTACGAGAAGCACCGCAATCGCCTCAGCGCCGACCAGTTGCTGGTGATCCGCGGCAAGGTCAGCAACGACGACTACTCGGGCGGCATGCGCATCGTGGCCGAGGAACTCTACGACCTGCAACTGGCCCGCGAGGCCCGCGCCCGCTCGCTGCGCGTGCGCCTCAATGGCCAGGCCGACGCCGCCCGCCTGCATCAGATGCTCAATCCCTTTCGCGCCGAGCCCGAGAACGGCGTGCCCGGCGTGCCGGTCGACATCGTCTACCGCGGCAAGGCCGGCTTCGAGTGCACCATGCGGCTGAGCGAGGATTGGCGCGTGCGCATGGCCGACACCCTGCTCGCCAACCTGTCCGAGTGGGCCAAGCCCGACGGCGTCGAAGTCACCTACTGAGGGAAATTATTTTTCGTGGGGGGGAGCCGTCATCTCTTCCACATACCCCAGCCACCGCAGCGCCTGCTCCCGGCTGTCTCCGCACATCTCCGCGGCGGGCATGAGCGACCCGCACACCTGCGGCCGATCCGGATGGCCGAAAATCCTGCAGCGATTGACGTCATCCAGCTGCACGCAACGCTCGCCCGCCTTCTTGCCGTTCGGCATCCCGGGGATCGCGCTGGAAATCGACGGCGCGATGCAGCAGGCTCCGCAGCCCGGCCGGCATTCCAGGGCGATGCTCATACCCAGCCCCGCCACCAATACACCAGAAGGCCCGCATATTCCTTGATGATGGAGCGGCTGGCCTCGAAAGCGCGTGCATTGGGTAGCCAGGGCATCACCGAATCGTCGGCGGGCAGGGTGATCTGCGGCGGAGCCGGCACGGCGGTGGCCTGCACGCCCTGCTTGGCAAAGGCCGCCATGGCACGCGGCATGTGCAGCGCCGAAGTCACCAGCAAAATGGTATGGATGTCGTGCAGTTCGAGGGTGTCCTCGGTGAGCGCGGCGTTTTCATAGGTGGTGCGGCTGCTGTTTTCGAGAATCAGCGCTTCTTCGGGAATACCGTCCTGGCGCATGCGGTGGGCGAGGACCCTGGCCTCGCTCACTTCGCCCGACAGGGCGCCGCCCGACAGCACGATCTTGGGCGCGCGCCCGGCCTGGTACAGGCCGGTGGCCACGTCCATGCGGGCGACGGCGGTTTCCTTGTCCAGCGGCAGGAACCAGTTGCTGCGGCCGTTGGCGGTATTGCCGCCCAGCACCACGATGGCCTCGGCCGTGGGCGCATCGGCCGGGGCCAGGTGAGGGTAGCGCTGTTCCAGGGCGCCGCCCAGCCAGACGGATGTAACGGGCAAGGACCAGGCCAGCGCCCAGGCCAGCCCCAGCAGCGCGACCAAGGCGCCCAGGCGGCGCAGTCTGAGCAAACGCAGCAATACTCCCAACACCAGCAAGGCAAGGCAGAGATTCAGCGGAATGATCAGGTTGGCAAGCGAACTTGATGGTTCCATGCCCTAATCTTAGCCTTCGGCCAGCAGGCCGTCGACCGTCTGCCGGACGGCATCGATTTCAGGCCATGCCAGGTCCGAGCCCAGGCCGCGGGCCGTGGGCGACCAGGGGCCGGTGCGGCTGGCCTGGGTCACGCCAAACAGGGTCAGTTGCCGCGCGCCCACGGCGGCGGCGATATGTGACACCCCCGAGTCGTTGCAGACCACCAGCCGTGCCTGCGCGGCCAGCGCCGCATAGGCGCCCAGCCCGAGCGGCGCAAGCAGCGTGGCCGTCGGCGCGTTGGCGCGCGCCTGTCCGGCCTCGGCGGGAGGCGGGCACATGATCACGGTGTGTCCGTCGGCTTGCAGCGCGCGCGTCAGCGCATCGAAGTGCGGCCAGACCTTGACGCGGCCATGGTGCAGCCCGACGGCCGTGGGGGCGATCAGCACGAAGGGGCGGCCGTCCAGGCCCTGCTCGCGCAGCAGGGCCCGGGCCGCCTCGCGGTGGGCGGCGGTCAGCGGCAGGCCCAGCCTGGGGCCGGGCGCGTCGCTGGCGGCGGGCAGGCTCCATTGCCGCAGCGCGGTGCGCGCCAGGTAATGCCACGCCTGCACGGTGTGCAGGGCCGGACCGGGCTTGGCGATGGGCCAGCGCAGCAGCATGCTGCGCCCTTCGTCGCGAAAGCCGGCGCTGGGCAGGCCGGCCAGGCGGAACACCAGGGCGCTCGACAGCGAATCCGGTATCAGCAGGCCGCGCGCGGCCCGGGCTTCCCGGCCCAGCGCGCGCCGGTGCGCCGCCACGGCGGCCCGGTCTTCGCGCAGCTTGCCGCGCAGGGCCACGAAATCGTGCGCGGGCAGCCCGGCAAGCAGGTCGAGGGCCCAGGGGCGGGCGCACAGCACCAGGGGCGGGCCCGCCTGTTGCAGCAGATGCAGGGCCGGCAGGCTCATGCAGACATCGCCCACCCAGTTGGGCAGGCGGACATAGAGGCGGGAGATCGCGGGCATGGCTGCCATTGTATGCAAGGCCGGACGGTACAATCCCCACCCTGTCGATAGCCCCTGAGAGACCGCATTTTGACTGCTGCTCCACGCACCACGCCTGCCAGTGCGAAACCCATACGCGCCACGATATGGAAGCGGATATACGGCCGTGTCGGCGCCCACTGGAAGGCGCTGGCGCTGGCCGGGCTGACCATGGCTGGCGCCGCGGCCACCCAGCCCACGCTCGCCATCCTGATGAAGCCGCTGCTCGACGGCGGTTTCTCCGGCGCCAAACCGTACTATGTGTGGAGCCTGCCGCTGGCCGTGATCAGCCTGGTGCTGGTGCGCGGCTTGTGCACCTTCTGCAGCGACTATGTGCTGTCCTGGGTGGCCAACAACGTCCTGCGGGACCTGCGCCGCGACATGTTCGACCGCTTGCTGTGCCTGCCCGACAGCGACTTCAAGCGCGGCGACACGGGGCTGCTGCTCAACCGCTTCACCGTCGAGACCACCATCGTCGTCAACTCGGCCACCGAGGTCGCCACGGCCATCATCCGCGAGGGGCT
>DASWPO010000217.1:0-5615 GCA_036404015.1 Bordetella sp. | reverse complement strand
CCTCGATGGTGTCGCGTTCTTCGCCGATGGCGGCGGCCAGGCTGTCCACGCCTACCGGCCCGCCGTCGAACTTGTGCACGATGGCTTCCAGCAGCTTGCGGTCCATCAGGTCCAGCCCCTGCGGGTCGACTTCCAGCATGGCCAGCGCGCGGCTGGCCACCTCGGTGTCGATGGTGCCGCCGGCCTTGACCTCGGCGTAGTCGCGCACGCGGCGCAGCAGCCGGTTGGCGATGCGCGGCGTGCCGCGCGCGCGGCGGGCGACTTCCTGGGCGCCGTCGGGCGTGATGGCGGCGTTGAGCAGGCCCGCGCTGCGGGTGACGATGCGCGAGAGTTCTTCGGCCGTGTAGAACTCCAGGCGCGAGACGATGCCGAAGCGGTCGCGCAGGGGGTTGGTGAGCATGCCGGCGCGGGTGGTGGCGCCGACCAGGGTGAAGGGCTGCAGGTCGAGCTTGACGCTGCGCGCGGCGGGGCCTTCGCCGATGAGGATGTCGATCTGGAAGTCTTCGAGCGCGGGGTAGAGGATTTCTTCGACGACCGGCGAGAGGCGGTGGATTTCGTCGATGAAGAGCACGTCGTTGCGTTCCAGGTTGGTCAGCAGCGCGGCCAGGTCGCCGGGGCGTTCGAGCACGGGGCCGGAGGTCTGGCGCAGATTCACGCCCATTTCAAAGGCGATGATGTGCGCCAGGGTGGTCTTGCCCAGGCCGGGCGGGCCGAAGAGCAGGACGTGGTCGAGGGCTTCGCGGCGGCCGCGGGCGGCGGCGATGAAGATTTCCAGCTGTTCTCGTGCCCGGGCCTGGCCGACGTATTCCTGCAGCGCCTTGGGGCGCAGGGCCCGTTCGATGGATTCTTCGTTGGGCGAGACGGGCTGCGGCGCGACCAGGCGCGTCGAGTCGGGGAGGGCGGAGAGCGAGTCGTTCTGGATGGCCATGCGGTGATCGTACACTACCCTGGTTATGGTTCTTAAGCCGCATTGCCGTCGGCGGGCAGGGGCCATGGCTGCTTCGCTGAGTCGGGCTCGGGCTCGCCATCAGGCGCCCTCGGCCCGCTGCGCGGGCTTCCCCGCCTCAGAGGCGCCGCCATGGCCCCTGCCCGCCGACGGCAATGCTCAAGTCATCGAGGATTGTTATGTCGCTTGTCCTGCCTACTTTTGCTGATGTCGAAGCCGCCGCCGCCCGCATTGCGGGCTTTGCCCACCGCACGCCGGTGCTGACCTCGTCGACGGCCGACGCCCTGGCGGGCGCGCGGCTGTTCTTCAAGTGCGAGAACTTCCAGCGCATGGGCGCCTTCAAGTTTCGCGGCGGCTACAACGCGATCGCCAAGCTCACGCCCGGGCAGAAGCAGGCCGGCGTGCTGACGTTCTCGTCGGGCAACCATGCGCAGGCCATTGCCCTGGCGGCCAGGCTGCTGGGCGTGCAGGCCACCATCATCATGCCGCAGGACGCGCCGGCGGCCAAGCGCGCCGCGACCGAGGGCTACGGCGGCAAGGTCGTCACCTACGACCGCTACCAGGAAGACCGCGAGGCCGTGGCCCGCGCCATCCAGGAAAAGACCGGCGCCACGCTGATCCCGCCCTACGACCACGAAGACGTGATCGCCGGCCAGGGCACGGCGGCCAAGGAGCTGTTCGAGGAAGTGGGCGAGCTGGACTACCTGTTCGCGCCGCTGGGCGGCGGCGGGCTGCTGTCGGGCACGCTGCTGTCGGCCGGTGCGCTGAGCCCGTCGTGCAAGGTCTACGGCGTCGAGCCCGAGGCCGGCAACGACGGCCAGCAGTCGCTGAGGAAGGGCGAGGTGGTGCACATCCAGGCGCCCAAGACGCTGGCCGATGGCGCGGCCACCACGCACCTGGGCAACATTACCTTTCCCATCATCAAGCAGCGCGTGACCGACATCGTCACCATCAGCGACGCGCAGCTGGTGCAGGCGATGAAGTTCTTCGCCGAGCGCATGAAGATGGTGGTCGAGCCCACCGGCTGCCTGTCGGCCGCCGCGGTGCTGCAGCAAGTCGTGCCCGTTCCCGCCGGCGCGCGGGTGGGCATGATCCTGAGCGGCGGCAACGTGGATCTGGCCGCTTACGGCAAACTGCTGGCCGGCTGAGCGGCGCAGGCCCCCCGCCCATTCATTTTTTTCCAAAAAACCCGGCATGGCCGGGGAATCGCCCCCATTCGGCGCGAGGCGCCGCTACACTGCTGCCGCTTTCCCGAATTCAAACAAGAGGCGAGGTGTAGAGGATGAGACGATTGCGACGCATGGCCGGCCTGGCCGGCGCTGCGGGCCTGGGGCTGGCCCTGGCGGGCTGCGTGGGCCCCACCGCGTTGAAACCCATGCTGGAAGACAGCGAGGGCTATTCGGCGCGCTATTTCCAGCTGGACCGGTTGTCGCCCGGGGGCAAGGCCGTGCTGGCGCCGCCGGGGTCGGAGCCGCTGGGCTTCAGGCGGCTCACGGCCAAGGGCCGCGTCCAGGTATCGGGCACCGGCCAGCCGGATACGCACCGCATCGCCGTCTTCGAGCGCACCCTGATCAACGACCGCAACGACGGTACGGTGCGCGAGATCGAGCTGCGCACGGTCGATGGCCTGCCGCTGCTGGTCTTGTATGGGCTGTCGTATCGCGGCGTGGCCCAGTTGGCCGTACAGCAGGGCCAGCCCGCCCGCAACCTGGCCCTGCCCATCCTGGCCTTGCGTAGCAGCTCATCCTGGAAGAGCATGGCCGGCCTGCAGGAGAACACGGCCTACGACTACGTGGATTCCTATGGCACCGGCGACCCGCTCATGCCGTCGATCAAGATCGAGCGGCATTGCAAGTCGGGCACCTTCTACGATGCCGGGAAATTCCTCGCCGGCCTGCCCGGGCAGGCTATCGATCTGGTCTGCGACGACATCAACAGCGGCGGCGCCAAGGTATCGGAAAACCGCTTCGTCTGGCTGGGCCAGTACGGCGTGGTGCTGCCCGCCAGGCTGACCACGCTCAACGGCATCACGGAGATGCAGTACGACAGCGTGACGGCGCAATAGCGCCGGGCAGCGGCCTCAGCGCGCCAGCGCCTTGAGCGCGATGCGGATGCCCTCGGATACGCCCACGCCTTCGGGCAACTGCTTGAGCGAGGCTAGCGATTCCTTGTCCGAATAGCCCAGGGCCGTCAACGCATTGAGTATGTCCGTCTGGTTGTCGGGGACGGCGTGGGCCGTGGCGCCGATGTCGGCGCCCAGCTTGCCGCGCAGTTCCAGCAGCAGGCGTTCGGCGGTTTTCTTGCCGATGCCCGGCACGCGCGTCAGCCGCCCGGTCTCCTGCAGCGTGACGGCCTGGGCCAGCTCGGCCGCCGACATGCCCGACAGCACGGCCAGCGCGATGCGCGCGCCGATGCCCGTGACCTTGATCAGCAGGCGGAAGACGCCGCGTTCGCTGGCGTTGGCGAAGCCGAACAGCAGGTGCGCGTCCTCGCGCACCACCAGGTGGGTGTAGAGCGTGACCCGCGCGCCGGTTTCGGGCAGGGTGTAGAGCGTGCTCATGGGCACGTCGATCTCATAGCCCACGCCGTTGACGTCCACGCAGACGGTGGGCGGGGTTTTCTCGAGCAGGGTTCCGGTGATGCGTCCGATCATGCGATGGCCCGTGGTTGTCTTGGTGGGCGCCGCCTGAGGGCGGCTGATGCCGGCATTCTATCGCTAGGTCAGCCGCGCAGCCGCCCGGCCCGCACGCGCGCGCGCGAACTGGGCGAGCCTTGCGCCTGCGTCAGCCGCTGTTGCAGCGGGCTGACGTGGGCATGGCAGATGGCGCAGGCCAGGGCGTCGGCCGAGTCGGGGGCGGGCGTGCCGTTCAGGGACAGCAGGCGCTGCACCATCATTTGCACCTGCTCCTTGGCGGCGCGGCCGGTGCCGACCACGGCCTTCTTGATCTGCAGCGCGGTGTATTCGTGCACGTCGAGCCGGCTGTCGGCCAGCGCGCACAGGGCGGCGCCGCGCGCCTGGCCCAGCAGCAGGGTCGAAGCCGGGTTGGTATTCAAGAAAACGATTTCGAGCGCGGCCACGTCGGGCTGCGTCTCGCGGGCAACCTCGCGCAGATTGTCCAGGATCACCTTGAGCCGCCCGGGCAGCGGCAGGTCGGTCGGGACCACGATGGTCCCGCTGGCCACGTAGCGCAGCCGCGCGCCCTCGAGATCGATCACGCCGAAACCGGTGCGGCGCAGGCCAGGATCGATGCCGAGTACGCGCATGCGCGGCTTAATGGCGGAAGTGGCGGGTGCCGGTGAGCACCATGGCGATGCCGCGCTCTTCGGCGGCGGCGATCACTTCATCGTCGCGCATGCTGCCGCCGGGATGGATCACGCAGGTGGCGCCCGCGTCCACGATCACGTCCAGGCCGTCGCGGAAGGGGAAGAAGGCGTCCGACGCGGCGGCCGAACCCTGCAGCGAGAGGCCGGCGTTGGCCGCCTTGATGGCGGCGATGCGCGCCGAGTCGATGCGGCTCATCTGGCCCGCGCCCACGCCCAGCGTCAGGCCGTTGCCGGCGAACACGATGGCGTTGGACTTGACGAACTTGGCCACCTTCCAGGCGAACAGCAGGTTGTTCATCTCGTTCTCGGTGGGCTTGCGCGAGGTGACGACCTTGAAGCCTTCGTAGGGAGGATCGTAGGCGTCGGGCGTCTGCACCAGCCAGCCGCCGCCCACGCGCTTGACGTCGTAGGGGTTCTGGCCGTCGCCCAGGGATACGACCAGCACGCGCACGTTCTTCTTGGCGACCAGCAGCGCCAGCGCGTCGTCGTCGTAGGCCGGGGCCAGCAGCACTTCCATGAACTGCTTGCTCACGGCTTCGGCCGTGGCCAGGTCGACCCTGCGGTTGAAGGCGATGATGCCGCCGAAGGCCGAGGTGGGGTCGGTCTTGAAGGCCTGGCGGTAGGCGGTGAGCGCGTCGACCGCCACGGCCACGCCGCAGGGGTTGGCGTGCTTGATGATGACGCAGGCCGGCAGGCTGAAGCTGCGCACGCAGTCCCAGGCCGCGTCGGCGTCGGCGATGTTGTTGTACGAGAGCTCCTTGCCTTGCAGTTGCGCGTAGCCGGCGAGCAGGCCGACGGGGCGCTGCACGTCGACATAGAAGGCGGCGGTCTGGTGCGGGTTCTCGCCGTAGCGCAGGGCTTGTTCCCGGGTCATCTGCACGGTGAGCACGCGCGGATATTCGGCGCGTTCGGGGACGGCGTTCTGTTCGGGGGTGGCGTCCTTCAGGCTGCTCAGGTAGGCGGCAATCGCGCCGTCGTAGGCGGCGGTATGGGCATAGACCTTGCCCGCCAGCTCCAGGCGCAGGGTGTACGAGGTGCCGTCGTTTTCGTCGATCTCGTCCAGCACGCGGGCGTAGTCGGCGGGGTCGATCACCACCGTGACGCCGCCGACTTCGGTGCCGTGGTTCTTGGCCGCGGCGCGCAGCATGGCGGGGCCGCCGATGTCGATGTTCTCGACGGCGTCGGCAAAGGTGCAGTCCGGCTTGATGATGGTTTCGCGGAAGGGGTAGAGGTTCACCACCAGCAGGTCGATGCGGTCGATGCCGTGCTCGGCGATGGTCCGCATGTGTTCGTCGCTGTCGCGGCGGGCCAGCAGGCCGCCGTGGATCTTGGGATGCAGGGTCTT
>DASWPO010000216.1:0-19715 GCA_036404015.1 Bordetella sp. | reverse complement strand
AGCTGCAATGCCGTGGTCAAGGCCTTCGGCGCGGAAACCCGCGAGGAGGCCCGGCTGGCGCGCGTGCTGGGCAAGTGGCGCCAGCGCACGCGCCGCACCTGGGTGCGGGGCACCCGCAACGGCGGCATACAGGGCCTGATGCTCACCGCCATGCGCGCATCCCTGCTGGGCGCGGCCCTGCTGCTGTGGAAGAGCGGCGCGGCCGGCGCCGGCGACATCACCTTCGCGCTGACCATGTTCTTCGTCCTGCAGGGGTATATGCGCGATATCGGCATGCATATCCGCAACCTGCAGCGTTCGATCAACGACATGGAAGAACTGGTGATCATGGAGCGCCAGCCCCTGGGCATCGCGGACGCGCCGGGCGCGCGGCCCATTACCATCACGCAGGGCGAGATCCGCTTCGAGCACGTGACCTTCCACTACGGCAATCACGTCCTGCCGCTCTACCAGGACTTCTCCACGCGGATCGCGCCGGGCGAGCGCGTGGGCCTGGTGGGTCATTCGGGCTCGGGCAAGACCACCTTCATCAAGCTCATCCAGCGCCTGTACGACCTGAACGGCGGGCGCATCACCATCGACGGGCAGGACATCGCCCAGGTGCAGCAGGCTTCGCTGCGCGGCCAGATCGCCATCGTGCAGCAGGAGCCCATCCTGTTTCACCGCACGCTGTCGGAGAACATCGCCTATGCCCGCCCCGGCGCAAGCCGCGCGCAGATCGAGCAGGCGGCCCGCCAGGCCAACGCGCACGAGTTCATCGAAACCCTGCCGCGCGGCTACGACACGCTGGTGGGCGAGCGCGGCATCAAGCTCTCGGGCGGCGAACGCCAGCGCGTGGCGATTGCCCGGGCCTTCCTGGCGGACGCGCCCATCCTGATCTTCGACGAGGCCACCTCGAGCCTGGACAGCGAAAGCGAGGCGCTGATCCAGCAGGCCATGGAACGCCTGATGGCGGGCCGCACGACGCTGGTGGTGGCGCATCGCCTGTCGACGGTGCGCGCGCTCGACAGGCTGCTGGTGATGGAGCATGGCCGCATCGCCGAAGAAGGCAGCCACGATGCGCTGGTCCGCATGCCGGGCGGGCTGTACCGGCGCTTGTTCGAGCGGCAGGCGCTGGAGCTCACCAAAGGCCTGGCGGCCGAGACGCTGGCATGACGCTGATCAGGCTGGCCGCCCTCTATGCCTTGACGGCACTGGCCGAGATCGCAGGCTGCTACCTGGTATGGCTGGCCCTGGTCCAGCACCGCAGCGCCTGGCTGCTGCTGCCAGCCGCCCTGTCGCTGGCGGCCTTCGCCTGGCTGCTGACCTGGCACCCGGCTGCCGCGGGACGCGTGTATGCCGCCTACGGCGGCATGTACATCGTGATGGCGCTGGCCTGGCTGCGCGTGGTCGACGGCGTGGCGCTGAGCCGCTGGGACCTGGCCGGCGCCGTGCTGGCGCTGGCCGGCATGGCGGTGATCGCCTGGCAGCCGGCCGCGTAAAGTCCGCCCGGCGACAACCCGGGATTACGACCCGGCCTCGCCGTCTTCATGCGGCGAAAACAGGTCCCAGCTGGCGATGAACAGCGCGGCGATCAGCGGTCCGATCACGAAGCCGTTCAGCCCGAACAGCGCCATGCCGCCCATGGTGGAGATCAGGATCACGTAATCGGGCAGCTTGGTTTCCTTGCCCACCAGCAGGGGCCGCAGCAGGTTGTCCACCATGCCGATGACCAGCACGCAGAACAGCACCAGCACCACGCCCTGCCACAGCGCGCCCGTCAGCAGGAAATAGGCCGCCACCGGCACCCAGATCAAGGCCGAGCCGATGGCCGGCAAAAGCGACAGGAAGCCCATCACCACGCCCCACAGCAAGGCGCCCTGGATGCCCAGCGCCCAGAAAATGAAACCGCCCAGCACGCCCTGCGCCGCCGCCACCGCCACATTGCCCTTGACCGTGGCGCGCACCACCGTCGTGAACTTGATGAACAGCGGCTCCTTGTGGCCGTCGGAGAGCGGCATGGCCCGCAACATCCGGCGCGCCAGCCTCGAGCCGTCGCGCAGCAGGAAGAACAGCAGGTAGAGCATGATGCCCAGGTTGATGAGGAACTGGAACGTGTCCTGCCCGATATTGAAGGCCTGGGTCGCCAGGAAACGGCTCACCTGCATGGCGCCGTCGCTCAGCTTCTCGCGCAGGCTGTCCAGGTCGGCCAGGTTGAAGCGCGACAGCAAATCGTGCATCCAGGTCGGCAACGCCGCCAGGGCCTGCTGGAAATACGCGCCGAAATCCAGGTTGCCGCTGCGCATGCGCTGGTAGAGCGCCGCCCCTTCGCTGACCAGCGACCCGGCGATGAACGCCAGCGGCAAAATGGCCACCACCAGCACCAGCAGCAGCGTCGCCAGCGCGGCCAGGTTGCGGCGGCCGCCGAAACGCGCGACCAGGCGGCGCTGCACCGGACTGAAGATGATGGCCAGGATCGTGCCCCAGAACACCGCGCCCCAGAACGGCCAGAGCAGCCAGACAAAGGCCGCCGACACGATGGCCAGCAGGACATGGAAATTCTTGTCGTGCATCAGGGTGGATCTGCTCATGAACCTTCCTCGGAGAAGGCCGATCATATCCTTTGCCTGCCCCGAGCGGGGGAGCCGGCAAGCTGCCCGCGTAAAAGATGAGCGCGCAAGCCAACGGCCCGCCGCGCGTGCTACATTGCCGCCAAACACCACTCCCCGCCCCGCCACCATGACCGCCATGCGTATCTGGGACTTGCCCACCCGCCTCTTCCACTGGTGCTTTGCCGCCTGCATCGTCGGCGCCTACGTCTCGGTCAAGCTGGGCGGCCTGTACATGGACTGGCACGTGCGCTTCGGCCTGGCCGCGCTGGGCCTGGTGATCTTCCGGGTGGTCTGGGGCTTCATCGGCCCGCGCCATGCGCGCTTTTGCAGCTTCGTGCGGGGGCCGGGCGCCGTGCTGGCCTATCTGCGCGAGCTGGCCGCCGGCACCGCCAGGAGCGCCGGCCACAACCCGCTGGGCGCCCTGTCGGTCGTGGCCATGCTGGCCGACCTCGGCGCGCAGGCGGTGCTGGGCCTCTTCACCAGCGACGACGTCATGGTGCAGGGACCGCTTTACAACTTCGTATCCGAATCCACCTCGAGCCTGCTGACCTCGCTGCACAGGGCCAACGAGTGGATCATCATCGCCCTGGTGGTTCTGCACCTGCTGGCTGTGGCCTGGCATACCCATAAAAAGGAACCGCTGGTGCGCGCCATGGTGACGGGCGACATGCCCGCCGACCACTTGCCGGGCCAGGCGCAGGCCTCCACCGACACGGCCGGCGTGCGCCTGCGCGCGCTGGCATTGGCCGTCATCGTGGCGATCTTCGTGCTCTGGATACGGTCGCTGGGCGCCGCCGCGGCTTGACGCCGCAGGGAGATCAGTCGCCGCCGATGGCCGCGTCGTAATCGGCGTCGAGCGCGACTTGCTTCTGCGCCTCCAGCGCGCCCAGCCGTTCGGTCAAGCCGCTGTGCACCAGTTCGTAGGCGCCGCTGCCTAGCGTCAGCCGCTTGGGCGCCGGGTGCTGAGCGGCGCTGCCGATCATTGCCAGCACGGTTTTTTCCGGATCGAGCGTCGGGTGATAGTCGCCCGCGGCGCGGGCTTTGCGCCAGATGCCCACCGGCGTGTCGTCATAGGCGGCCAGGGGTTCGGCATGGACCATGCTGCCGTGGGCGAAGTTCGTCTTGGCCCCGGCGGGCTCCACGAGCGTGATTTCAATGCCGAACGGCGCGACTTCGGGGATCACCGATTCAAAAAAGCCCTCGATGCCCCACTTGGTGGCGTGGTAGAGCGAGAGCGCCGGCAGGCTGATCTGCCCGCCCATCGACGACACCTGCAGGATGCGTCCCCCGCCCTGCGCGCGCAGGTGCGGCAGCACGGCCTGCGTGACCTCGATCGAGCCGATCAGGTTGACGCCGATCTGCTGGCGGATCTGTTCGGGGCTCAGTTCCTCGGCGGCGCCGAACAGCGCATAACCGGCATTGTTGACCACGATATCGATCCGGCCCAGATCGGCAAACGCCTGGTCGACGACACGATGGATCGCCGAGGTGTCGGTAACGTCCAGCCGCTCGACCCAGAGCAGATCGGCGTAGCGGCTTTTCAGGTCGTCCAGCGCAGCCGGCGTGCGCAGGGTCGCCGCGACGCGCTCGCCGCGTTCAAGCAATTTTTCCGTCAATAGGCGGCCGAAGCCGGACGATGTGCCGGTGATGAACCAGGTACGGGGCATGGAAGACTCCTTGAGGCGTTGTGAAACCAGGGAAGTCCGCATCATGCGCGCCTTCATTGCTGGAATAAACCGGTATAAAGTTGATGTACTGTGTACTTATAGTTCTCAATCGTGGGTTCTTATCCCTGAATGGCCGGTGCTCAACCTATGCCTATCGATCGATCCGGACTGAGCGGCGTCGCCACCTTTCTTGCCGTGGCCGAGTGCCTCAGCTTCCGGCAGGCGGCGCTGCGCCTGGAGCTGTCGCCGACCGCGGTCAGCAAGGCGGTGCGCCAACTGGAAAAGCGGCACGGCGTGGTCCTGTTCCAGCGCACCACGCGCAGCGTGAAGCTGACCGAAGCCGGGGAAGCGCTCTACCGGCGCCTGCAGCCGGCGGCGGCGGTCATGAACGAAGCGTTCACCGAATTGGGCCAATACCAGCAGCAGCCCCACGGAACCTTGCGCCTGACGCTATCGCGCTCCAGCATGCGGACCTTCGCGGAACCGGTCATCGCGGCCTTTCGCCAGCGCTACCCGGAGGTGGCGCTCGAACTCTCGCTGGACGACGGTTTTGCCGATCTCGCCGCGGGCGGCTTCGATGCCGGGATCCGGCTGGGCGAGGCCATCGCGCAGGACATGGTGGCGGTCCGGCTCACGCCGGAAGTCACCTGGGCGGTCATGGGCAGCCCCGGCTATTTCCGGCAGCACGGCTTGCCCGAAACGCCCGAAGACTTGATGGCGCACGAAGCCATCCAATACCGCTTCGTCGGCTCCGGGCAGATCCATGCGTGGGAATTCAGCCGGGACGGCCAGCCCTTGAAGGTGGAGATGAAAGGCCAGCTGACCGTCAATGACCGGGCATCGCTGCTGACGCTGGCATGCCGCGGCCTTGGGCTCGCTTACGTGTCGGACAGGGAGGCGGCGGACGATCTGGCGGCGGGGCGCCTGCAAGCGGTGCTGCGCGACTATGCGCCCGCCGACGGCGGCCTGTACCTGTATTTCCCGGCGCGGATGCAGATGCAGCCCAAGCTCAGGGCGTTCATCGATTTGGCGACGTCCGCCCCCGCAGCCACCCGGGGGCGGCAAAACCAGCGCTACTCGCGATAAGAACTGTGGCAGGCCTTGCAGCTGGCCCCCACCGCCCCCACGGCCTCGCGCAGCTTGGCCAGATCGCCCGTCTCGGCGGCGGCCGACAAGGCCGCGACATGCGTGGTGAAATCCGCCTGCTTCTGCTTGAAGTCCGCCGCGTTGCTCCAGACCTCGGGCTTGGCGTGGCCACCCTCCGTGCCCGGACCGTAGGCCGCCCAGGGCAGCGCGGCCAGCGTCTGCAGCACCTGGGCATTGTTCTTGACCTGGGCCGGGTCGCTCGGGGAAGACCCGCGCGCCGCCGCCACCAGGCGGCCGAAATGCGACGAGATCATCGTCATGGCCGCTTCGCGGTACTTGACCGCGTCTTCCGGCTTGGCGAATTGCGCCTGGGCGGGGACGGCGACGAACGCCGCCAGGGTAAGGCCGATGGCGGCCGCAATACGTTGCATGGCAGGTCTCCTTGGCGCGGCAGGCGCCGCGGACAACTATACCGTCCGAGCCAGCTCCACCGCCAGGCCCACGTAGGAACGCGGCGTCATGGCCAGCAGGCGCTGCTTGGGCTCGTCGGGCAGGGCCAGGCCGCCGATGAATTCGCGCAGGGCTTCCTCGGTAATGCCCTTGCCGCGCGTGAGCGCCTTGAGCTGTTCGTAGGGCTGCGGCAGGCCGTAGCGGCGCATGACGGTCTGCACCGGCTCGGCCAGCACTTCCCAGCAGGCGTCGATGTCGGCGTCGATGCCCGCGAGGTTGACTTCCAGCTTGTCCAGCCCGCGCAGGCAGGAATCCCAGGCCACCAGGCTGTAGCCCAAGCCCACGCCCAGGTTGCGCAGCACGGTGGAATCGGTGAGGTCGCGCTGCCAGCGCGACACGGGCAGCTTGTCGGCCAGGTGGCGCAACACGGCGTTGGCCAGGCCCAGATTGCCTTCGGAGTTCTCGAAATCGATGGGATTGACCTTGTGCGGCATGGTGGACGAGCCCACCTCGCCTTCCTTCAGGCGCTGCTTGAAGTAGCCCAGCGACACATAGCCCCAGATGTCGCGGTCGAGGTCGAGAATGACGATATTGGCGCGCGACACCGCGTCGAACAGCGCCGACATCCAGTCGTGCGGCTCGATCTGGATGGTGTGGCGGTTTTGCGTGAGGCCCAGGCCGGCCAGCACGCGGCGGCTGAACTCGGGCCAGTCGATTTCGGGATAGGCCGAGGTGTGCGCGTTGTAGTTGCCGGTGGCGCCGTTCATCTTGGCCAGGGGCTCGACCGCTTCGATGGCGGCGATGGCGCGTTGCAGGCGCGCGGCCACATTGGCCATTTCCTTGCCCAGCGTGGTCGGGCTGGCGGGCTGGCCGTGCGTGCGCGACAGCATGGGCTGGGCCGAGTAGGCCACGGCCATTTCCTTGAGTTTGCCGGCCAGCTGGTTCAGGCGCGGCACCAGCACCTGGCTGCGCGCGCGTGCGAGCATCAGCGCGTGCGAGGTGTTGTTGATGTCTTCCGAGGTGCAGGCGAAGTGGATGAACTCGGCGGCGCGCGACAGCTCGGCGTCATCCGCCACCTTTTCCTTCAGCCAGTATTCGACGGCCTTGACGTCGTGGTTGGTGACGCGCTCGATTTCCTTGATGCGGCGCGCGTCGTCCTCGGTAAAGGCCGACACCAGCTCGCCCAGGCGCGCGCGCTCGCCCTGGCTGAAGGCAGGCAGCTCGGGCAGGCCCGCGTCGGACAGGGCGATCAGCCAGGCCACCTCGACCTCGACCCGGTGCGCCATGAAGCCGGCCTCGGACAGCAGGCCGCGCAGGGCGTCGCCCCGCGAGGCATAGCGGCCGTCCAGCGGCGACAGGGCATTGAGTTCGGTAAGCGCTTGGGCAATCTGCATGGTGTCGATGGGAAGAAATGTGTGTACGGAATCCCGTACCCAATGGTGTCCAGGGCGATGGGCGCCCGTGGCTGGAAAAAGCGGGAGGACAGCCGGCGGGCGGCCTGTCGGGCACTTATCGGCATGCGGCATGGCGCACGCCTAGTGGCGCGCCGGATTTTAACACCGTCCCTCTATGAATACTGTCGCGGCGGCGCATCGTTACGGATGCCGCCAAGCTTGCGACCATTCTTGTTTCGGGGGGCGCCCTGCTATACTTCGCCCGCTTTCCGGCTTTGCCTTTGCAATTCTGTGACCTTCGCAATTCTGTGACCTCATGAAACTGATCGGCTCGCTTACCAGTCCTTACGTCCGCAAAGTACGGATCGTCATGGCCGAGAAAAAGCTGGACTATCAGCTCGAAATCGAAAGTGTCTGGTCGCCCGACACGCAAATCCAGAAATACAACCCGCTGGGCAAGGTTCCCTGCCTGGTCATGGAAGACGGCGGCGCGCTGTTCGACTCGCGCGTCATCGTCGAATACCTCGACACCCTCTCGCCCGTTGCCCGCCTGCTGCCGCAATCGGGGCGCGAGCGCGCCGCGGTCAAGTGCTGGGAAGCCATCGCCGACGGCATCCTCGACGCCTGCCTCATCATCGTCAAGGAACGCCAGCGCCCCGCCGCGCAGCAAAGCCCCGAATGGATC
This sequence comes from Bordetella sp., assembly GCA_036404015.1. Classification (GTDB taxonomy): domain Bacteria; phylum Pseudomonadota; class Gammaproteobacteria; order Burkholderiales; family Burkholderiaceae_B; genus Bordetella. The sequence continues at coordinate 11,842 of DASWPO010000216.1, read as the reverse complement.
GAGCGCCAATACGGCAAGGTCCACGCCAGCCTGGACGCCATGGACAAGAGCCTGGGCGATCACCAGTACTGCATGGGCATCAACTACAGCCTGGCCGACACCGCCGCCGGCTGCGCCATGGGCTACCTGGACCTGCGCTTTCCCGACCTGGACTGGCGCGCCGACCATGCCAACCTGAGCCGCCTGTACGACAAGCTGTCGGCCCGCGCCTCGTTCGTCGACACCGCCCCGCCGAAAGACTGAGCGGACGGCGCATGCGACAAGGCCCGCGACATGCGGGCCTTGTGCTTTTCAGACCGGGCTTGCCGAAGAAGGCTTCATTGCGGCTGGATGCCCGCGCCCTTGATCAACTGCTGCATCACCGGCATGTCGCTCTTCATCTTGGCGACGAGCGCCGCCGGGCTCGAATCTCCCGCGGGCGCTTCGACGCCGATGCGGGCAAGCTCCTGGCGATAGTCCGGCAAGGCATTGAGCTTGGCGACGGCGCGGCTCAGCGCGTCGACCACCGGCGCCGGCGTGCCCGGCGGGGCGTCGATGCCGAACCAGGTCACCAGGTCGAACCCGGCATAGCCCTGCTCCGCGATGCTGGGCACGCCAGGCAGCAGGGCCGTGCGCGCCTGCGAGGTCACGCCCAGCGCCCGCACCTTGCCGGCGCGGATGGACGCCTGGCTGCTGGTGAGCGTGGACACGAACACCTTGATCTGCCCGCCCATCAGGGCCGTCATGGCCTCGGCCTCGCCCTTGTAGGGAATGTGCTCGAGCTTGACGCCCTCGCGGCTGTCGAGCAATTCCATCGTCAGGTGCGACAGGGTGCCCGTGCCGAACGAGGCAAAGCTCATGGAGTCCTGGTGGGCGTGCGCGTATTTCATGAGGTCGGGCACCGTCTTGAACGGCGTATCGACATTGGCCAGCAGCACCAGCGGCGCCGTGCCCAGCAGGGCAACGGGCGTAAAGGCGTCCGGGTCGTAGCCCAGGTTCTTGAACATGTAGCGGTTGTTCACCAGCGCGGCCGAATTGGCGAACAGCAGCGTATAGCCGTCCGGCGATGCGTGGGCCACGGTCGTGGCGGCCAGCGCCGCCGCCGCGCCCGGCTTGTTGTCGACGATGAACTGCTGGCCCAGCTCGCCCGACAGCCTGGCCGCCAGGGCCCGCGCCATGAAGTCGGCCGTGCCGCCCGGCGGGAACGGCACCACGATGCGGACCGGATGATCAGGCCGCCATCCGCCGTTCTGCGCCGCGGCGGGCGCCGTGCCCAGGCCCCAGGCCGCGGCCAGCACACCCACCGTTTTCCAGACCCATCCTGGCGTTTTCATATTCTTTTCCTCTAGCAAAATCAATGCGATAAAACCCGATATTGCAGCACCATCCCAGAGGAATGAACACCATATGCAAATATAGGAAAGTTATAAGCCTGACGGCCTGAAGGGTCCGAAAAGCGTAGCGAGCGGACCGAGTTCGCGCCGAGAAGCGCAGCCGTGCTAGTGCACGGCGAGCATCACCGGCGTGAAATCGGTCCGCGCAGTAGCTTTGCGGGCCCTTCAGGAAATGATGCCGCCACCTAGGCAGATGTCGCCGTCGTACAGCACGGCCGACTGTCCCGGGGTCACCGCCCACTGCGGTTGCCCGAAGGCCAGCGAGAAGGTCTCGCCTTGCGCCTCGGCCAGGGTAGAGGCGGCGTCGGCCTGGCGATAGCGGGTCTTGGCGCCGTATCGGGCCGGGCCCGCGCCGGCCGCGGGCGGGCGGCCGGCCACCCAGCTGGCGTCCTGCGCCCGCAGGGTATCGGACAAGAGCCAGGGGTGCTCGTGCCCCTGCACGACGTAGAGCGTGTTCTTGTCCAGGTCCTTGCGGGCGGCATACCAGGCCTCGGCGGTGCCGTCGTCGTTCTGCCGGCCCTTCACGCCGCCCACGCCCAGGCCCTTGCGCTGGCCCAGCGTGTAGAACGACAGGCCATGATGCATGCCCACCTTCTGCCCTTCGGGGGTGAGGATGGGGCCCGGCGCCGTGGGCAGGTAGCGGTTGAGGAATTCGCGAAACGGCCGCTCGCCGATGAAGCAGATGCCGGTGGAGTCCTTCTTGGCCGCGTTGTGCAGGCCGATCTCGTGGGCGATGCGGCGCACCTCGGTTTTCTTGATCTCGCCCAGCGGGAACAGCGTGCGCGACAGCTGCGCCTGGTTCAGGCGATGCAGGAAGTAGCTCTGGTCCTTGCTGGCGTCCAGCGCCTTGAGCAACTGGTACTCGGGGCCGCCGGCGCCGTCGACACGGCGCACGCGCGCGTAGTGGCCGGTGGCGATGCACTCGGCGCCCAGCGACATGGCGTGGTCGAGAAAGGCCTTGAACTTGATCTCGGCATTGCACAGCACGTCGGGGTTGGGCGTGCGGCCGGCCGAGTATTCGCGCAGGAAATCGGCGAAGACGCGGTCCTTGTACTCGGCCGCGAAATTGACGTATTCGAATTCCACGCCCACGCGGTCGGCCACGCTGGCGGCGTCCAGCAGGTCCTGCCGGGTGGAGCAGTACTCGGAATCATCGTCGTCTTCCCAGTTCTTCATGAACAGGCCGACGACCTCGTAGCCCTGTTGCTTGAGCAGCCAGGCGGTGACCGACGAATCGACGCCGCCCGACATGCCGACGACGACGCGGCCTTTCTTGGACTTGGGGGTAAGGGAAGACATGATGGGATTTTAAAGTCGAATGCGTATCAGGCCCCGGCCGCGCCCGGCAGGCGCGGCTCGGCCTCCAGGGAAACCGACTTCAGCCAGCCGCGGAAGGCCTGCAGGGCGGGCAGGCTGGCCTTTTGCTGCGGATAGCAGAGGTAGTAGCCCTGGCGCGCGAGGATGGGCAGCGCCACGGGCACGGCCAGCCGGCCGTCGCGCAGTTCCTCCTCGACCAGGCAGCGCGGGATGAGCGCGATGCCGAAGCCCGCGGCGGCGGCCTGCGACAGCAATGCGTACTGGTCGAAGCGCGCGCCTTCCGGGGCGCGGCGGGTGTCGCAGCCGGCCTGGGCGAACCAGTCCGACCAGCCGTCCGGCGCCGAGGTGTGATGCAGCAGGGGATAGGCCAGCAGGTCGGCCGCGCCCGCCTGCGCCGATGGCACCAGCCGGGGACTGCACACCGGCACGACGTCCCGGCCCACGAGGTAGTCCGCCCCGCTGCCCGGCCAGGCCCCTTCGCCGAAGCGCACCGCCGCGTCGAGTTCGGGCGCCGAAAAATCGTAGCCCTGCCGGTGCGGCAGGAATTCGAGGTGGATGTCCGGGCGCAGCCGCATGAACGCCGCCAGGCGCGGGATCAGCCAGCGCGCCCCGAAAGTCGGCATGCTGGTCAGGTGCAGGGTGCCGCCCTGCCCCTGGTGGGCGATCAGCTCGACGGTGGCGGCCTCGATCTGGCCCAGCCCCGCCTGCACTTTTTCCAGGTAGCCGCGCCCAGCCTCCGTCAGCACCAGGCCTTGCCTGCCGCGGGCGAACAGCAAAACGCCCAGGAATGCCTCCAGGTGCTTGACCTGCTTGCTGACGGCCCCCTGGGTGATGCACAGCTCCTGGGCGGCGCGCGTGAAATTGCAATGGCGGGCCGCCACCTCGAAAGCCCGGAGGTCGGCCAGGGACGGACAGAATCGGCGCATGGAACCGGCCGGCCCCGGGGTTTGCAAGATTCAGCCCCAGGTCCAGCCATGAGTAAACGGAATAGTTTAAGGAGAATCTTTCGTTTGTGCAAAAACGCGGGCGGACGCCAGAATCGCCCCCGCAGTCGTGCGCGGCACCCGCGCCCTGCGCCATGAACCGACATTCAAAAGGGGATCCCTTCCATGCATCGCCGCCATCTCGTCCTGGGCCTGTCGCTGGCCGCCACCCTCGCCTGCGCGCCCCTGTCCGCCGCCCAAGCCCAGGACGACTATCCCAGCAAGCCCATCCGCCTGGTCATCCCCTTCCCGCCCGGCGGCACCACCGACATCGTCGGCCGCCTGTTCGCCGAGAAGCTGGGCCGCGAACTGGGCCGCGCCGTGGTGGTCGAGAACCGCGGCGGCGCCGGCGGCTCCATCGGCAGCGCGGTCGTGGCGCAGGCCGCTCCCGACGGCTATACCCTGGGCATCGCCACCGTGAGCACGCACGGGATCAACCCGGCCGTCTATCCCAAGCTGCCCTTCGACGTGGTGAAGGACTTCACGCCCATCTCCAACCTGGCGGCCGTGCCCAACATCATGACGGTCAATCCCGACAAGGTGCCCGCCAGGAACATCGCCGAATTCATCCAGCTGGCCAAGAGCCAGCCCGGCAAGTTCACCTATGCCTCGGCCGGCAACGGCTCGGTCTCCCATATGATGGGCGAACTCTTCAAGATGACCGCGGGCGTGAATCTGGTGCACGTGCCCTACCGCGGCGTGGGCCCGGCGCTCAACGACACGCTGTCCGGCCAGGTGGACATCCTGTTCGACAACCTGCCTTCGTCGCTGCCGCACGCCCAGTCGGGCAAGCTGGTGGCCATGGCCGTGGCCTCGCCCAAGCGCGTGGCCGCCCTGCCCGACGTGCCCACCTTCGCCGAAGCCGGCCTGGCGCCGGTCAACGACGCCTCCTGGTTCGGCCTGGTGGCGCCGGCCAAGCTGCCGCAGCCCATCCTCGACAGGCTCTACCAGGCCGTGGTCAAGGTCAGCGCCCAGCCCGACGTGGTCAAGACGCTCGAAAGCCTGGGCGCCGAGCCCGTGGCCAACACCCCGGCCGAGTACGCCCGGCAGATCGCCGACGAAGTGGCCAAGAACCGCCGCATCGCCCAGCAAGCCCATATCCAGGTAGATTGAGACATGCCCATCATCCATCCGCTTTCCTACCGCCTGGACCAGGCGCCCGCGCAAACGCCCGCGCCGCTGGTGCTGGATTCGCCGCACAGCGGCACGGCCTACCCGCCCGACTTCGCCAGCTCCGCCGATTTCGGCGCGCTGCGCACGGCCGAGGACACCTGGGTCGACGACCTGTGGGGCGGCGCCGTGGACCAGGGCGTGCCCTTGCTGGGCGCGACCTGCCCGCGCGCCTACATCGACGTGAACCGCGGCCTGGAAGACATCGACCCGACCCTGCTGGACGCACCCTGGCCCGGCCCGCTCTCGGACTCGCCCAAGGTCAAGCTGGGCAAGGGCCTGATCTGGCGCATGCTCGACGACGGCCTGCCCCTGTACGACCGCAAGCTGAGCGTGGCCGAAGTGCAGTACCGCATCGACGCCTGCTGGCGGCCTTACCACGCCGCGGTGCGCAAGCTGCTGGACGAGGCCCACGCGCGCCTGGGCAAGGTATGGCACATCAACTGCCACTCCATGCCCAGCGTGGCCGGGGCCTATGCCACCGGCGCGCCCGGCGCGGCCCATCCCGACTTCGTGCTGGGCGACCGCGACGGCACCACGGCCGACCCGGCCTTCGCCGCGTTCGTGGCCGGCTGGCTGCGCGCGCGCGGCTACGACGTGGCGGTCAACGACCCCTACAAGGGCGTGGAGCTGGTGCGGGCCTACAGCAACCCGGCGCAAGGCCGGCACAGCCTGCAGATCGAGGTCAACCGCAAGCTGTACATGGACGAGGTGACGCTGCGGCCCAACGCCGGCTACGGCAAGCTCAAGCAGGATCTGCGCGACCTGACGACGGCCCTGCTGGGCTGGATGCAGCCGCAGCTCGGTTAGCTTGTCCGAGCCAGGCCATCCGAACCAAGTCATCTGAAATTCCTATTGATTTTCTCAAGAAGTATCAATTAGACAAATGATTTGAGGGTACGTAGAGTCATCGGCATACCCGCGCGCCGCCGGAACCGGCAGCGCGCGATCCCGATGGCGCGCCCAGGCCGGCCACGGCGAGGCGCGCGGGACCAAGACAGAAACCAGAGACAGTCCCCTCCATGCAGCCCAATATCCCGGCCCACGCGCCGGCGCCCGCCCCGCAACCCGGCGGCGTCCAACGCGTGGATTGCCACGCCCACATCATGGTCCGCGGCGCCGCGCTGGCGCCCGGCCGCCACTCCGAACCCAAGCGCGACATCAGCGCCGAAGACTTCCTGGCCCTGCTCGATGCGCACGGCATCACGCACGGCGTGCTGACGCAGCCCAGCTTCTACGGCACCGACAACTCGCTGCTGCTGGACGCGCTGCGGCGCCACCCCGGACGCCTGCGCGGCACCGCCATCGTGGACTTCGGCATCGCCGACGCGGAACTGGCGGCGCTCCATGCCGGCGGCGTGCGCGGGCTGCGCCTGAACTGGCTGCGCCGCGACGACCTGCCCGACCCCGCGGGCGCGCCCTGCCAGCGCCTGTTCGGCCGCGCCCGCGAACACGGGCTGCACATCGAGCTCTACATCGAGGGGCGCAAGATGGCGCGGGTGCTGCCGGCCATCCGCCGCAGCGGCGCGGCCGTGGTGGTGGACCATTTCGGCTCGCCCGAGCCGGACACCGGCATCGCGGGCGCGGGCTTCCAGGAAGTGCTCGAGGGCCTGCGCGCCGGCGACACCTGGGTCAAGCTCTCGGCCCCCTACCGGCTGGGCGGCGCGCCCGCCGGACCCTACGCGCGGGCGCTGCTGGAAGCGGGCGGCCCCGGGCAGCTGCTGTGGGGCAGCGACTGGCCCTGGGTCTCGCACGAGGACACCCAGCGCTACGAGCAATGCCTGGCCGACTTCGAGCGCTGGATTCCCGATCCGGCGCAGCGCGCCGAGATCTGGCGCGACACGCCGCGCCGGGTGTTCGGCTTCTGACGCCGCCCCGATACACAAAACAACCATTGCCCATAAGGAGACAAACCATGCCGCAAGAGAATCTACGACCCGACACGATCGCGGAACGGGCCGTCATCAAGAAAATCGCCTGGCGCTTCCTGCCGGTGCTGATCCTGGGCTACCTGCTGAACTACCTGGATCGCACCAACATCGGCTTCGCCGCCCTGACCATGAACAAGGACATCGGGCTCTCCTCCACCCAGTTCGGCTTCGGGGCAGGGGTCTTCTTCCTGGCCTACTGCCTGTTCGAGATACCCAGCAACATCCTGCTGTTTCGCGTCGGCGCGCGGCTGTGGCTGGCCCGCATCATGATCACCTGGGGCATTTTCTCGGCGGTCATGGCGCTGGTGGTCGACCCCTATAGCTACTACGGCGCGCGCCTGCTGCTCGGCCTGTCCGAGGCCGGCTTCTTCCCCGGCGTCACGTTCTTCCTGTCGAGCTGGTTCCCCGCCAAGTACCGCACCAGCATTCTTGCCTGGTTCCTGCTGGCCATCCCGCTGTCCTCGCTGATCGGCAGCCCGCTGTCGGGTTCGCTGCTCTACCTGGACGGCACCTGGGGCCTGAGCGGCTGGAAGTGGATGTTCCTGCTGGAAGGCACGCCGACCGCGTTGGTCGGCATCTGGGCGCTGTTCGTGCTGTCGGACAGCCCCGCCAAGGCCACATGGCTCAACGCGCAGGAGCGCGCCCTCATCACCGGCATGCTGGAAGGCGAAAAGCGCGAGAAGCCGCGCAAGAATTTCGCCGCCGCCCTGAGCGACCCGCGCGTGCACCTGCTGGCGCTGATCCAGTTCGGCTTCACGGTCGGCTCCTACGGCGTGGGCATCTGGCTGCCGCTGATCCTCAAGCAATTCCTCTCCACCCCGCTGGAGATCGGCCTGGTGTCGGCCATCCCCTACATTTTCGCCAGCGTCGGCATGCTGCTGTGGGCGCGCTATTCCGACCGCAGCGGCAATTCGCTGGGCAACCTGGCCTGGAGCTGCGCGCTGGGCGCGGTGGGCCTGGCCTTCTCGGTGTTCGCCCATTCCACCGTAAGCTCGATGGTGGGCCTGACGCTGTCGCTGGTCGGCGTGACCGCCGCGCGCGCCATCTTCTGGGCCATCCCGGGCCGCATCATGACCGGCATCGGCGCGGCCGCGGGCTTTGCCTACATCAACTGCATCGCCGCGCTCGGCGGCTTCGCCGGCCCCTACGTCATGGGCTGGGCGCGCGACAAGACCGGCAATTTCTCGGCCGGGCTGGCGCTCATGGGACTGATCCTGCTGGTGACCGTCCTGCTGGTGCTGCCCCTGCATTACTACGGCAAGCGGGCCCGGACCGACGGCGCCGTCGTGACGCCGTAAGGACTTCGGGCATACCATGCGCCTGATCGCACTGACCTAACCACCCGCGAACCACCAGGAGGATTTCAATCATGTCAGACTCATCCAAGCGCCGCGCCGCTTTCCGCGCGCTGGTCGAACGCCGCCAGGGCCTGCTGATGCCCGGCGCCTTCAACGCCCTGAGCGCCCGCGTCGCGGCCGACGCCGGCTTCCAGTCGCTCTACCTGAGCGGCGCGGGCGTCACCAATATGTACCTGGGCATGCCCGACCTGGCCTTCATCGGCCTGACCGACATGGCCGACCACACCGCCCGGGTGCGCGACGCCGTCTCGCTGCCGCTGCTGGTCGACGCCGACACCGGCTACGGCAACGCGGTGAACGTCGGCTTCGCGGTGCGCACGCTCGAACGGGCCGGCGCCGACGCCATCCAGCTGGAAGACCAAGTCAGCCCCAAGAAGTGCGGCCACTTCAACGGCAAGGGCGTGATCGAGACGGCCGAGATGCTGGGCAAGATCCGCGCCGCCGTCGACGCGCGCGAAGACCCCAATACGCTGATCATCGCCCGCACCGACGCCTGCGCGGTGCACGGCTTCGAGGCCGCCATCGAGCGGGCCCACGCCTTCAGCGAGGCCGGCGCCGACGTGCTGTTCGTCGAGGCCGTGGAATCGCTGGCCGAGATCGAGAAGCTGCCCGGCCTGCTGCCGCGCCCGCTGCTGATGAACATCGTCATCGGCGGCAAGACCCCGGCCCTGCCCCAGGCGCGCCTGGCCGAGCTGGGCTTCGGCATCGTCCTGTACGCCAACGCCGCGCTGCAGGGCGCCGTGCTCGGCATGCAGAAGGCCTTCGCGGCGCTCGGCTCGACCGGCATGCTGGAAGAGAACCCGGAACTGGTCGTGCCCTTCCAGGAACGCCAGCGGCTGGTGAACAAGCCCCTCTACGACAAGCTGGAAAAGCAGTACGCGGCGCCCTGAAAACGGCTCGATCGGACCCGCGCTCAGGCCCCCGGCGCCGGCAGCGGCGTCATCGAGGGGCCGGCGTTGGCGATCGCGTCGCGCGCGATGTCGATGATGACGCGGCTGGCGCGGCCGCGCGCCTTGGCGCGGTGCGCGGCGTAGATCACCAGGGGTTCGAGCGGCGGCACCGTGCGGTGCCGCACCATGCCGCCCAAGGTCATTTCGTGGTCCACCAGGCTGGCCGGCAGCACGCTGACCGCCACGCCCAGGCGCACCAGCCGCACCAGCGTCGCCATGTCGTTGCAGATGTCCAGCGTGGGCAGCGGCACCTTGGCCCGCGCGAACCAGTCGCTGATGACCGTGTGGAACGGAGAGGAAGGCGGCATCGTGACGATGCGCCGATCGAGCAGGTCGCGCGCGCGCAGCGCGCGGGTGCCGCCCGGCGCGGCGCGCGAGAACCAGGCGATCTCGCACGAGGCCAGCGGCTCGACGACGTAATGCGGGCCGGCCGGCGCATCCACCAGGAAGGCGATGTCCAGCTTCTGCGCGTCGAGCAGCGCGCGCAGCGCGCCGCTGTTGTTGATGGTCAGCTCCACGCGCAGCGTCGGGTGCAGTTGCTCCAGCGCCGCCAGCAGGATCGGCAGGCAGCTCAAGGCAAAGGTGTTCGACGCCCCCAGCCGCAGCGAGCCCGTCAGCGGGTCGCCGCTGCTCAGGCGCCGCTCCATTTCCTGGAATATGTCAAAGCCGCGTTGCACGTACTGCAAGGCGATCTGCCCCGCCTCCGACAATCGCACCCCGCCCTTGCCGCGTAGGAACAGGGCGCAGCCCAGGGCGGTTTCGAGCTCGCGGATGCGCAACGAGATCGACGGCTGGGTGATGCCCAGCCGGTCCGCCGCGATGCGGAACGACCCCGACTCGCTGATCGCGAGAAAAGCCTCCATCTGGGCGACGGTGTAGTGTTTCATCGATAGCGCTTCATCGAACCGGGCTCAGGTGGACGCCTCGGCCCGCCCCGCGTGGCGGGCTTCGTAGATCTCGTGCAGCGTGATCTTGCGCACTTCGGCGTGGCTGGCGCCGATGTGCGCGGCCAGCAGGCGGCAGGCTTCGTCGGAGCGCTGCGCCAGGATGGCGCGCAGGATGCGCGCGTGCTCTTCGTAGGTGGTGTCCACGCGATGCTTCTTGGTGAAGTCCAGCCGCCGGATGATGCGGATGCGGTCGGTCACCTCGCGGTGCGCGCGCGCCATCTCCGCGTTGCCCGAGGCGTCGAGCAGGCTGCAATGGAAAGCCTCGTCCCAGCGCCCCACCTGGGCCATGTCGGTGCTGCGCGCGTCGGGGGGCACCAGCCAGACGGCCTCCAGGCCGGCCAGGGCCTGCCGCGCCGCTTCCGCGCCCATGGTGCACAGGCGCCGCACCGCTTCCGTCTCCAGCACCAGGCGGAAATCGTAGAGCTGCTCGAACAGCTTGAAGTCGAAGGGCAGCACCCGCCAGCCGCTGCGAAACAGCACCTCGACGTAGCCCTCCTGCTGCAGGCGGAACAAAGCCTGGCGCACGGGCGTGCGCGACACGCCCAGGCGTTCGCTGATCTCGCCCTCGGTGAAGCGGTCGCCAGGCACCAAGTGGAATTCGGCGATGTCGCGCTTGAGCAGGTCGTAGACGTCGTCGGCCCGCGTGCGGTGGACGATGGCGGCCTTGGGCTGGGGCGGAGGGATGGGTTGCACGATGAAAAGCTCGGTGGCGGACGCGGGCGGCGCGGGAAGCGGCGCAGGCTTAGCGCAGCATGCTAACGTGGGCCGCGACCACCCGCCAGCCGGCCGGCGTGCGCACCCAGGCCTGGCTCTGGCGCCCGGTGCCCGGCACGCCCGCGCGGCGGAATTCGATATTGCAGGTGGCGAAATCGCGGCCATAGGTGGTGATGACCGTCTTCAGCACCTCGCGCGCCAGCCCCTGGGACGGACGCGCCGCGCGAAAATCCCGGATCTGCGCGTAGCCATACAGGTTCTCGGTGGCGCCATAGCGCAGCGTGTGCGGACTGTCCCAGAACAACTCGTCGAGCACGGCGACGTCGTTGCCGGTCAAGGCCTTTTCATAGCGGTCGAATTGCCTTTGCACTTCGGCCAGCACATCGGGCAGGTTGATGTCCATCATAGTGTCGTTGACGCGAAAAAAGCGGGCCGCAAGCCGGCGATGCCGGCCTGCTCCAGGGCATGGGCCGCGCGCAAGGCGAGGTCTTCGCGCCACGGCGCGGCTATCAGTTGTACACCCAGCGGCAGGCCTTGTCCTGCCGCCGGCCACAAGGGCGCGGCGACCACCGGGCAGCCGGCGAAGGAAACGGGCTGGGTCAACAGGCCCATGGACGGGCGGCAGAGATGGCGTTCGCCATTGATATCTATCCACTCGGCGCCGATGGCGGGCGCCGGCACCGGCGTGGCCGGGGCCAGCAGCACATCCCAGTCGGCGAAGAGCGCGTTGACGCGGTCGCGGTAGACGCGGCGAAACCGCTGCGCGCGCGTTACCCAGTGCGCGGGCTGCAAGGCGCCGGCCATGAAGCGGTCCACCGAAAGCGGTTCGAAATCGGCCGCGCGGGTGCGCAGGTCGGGCAAGTGCAGGCTGCCCCCCTCGCCCGCCGTGACGATGAAGGCCGCGGCGCGCCCCAGCGCCGCGTCGGGCCAATCGACCGTGGCGACGGCGCCCAGCGCGCCGGCCGCCAGGCGCACGGCCTCGCTCGCGGCCGGGCCGGCATATTGCGCGAAATAGCCGCCGAGCACGCCGATGCGCAAGCCGCGCGCGCCCCGCGGCAGCAGGTCCGCCACCGGCTGCACGGCGCGCGCGTGGCAGCCC
>DASWPO010000215.1:0-10593 GCA_036404015.1 Bordetella sp. | reverse complement strand
ACCGACGAGGGCGATTACCAGGTCAAGCTGCGCAATCTGAAGCGCTTCCTGGAAGAAGGCGACAAGGCCAAGGTCACGCTGCGCTTTCGCGGCCGCGAAATGGCCCACCAGGAGCTGGGCATGCGCGTGCTGGAACGCGTGCGCGACGACCTCACCGAGCTGGCCCTGGTCGAAGCCATGCCCAAGCTCGAAGGCCGCCAGATGGTCATGGTGCTGGCGCCCAAGAAAAAGGCCGCCGGCAAGACCGACGTCCCGGCCTGATCCGGCAACGGCAATGTGCATGGCCCGGCCATCCCGACAGCGGGGCGGCCGGGCCGTTGGCCTTGTAGGGGTATGCGCTTAGGCTAGGCAGAATTCAGTTACCATGAATCGGGTATAGGACCCGGGGTATGAAACCGATGCATGTTTTGTTCGTGATCGATCCCTTGCCGCTGCTGAAGGCGTACAAGGACAGTTCCGTCGCCATGATGCGGGCGCTGGTCGCGCGCGGCCATACGCTCAGCGTGGCCTTGCAGGGCGAGCTCTTCATCGACATGGGGGTGGTGCGCGCGCGCACCACCCCCATCGCCCTGGTGGCGGGCGCGGACCTGCACGAGCATGCCTGGTGGCGCGAGACCGGCGCGGCTTCCGAGGTGCCCCTGTCCAGTTTCGGCGCCGTGGTCATGCGCAAGGACCCGCCCTTCGACATGGAATACGTGTATTCCACGCACCTGCTCGGCTATGCGCAGGCACAGGGCGCCCGCGTGTTCAACCGCGGCCCGGCCATCCTCAGCCATCCCGAAAAGCTGGCCATCACCGAATTCCCCGAGCTCACCGCGCCCACGCTGGTCACGCGCGACATGGCGCGCATCAAGGCCTTTCATGCGCTGCACCACGACGTCATCGTCAAGCCGCTCGACGGCATGGGCGGCACGGGCATCTTCCGCTTGCGCGCCGAGGAGCCCAATCGCAATGCCATCCTCGAGACGCTGACCCTGAACGGCACGCAGACCATCATGGCGCAGCGCTACATCCCCGAGATCGCCAAGGGCGACAAGCGCGTGCTGCTGATCGGCGGCGAGCCCGTGCCGTATTGCCTGGCGCGCATTCCGCAGGCCGGCGAAACGCGCGGCAACCTGGCCGCGGGCGGCCGCGGCGTGGCCCAGCCGATTTCCGAGCGCGACCGTTTCATCGCCGAGACGGTGGCCAAGCGCATCGCCGGCCGCGGCTTGCTGCTGGTGGGATTGGACGTTATCGGCGACTGCCTCACCGAGGTCAACGTCACCAGCCCGACCTGCTTCGTCGAGATCACCGAACAGACGGGCTTCGATGTCGGTGATTGCTTTGCGCAGGCGCTCGAGCGCGCCTGCGCCTGATAGGAACCGGATATGACGACCCCCACGCTCACTGCGTTCGCTGCCTCCCGAAGGGGCGTATCCGCTCCTAGGGGCGGCCCGGCGGAGCGGATATGACGGGCATCGTCATCGTCGTTCACGCCCCGCTGGGCGAGGCCATGCATGAGATGGCCCGGCACGTGCTGGGCGACGGCATCGCCGACACGCTGGCCGTGCACGACATCCAGCCCGACGACCAGCCCGAGGACCAGGCGCCCGCGGTATTGGACGACATCAGGCGCCTTGGCCGCGGCGGCGGCGTGCTGGTGCTGACCGATCTGGTCGGCGCCACGCCGGCCAATATCGCCAAGCGCGCGGTGGCCCAGGCGCAGGCCGAGGGGTTGAACTGCTGCGCACTGGCGGGCCTGAACACCCCCATGCTGCTGCGGGCGCTGACTTATCGCAATTTGTCATTGGCTGAAACGCGCGAAAAAGCCCTGGCCGGAGGCGTGCAAGGCTGCCTGCAGGTAGACTAGTCGCATTGTTTTAAGCGCATTGTTTTTGGCTCATCACTCTATGGCTACTTCAGACATCGTCATCAGCAACAAGCTCGGATTGCATGCACGCGCGGCGGCCAAGCTCACGCAGCTGGCCAGCCGGTTCAGCAGCGAGATCTTCATCGCGCGCGGCGCGCAGCGGGTCAATGCGAAAAGCATCATGGGCGTGATGATGCTGGCCGCGGGCATGGGCACCACGGTGCGCCTGGAGGCCACGGGCGGCGATGCCGACCTGGCCCTGTCTGAAATCCAGAATCTGTTCGACAACAAGTTCGGTGAGCACGAATAGCGACCCATCCGGCGGCGTGGCGCTGGCCGAGCCGCCCAGCGCAGTCCTGGCGCTGCGCGGCAAGGGCGTGGCGCGCGGCTATGCCATTGGCCGAGCGATCATCATGGGCGCCGCCGCCCTCGAGGTGGCGCACTACCGCATCGCGCCCGAAGACGTCGAAAGCGAATGCCGACGGCTCAAGGACGCGCTGGCGCGCGCCCAGGCCGACCTGCTGCACCTGGCCAATACGCTGCCGGCCGACGCGCCGCGCGAGCTCGGCGCCATGCTCAATGTGCACAGCCTGCTGCTGGGCGACCCGCTCCTGGTCGAGCAGGCCCAGGCGCTGATCCACGGACGCCACTACAACGCCGAATGGGCCCTGACGGCCCAAGGCCAGCTGCTGGGCGAGCAGTTCGACGCCATGGAAGACGAATACCTGCGCGAGCGCGGCGCCGACGTGCGCCAGGTGATCGAGCGGGTGCTGCACGTGCTGTCGGGCACGCCGGCGCTGTTGCCCGAAGAGAAGGTCTGCAGCGGCGGCAACGAGCCCCTGGTGGTGGTGGCGCGCGACATTTCCCCGGCGGACATGCTGCGCCTGCGCGGCGCGCGCTTCTCCGCCTTCGTCACCGACCTGGGCGGCCCCACGTCGCATACGGCCATCGTGGCCCGCAGCATGGGCGTGCCGGCCGTGGTGGCCCTGGGCAATATCCGCGACCTGGTGCGCGACGGCGACATGCTCATCGTCGACGGCGCCTCGGGCACGGTGCTGGTCAATCCTTCGCAGAGCATGCTGGCGCAGTACCGCCAACTGCAGCGCATCTACGCCGACGAGCGCGCCGAGCTGGAGCTGCTGCGCGACGAGCCCTCGGTCACGCTCGACGGCATCAATGTGGCGCTGGAAGCCAATATCGAATTGCCCGAGGAGGCCGCCGTCGCGCTGGCCGCCGGCGCGCAGGGCATCGGCCTGTTCCGCAGCGAATTCCTCTTCATGGGGCGCGCCGAGCTGCCGGGCGAGGAAGAGCAATACCAGGCCTATGCCTCGGTGGTGAAGGTCATGGCGGGGCGGCCGGTCACCATCCGCACGCTCGATATCGGCTCCGACAAGACGCTGGACGACGAGGTCACGGTGGCCACCAATCCGGCGCTGGGGCAGCGGGCCATCCGCTATTGCCTGGCCCGGCCCGAGATGTTCGCCACCCAGTTGCGCGCCATCCTGCGCGCCTCGGCGCACGGGCCGGTGCGCATCCTCATTCCCATGATCTCGCACATGCACGAGGTCGAAGCCACCTTCGCCGCCATCGAGTCGGCGCGGCGCGAGCTCGACGCGCGCGGCCAGGCCTATGCGCCCAAGATTCCCGTGGGCGCCATGGTCGAGGTGCCGGCGATTGCCATCGCCATCGAACCCTTCGTGCAGGAGCTGGACTTCCTGTCCATCGGCACCAACGACCTCATCCAGTACGTGCTGGCCATCGACCGGGGCGACCACGACGTGGCCAGCCTGTACGATCCGCTGCACCCGGCGGTGCTGCGCCTCCTGGCGCACACCATCAACGCGGGCGAGCGCGCCGGCAAGCCGGTGGCCGTGTGCGGCGAAATGGCGGGGGATTCGCGCTACACACGCCTGCTGCTGGGCCTGGGCCTGTCCGAATTCTCCATGCACCCGCAGCAGCTGCTGGACGTCAAGCGCGAGGTGCGCCGCGCGCATTCCAACGCCTTGCGCGCGCGGGTGGCCAATGTGCTCAACCGCGCCTTGCCGGTCGACCTGGCCAGGCTGGAGCAGCCCTGATCCGTCAAGGCTGGCCTGGTCGGGTTGATGATGCGGCCCGGATTTCTCCCCGGGTTTGTTTGCCTGTTTGTGACAGGACAGGGCGATAACGGGCGCCAAAACAGCCCGGAATGCCGCTTTTCATCACACGATTGTCAAATATTTATTGCGACGCAAAATCGACAGGTCTAAGATGAAGTCGAATGCTTCGTCAGGAGAACACCATGCAGGACGCCATCCACACCCTTGCCCAGCGTCGCCAAGCCGTGCTCAAGCCGCTGCGCGCCTGCTGGTTGCGACTCCAAGATCTGGTCGACGAGACCGTCCGGATGCTGGCTGATGGGATGTCGAGCCAGGCCACGCGCCGCATGCGTCCCATCCCGATCCGCATCGACGAACGCCGCGATCCGCGCCGCTGATTCCTTCCCAGGTTTCAAAAATGAAAGCCGGCCAGGCCCCATGCCTGGCCGGCTTTTTTCATGGCTTTTCACGGCTCATCCCGGGTCTTTACCCGGCCAGCGTGTCCCATAGCAGGTAAAGGTCCAGCACCACGATGCAGGCCGTGGCCAGGACGGCGGCGGCGCGCCCGATGCCCTGGATGGCGTAGCGGCCCATCACGTCGCGCCGGCAGGCCAGCACGACGAGCGGGACCAGCGCGAACGGCAAGGCCAGGCTGAGCACGACCTGGCTGAGCACCAGCAGTTCGTCCGGACTTTGGCCGCCGGTCGCGGCCAGCAGCCCCAGGGCCGCGGCACCCGCGACGGCGCGCGTGAGGAAGGCGCGGCGGCGGTCGGAGCTTTGCCGGCCCTGCCGGAAGCCCCGCGAAAGAATTCCCCCGGCCATGACGCCGGTGATGGTGGAGCTTTGGCCGGCCGCGTACAACGCGATGGCGAAGATGGCCGCGGCGGCCGCGCCCAGCGTGGCGCCCAGGGCGGCATGCGCGCCGTCCAGGCTGTCCACGGCCGGGCCGTTGCGGCCCGACAACGAGCTGGCGGCCACGATCAGGATGGCGGCGTTGATCAGCATGGCCAGGCCCAGGGCGGCGAGCGTGTCGTTGCGGGCGATGCGCATGGCCAGCGGGCGGTCGGCCTGGTCCAGGCCGGCGGCGCGCTGCGCCAGGTCGCCGGAGTGCAGATAAAGATTGTGCGGCATGAGCGTCGCGCCCAGGATGCCCAGCGCGATCAGGAAGGCGTCGGCATGGCGCAGGGTGCTGCCGGTGGCGGCCACGCCTTGCAGCATTTCGGCGGCCGAGGGCTGGGCGCGCGCCAGCAGGTACAAAAAGGACAGCGCCACCACGCCCAGCAGCGCGCCGATGACCAGCTCGTGGCGTTCGTTTTGCCCCTGGGTGTAGAGAAACACGGCCAGGGTGCCCAGCGCGGTAATGCCGACCCCGCCCATCAGCGGCAGGCCGAAGAGCAGGCGCAGCGCGATGGCGCCGCCGATCAGTTCGGCCAATGCGGTGGCCAGGATGGCGGCTTCGCCGGCCAGCCAGGCGGCGCGCGCCAGCGGGCGGGGCAGGTAGCGGGTGGTGAGGACGGCCAGGTCCAGGCCGGTGGCCAGGGCCAGGCGGGCGGTCAGCACCTGAAAACCCATGGCCAGCAGGGCGGAGACCAGCACCACGGCCAGCAGGCCGTAGCCATAGTGGCTGCCGCCGGCGATGTCGGTGGCCCAGTTGCCCGGATCGATATAGCCCACGGCCACCAGCAAGCCCGAGCCCGTCATGGCGCGCAGCCGCGCCAGGCGCTGCGGCGCCTGGCTGGCGGCGAGGTTGTTGCCGGAAATCGCGAGGATCAGCTTGCCCATGGCCTTACTTTTATTGAGAATGTGTCTCATTGTCAAGTAAGATTTTAAATAGGTCCAATCAATAGAAACAATGGGATTTCTAGAGAAAACCTATTTGGAAGCGCGGCCGGCCGGCTGGAGATGCAGACGGCGCGGCTGGGTCAGGCGCGGGCCCCGAAGAAGGTCGAGGTGAAAAATACGCTCAGCAGGGATTGCGCGGCGCCGTCCGGCAGGAGGGCAGGCATGCTGAGATTGAAATAGAACACGCCGTCGGCCAGCGCGATCAGGCCCAGGGCGAGGTCCTCGGCCGGCGCGGGCGGCGCCGTGCCCATTTTTTGGCAGAACTGGGTGATGAAATAGGCGATGACTTCGCGCTTTTCGAGGTAGAGCTGGTTCAGGCGCTGGCGGAATTTGGCATCGCGCGCCGCGTACAGCCGCGCCTCGGCCCACAGCACGTAGCTGGGGGCATCGCCGTGGCAGCGGGCGTAGAACTGGACCAGCTGCTGGCGCAGGTCCTCGCCCTGGATGTCGGCGTCGAGCAGGCCTTGCAGGTCTTGCTGGATGTGCTGGTGGCTGCATTTGAGCAGGTCGATGAACAGGTCGACCTTGCTCTTGAAGTTGGAATAGAAGGCGCCCCGGGTGTAGCCGGCATGCTTGGCGATGTCTTCCACGCTGGTCGCGGCCAGGCCCTTTTTGGCAAGCAGCGCCGCGGCGGAGTCCAGCAGGCGCCGACGCGTTTGTTCGCGGCTTTCTTCACGGGTCAGGCGTTGGCGGGACATGTTTGATCGTATCACGGGGCATGATGCCAATATTAAATACATATTTGAATTCAGATTCAATACTGTATTAGAATTCTTTCTCGTATCCAAAAGACGGCAAGCCGGTCCGGCTGCCGCGTTCAGGAGCGGCCAGTGAGCCATCGTTCATCCTTTTTTCTTCCGTTTTCCGGCCGGCTTGAGCCGGGCAGGGCGGCGCGGCGCGCCTTGCTGCCCGGCGCGGCCGTCCTGGCCCTGGCGCTCCTGGCCGGCTGCGGCGACAAGACGTCCAACTCCGAGGCAGCGGTGCCCGTCATCGCCCAGCCGGTACAGGCGGCCGGCGGCGTCGAGGCCAGCCGCTTCCCTGGCGCCGTGCACGCGCGTTTCGAGATGCCCTTGTCGTTCCGGGTGGCCGGCCAGTTGACGGCGCGCTACGTCGAGGCGGGGGCCGCGGTGAAGAAGGGCCAGCCCCTGGCGCAGCTCGACCCGGCCGACGCCGGCAGCCAGCAGGCCGCCGCCCGCGCGGCGCTGGACGCGGCCGAGCACCGCCTGCTGTACGCCGCCCAGCAGCGCGGCCGCGACGCGGCGCAGGCCCGGCAGAACCTCATCAGCCAGCTGCAGCTGGAGCAGACGCAGGATGCCTATGCCGCCGCGCTGGCGGCGCGCGACCAGGCCCGCCAGCAATACCAGCTGGCGCAGAACCAGTCGCGCTACACCACGCTCACGGCCGACCACGACGGCGTCATCGCGGGCCTGCGCGCCGAGGTGGGCGAGGTGCTGACCGCCGGCCAGGCGGTCTATGACTATGCCTGGGACGGCGAGCGCGAAGTCCGCATCGACGTGCCCGAAAGCCGCATCGGCGGCCTGGCCCTGGGCCAGGCCGCGACGGTGCGCCTGCCGGCCCGCCCCGGGCGCGAATACGCCGCCCGGGTGCGCGAGATCGCGGCCGCGGCCGACCCGCAGTCGCGGACCTACCTGGTGCGGCTGACGCTCGATCCGGCAGGCGGCGATCTGCCGCCGCTGGGCATGACGGCCGACGTCGCCCTGCAAGGGACGGCCGCCGCGCCGGGGCAGGTGCGCATCCCGGCCACGGCCCTGTTCCACCAGGGCGAGCAGCCGGCGGTGTGGGTGGTGGGCGCCGACAACACGCTGGCATTGCGGCCAGTCTCGGTACGGCGCTATGGCGAGCGCGACGTGCTGGTGGCCAGCGGTCTGCAGGCCGGCGAGCGCATCGTCATGCAGGGCGTGCATACGGTCTCGGCGGGCATGAAGGTCGAGCTGGTGAACCCGCCGCATCCCGAGGACGCGCCGCGATGAACGAGCAGGAGCGTTTCAATCTTTCCGCCTGGACCTTGCGGCACAAGTCGCTGGTGTTCTTCCTGATGGGCATGATCGCCTTGTTCGGCATGCTGTCGTACAAGAACCTGGCGCAGTCGGAAGATCCGCCTTTCACTTTCAAGGTCATGGTGATCCAGACCCTCTGGCCCGGCGCCAGCGCCAAGCAGGTGCAGGAAGAGGTCACCGACCGCATCGCCCGCAAATTGCAGGAGATCCCATCCACCGATTTCCTGCGCAGCTATTCCCGCCCGGGCGAGTCGCTGGTGTTCTTCAACCTCAAGGATTCGGCGCCCGCGTCCGTCGTGCCCGGCACCTGGTACCAGGTGCGCAAGAAGATCGGCGACATCGCCGCGCAGTTGCCGCAGGGCGTGCAGGGGCCGTTCTTCAACGACGAGTTCGGCGACGTCTACACCAATATCTATGCCCTGCAGGGCGACGGCTACACCCCGGCGCAGCGGCACGACTACGCCGACCAGCTGCGCACCGAGCTGCTGCGCGTGCCGGGCGTGGCCAAGGTCGATTATTTCGGCGACCAGAACCAGCACGTCTACATCGACATCGACAACGCGCAATTGGCCAAGCTGGGCATCACCGCGCAGCAGATCGGCCAGGCGATCAACGCGCAGAACGCGGTGGCCTCGGCTGGCGTGATGACCACGGCCGACGACCGCGTGTTCGTGCGGCCCACCGGGCAACTGGCCGACACCGGCACGCTGGCCGATACGCTGCTGCACATCAACGGCCGCAGCATCCGGCTGGGCGACATCGCCGTCATCCGGCGCGGCTACGATGATCCGCCCGGGCAGCTGATGCGTTTCATGGGCAAGCCGTCGCTGGGCATCGGCATCACCATGCAGCCCGGCGGCGACGTGATCAAGCTCGGCACGGCCCTGGACCAGGCCACGCAGGCGCTGCAGCGGCGCCTGCCCGCGGGCCTCGAACTGGCCCAGGTCACCAGCATGCCGAGCGCGGTGTCGCAATCCGTCGACGACTTCCTGGAGTCGGTCGCCGAGGCCATCGCCATCGTGCTGGTGGTCAGCCTGCTGAGCCTGGGGCTGCGCACCGGCATGGTGGTGGTCATCTCCATCCCCTTCGTGCTGGCGGCCACGGCCTTCTTCATGGACGTGTTCGGCATCGGGCTGCATAAGGTTTCGCTGGGCACGCTGATCCTGGCGCTGGGCCTGCTGGTCGACGACGCGATCATCGCCGTGGAGATGATGTCGGTGAAGCTGGAGCAGGGCTGGAACCGCCTGCGCGCGGCCGCATTCGCCTATACCAGCACGGCCTTTCCGATGCTGACCGGCACGCTGGTGACGGTGTCGGGCTTTCTGCCCATCGCCCTGGCCAAGTCGGGCACCGGCGAATACACGCGTTCGATCTTCGAGGTGTCGGCGATCGCCTTGCTGGTGTCGTGGCTGGCGGCGGTGATCGCGATCCCGCTGCTGGGCTACTACCTGCTGCCCGAACATCACCAGCGCGCCCGCCCCGGGCAGGAGTGGTGGGCCCGGCTGCTGCCGCGGCGCCTGCGCGAGGCGCGCCTGGCCAGGGCCGCGCAGCAGCCCGCGCACGAGGGCGGCGAGATCGAGATCTACGACAGCCCGTTCTACCGGCGCCTGCGCGGCTGGCTGGGTTTCTGCCTGCGCCGGCGCTGGCTGGTGCTGGGGTCGACCGTGGCGCTGTTCGTGGTGGCGCTGGCCGGTTTCGGCCTGGTGCCCAAGCAGTTCTTTCCCAGTTCGGACCGCCCCGAGCTGCTGGTCGACCTGCGCCTGGCCGAAGGCGCCTCGATCCAGGCCACGCAGCGCGAGGCGCAGCGTCTGGAGAAGGCGCTCCAGGACCGTCCGGAGATCGCCAACTACACCAGCTTCGTGGGGGCCGGCGCGCCGCGCTTCTACCTGCCGCTGGACCAGCAGCTGGCGCAGCCCAATTTCGCGCAGTTCCTCGTCACCGCCAAGGACATCAAGCAGCGCGAGCAGCTGGCGGCCTATCTGGAGGGCATGCTCAAGCGCGATTTCGGCAATGCGCGCACCCGCGTCAGCCGCTTGGAGAACGGGCCGCCGGTGGGCTTTCCGGTGCAGTTCCGCGTCTCGGGCGACGATATCGCCACGGTGCGGGGCATCGCCGAGCAGGTCGCCGCGGCCATGCGCGAGGATCCCGACACGCGCGGCGTGCAGTTCGACTGGGACGAGCCGTCCGAGCGTTCGGTGCGTTTCGAGGTCGACCAGATCAAGGCGCGCCAGCTCGGCATCAGCTCGAACGACATCGCCGGCTTCCTGGCCATGACGCTGTCGGGCACGACGGTGACGCAGTTGCGCGAGCGCGACAAGCTGATCTCGGTCGACCTGCGCGGGGCGCCGGGCGATCGCGTCCATCCCGACCAGATCGAGCGGCTGGCGATGCCGACGGCCGACGGCCGGGCGATACCCCTGGCCCAGCTCGGGCATGCCGTGTACGGCCTGGAGTACGGGGTCGTCTGGGAGCGCGACCGCCAGCCGTCGATCACGGTGCAGTCCGACATCCGCTCGGGCACCCAGGGGCTGGACGTGACCCATGCCATCGACAAGCGGCTCGACGCCATCCGCGCCCATCTGCCGGTGGGCTACCTCGTGGAGGTCGGCGGCTCGGTCGAGCAGAACACCAAGGCCCAGGATTCGATCAATGTGGAGATGCCGATCATGGTCGTGGCCGTGCTGACTTTCCTGATGATCCAGCTGCAAAGCTTCGGGCGGATGGTAATGGTGGTGCTGACCGCGCCGCTGGGCCTGATCGGCGTGATCGGCGCGCTGCTGCTGTTTCACCAGCCCTTCGGCTTCGTGGC
>DASWPO010000214.1:0-15231 GCA_036404015.1 Bordetella sp. | reverse complement strand
TGCGGCCGGCTCGTATTGCCGTTCATGCATTTCCCCTTGATTGGTTTTGAACAACGGCGTTGACGATAGCAGCCACTGGCTATACCTTATATAGCCACAAAAACAGATGTTGTAAGTCCAATTAAAAATGAAAGAAGTCCTGCTGTCCGATTTGCTCGCGGGCGCGCTGTCGCGCGAGGCGGAACAGTCGCTGCAAAGGCAGATATACGAGATCGTGCGGCGGGGCGTGCTCGACCACACGCTGGTGGCGGGCCAGCGGCTGCCTTCCTCGCGCGCGCTGGCCGATGAGCTGGGCATCTCGCGCATCACGGTATCGCTGGCCTACGACCGGCTCATCGCCGAAAGCTATCTCACCGCGCGCAGCGGCAGCGGCACCTTCGTCGAGCGGACCGTCGAGCGGCCGCTGGCCGGCATCTCGCAGGCCGAGATCGCGCGCCAGCGGCCCGGGATCTCGACGCGCGGCGCAGTCATCGGCAGCGGCACCGGCGGCCTTGGGCAGCACAGCGGCGCTTTCGTGCCGGGCATCGCCGACGCCGCGCTGTTTCCCTTCCACATCTGGCGGCGCCTGCTGGCGCGCCACCTCGACAAGTCCAACCTTGCGCTCGCCGGCTACGCCAAGGACGGCGCGGGCTTCCTGCCGTTGCGGGAAACCATCGCGAACTACCTGCGCATCTCGCGCTCGGTCGTCTGCGAGCCCTCGCAGGTGATCATCACGGCGGGCACGCATCAATCGGTGGACCTGTGCGCCCGCCTGCTGGCCGACGCGGGCGACGCCGCGCTGGTGGAAAGCCCATGCCACTGGGCTTTTCCCCCGGTGCTCGCCGCCGCCGGCCTGGGCGTGCGGGCGGCCGGGCTCGACGAGCATGGCGTCACCCTGGCGCCGGGCCGCATCCCCCGGCGCACGCGCATGCTAATCACCAGCCCTTCGCACCAGTACCCGACCGGCGTCGTCATGCCGCTGTCGCGCCGCCTCGAACTGATCCAGGCGGCGCGCGACCGGGCGCTCTGGATCATCGAGGACGACTACGACAGCGAATTCCGCTACGACGGCGCGCCCATCCCTTCCTTGCAAGGGCTGGATACGGACGGCCGCGTCATCTACATGGGAACCTTCAGCAAGACCCTGTTCGCCGGCCTGCGCATGAGCTATATGGTGGTGCCCGGGCACGTGGCGCACGCGTTCTCGAATGCCTGCGCGCGCATCTACCGGCCCGGCCACCTGCACTTGCAGGCCGCCCTGGCGGATTTCATGGCGGACGGCCATTTCTCGCACAACATCAAGCGCATGCGCGTCGAATACGCCGAGCGCCAGGGCGTGCTGCGCGAGGCGCTGCACGCCAAGGCCGGGGACCTGATGACGCTGTCCGAGGCCAGGGCGGGGCTGCATGTCTATGCGCGGCTGGCGCCGCGCGTGCCGGCGGCGCGGCTGGCCGAGGCGGCCCGGGCCGAAGGCCTGGTGCTGGGCATGCCCCACTTCCTGCCCGACCATGACGGCCGGGACCGCAACGCGGTCGTGCTGGGGTATGGCGGCGTGCCCACCGCGCACATCGCCGACGGCGTCGACCGCCTGGCCCGGGCCTTGGCCCGGGTGGCGGAAAGCAAGCGGTAAGGCGGCCAGCGCGACCGGGCGCGCTGGCCGCGCGCCGCGGCGCTCAAAGCCCGGCCAGCACCTTGTCCGCGGCTGCGAGCAGGATGTCGGCGTGCTCGCGGCCGAACGGCAGCTGCGGGCGCAGCTTGAGCACGTTGCCGTGCAGGCCGGTGGCGCTCAGCAGGATGCGCTCTTCGCGCATGCGATTGACGAAGCCGTGCATGGCTTCTTTGGCGGGTGCCTTGGAGGCGCGGTCTTGCACCAGCTCGACGCCGATGAACAGGCCGTCTCCCCGGACATCGCCGATGCGCTCGTGGCGCTGCGCGAGCTGGCGAAAGCCCTCGCGCAGGTACTGGCCGGTGCGCGCCGCGTTGGCCTGCAGGCCTTCGTCCTGGATCACGCTCAGGGTCGCCGCGGCGGCCGCGCACGACACCGGGTTGCCGCCGAACGTGTTGAAGTAGCGCGACTCGCGGCCGAAGCGCTCGAGCACATCGGGGCGCGCCACCATGGCCGCGATGGGATGGCCGTTGCCCATGGGCTTGCCCATGGTGACGATGTCCGGCACCAGGCCGTGGCGCTGGAAGCCCCACATGCGCGAGCCGGTGCGCGCGAAGCCGGCCTGCACTTCGTCGGCGATGAACAGGCCGCCGGCCGCGCGGATCGCCTCCACCGCGGGCGCCAGGAAGCCGGCCGGGTCGGCATAGACGCCGTCGCTCGAGAAAATGGTGTCCACCAGCAGGGCGGCGGGCCGGATGCCATGGCGCAGCATGTCGTCGATGGCCGACTGCACCTGCGCGGCGAACCACGCGCCCAGCGTCGCCGGATCGAGGCGGTAGGTGTCGGGGGCGGCGACGGTGCGCGTCTCCAGGCCCAGCGGCACGGACTTGCCCAGCGAGGGCGACACGGCGGCGACCGAGGCCGTCACGCCGTGGTAGGCCAGCTGCGTGACGATCACGCCGCTGGCGCCGGTGCAGCTGCGCGCCACGCGCAGCGCCAGGTCGTTCGCCTCGCTGCCCGTGCAGGTGAAGATGACCTGGGACAGCGGTTCGGGCAAGGTGGCCAGCAGGCGCTCGGCGTAGTCCAGCACGCCGTCGTGCAGATAGCGCGTGTGCGTGTTCAGCACGGCGGCCTGCTCGGCGATGGCGGCGACCACGCGCGGGTGGCTGTGGCCCACCGACGCCACGTTGTTGTAGGCGTCGAGATAGCGTTGCCCGTCGGCGCCGTACAGCCACACGCCCTCGCCGCGCACGATGTGCAGGGGCTTGTCGTAGAAGAGCCGGTAGGCGGGTCCCAGCACGCGCTGGCGGCGCGCGATCATGGCGCGCTCGGCGGCGGGAAGCTCCCCCGCGGCGGCGGGGTCGAAGGCATTGAGCATGGCTTTGTCTTTGCTCACGCGGGATTCTCCAGAGTGGTGCGGCAGGCGTTGAACAGGACGTCCTGGACTTGCGACAGCGGCAGCGCGTCCAGCCGCGCCAGCCCCGACCAGGCCAGTCCGTTGTTGCGCAGGATATAGGTTCGGTTTTCCGGGTGCTGCTCGGCGCGCCAGCCGGTGATGGCCACCGTGATCAGCAGCCGGGCCGCGATCAGGTCGGGCAGCAGCGCGATCTCCGTTTCGGCCAGCGGCAGCGCCCGGTGATAGCTGGCGACCAGGGGCGTGGCCTGGGACAGCAGCTCGCCCTCGTCTTCCAGGCGATAGGCGCAGGCCACGGCCAGGTCCTGCGCCAGCGGGGCCCGGACCATGTCGCCGAAATCCAGGATGGCCGCCACGCGCGCCGGGTCGCGGGGGTGCACCATCATGTTGTAGGGGTTGAGGTCGTTGTGGATGACCTGCCGGCGCAAGCCGGCCAGGGCGGGCCTGACGCGCGACCGGAAGCGCTCCATGTGGCGCTCGGCCAGCGCGCGCCGGTCGGCCTCCCCGATGCGGGCCAGCAGGTCCGCCAGGCGGTCGGCGTGCTGGAGGTCCCAGAGCAGCTCGTGGCCGGCCATGGGGTGGTCGAAATCGGCCAGGGCAAGGTCGAAGCTGGCCAGGGCGTGCCCGATCGCCGCGCCTTGCCCGGCGCTGCGCGCCGCCTTGTAGAGCGGCACGCCCTCCAGGAAGGCCATCAGGCGGACCGCCCGCCGCGTGCCGTCGGGCCCTTCGTGCCAGTGCACGTAGGCGCCGTCGCGCGAGGGGAACAGGTGCGGCACGGGCAGCGCGCCGTCGGCGCGCATCACATGCAGCTGGGCTTGCGTCTGGAAATCGGTCACCGCCGGGTCTTCCGCCGGGTGCGTGACTTTCAGCACGAAGGCGCGGCCGTCGTCCAGGCGTAGTTGGAAGTTCTGGTCCCGCTCGCTGCTCAATAGCTGCACTTGCGCTGCCAAGCCGTAGACCTGCTCGGCCAGGGATCGGGCCTCGGCGGTCGACAGCTTGGGAGGATCCGCGGCGAACAGGGCCTGCTCGGACGTGGCGGCGTTACTGCGTGTCGTCATGCGGCGATCTCTTCAAGCCCGCACCATTCGGCGATGAAAAGGGCGATGGTCTGCGTTACCTTGCGCACCGATTCCAGGTTGACCGCCTCGTCATAGCCGTGCGGCATGCGGCATTCGGGCCCGTAGACAATGGCGGGCGTATCCGCGTAGAGGCCGTAGAAGCGCGCGTCGGTCGCCGCCGACGTGGCGTGCTCCCGCAGCGGCTCGTTGAATACCTGCTCATGGCTGGCGCGCAGGGCTGCCTCGGCCTCGTCCGCGTTCTTCAGCTCGTAGCCTTCGGCCATGAAGCCATGATAGACCACCTTGGGCGGATGCTTGGCAAGGAAGGGGTCGCGCGCCGCGACCTCGGCCACGAAGGCTTCGATTTCGGCGCGCGCGGTCTCCAGGCTCTGCCCCGGGAACACGGCCACGCGCATGTCGAAGGTGCACCAGGCCGGCACGCTGGACGGCCAGTCGCCGCCGGCGATCTTGCCGAGGTTGAAGCGGATGGGGTGCGGGTGGTCGTGGAAATGCGCGTGCTGGCCTTTGCGGCCGTTCCATTTTTCTTCGAGCTCGCCCATGGCCTGGATCAGGAAAATGGCTTTCTCGATGGCATTGGCGCCCGCCTCGGAAAACGCCGCGGAGGCGTGCTGCGGATCTCCATCGACCTGCACCTGGAACCACATGGGGCCGACCTGGGCGCGCATCAGCATGGGCGTGAACGGCTCGGGGATGAAGGCCGCGTCGGCGCGGTAGCCGCGCTGCAGGCAGGCCAGCGCGCCGTTGCCCGTGCATTCTTCCTCGACCACCGACTGCAGGAACACATCGGCTGCCGGTTGGCAGCCCAGGCCGCGCAGCGCGTCGAGCGCCGCCATGCACGCGATCAGGCCGGACTTCATGTCTCCCGCGCCCCGGCCGTGCATCCAGCCGTCGACGATGGCCGGATCGTAGGGGTCGCGGCTCCATTGCGCCAAGGGGCCCACGGGCACCACGTCGATGTGGCCGTTGAGGATGAGCGAGCGGCCCGCCCGGGTGCGCGACCGGTGCGTGCCGACGACGTTGTAGGCATCGTCGTACGAGACGGCCACGGGCGAGAAGCCGGGCATGTCGCGGATGGCGTCGACGTCGATGCGCCAGTGGTCCACCTCGTAGCCGCGCGCCGCGTATTGTCCGGCCATGAAGCGCTGCGCCTCGGCTTCCCCGCCGCGTTGCGAGGGAATGCGCACCAGCCGGGCGAGCAGGTCGGTCTGCGCCGCGTAGCCCTGGTCCACGGCTTGCAGGATGCGGGTCTTGATATCGGGGGTGAGTCCTACCATGGTCGTTCCTTCCCTACGTAAGCGGTGACGCCAGCCATGGTAGAAGAAATTGGTCCTAATGCAGATAGCCAGTTCTGGATATTGGCTATAGCCATTTCAAGATCTGGACTGGCCGTTTCGAGCCGCCGGGCGTGGCCTGGCGCGCTGCGTCAGACCGGATTGTCGATATCGACGAACTCGACCTCGATGCCGAAGCGCTCCGCCACGGCGCAACCCAAGGCTTGCACGCCGTAGCGCTCGGTGGCGTGGTGGCCGGCGGCGAGAAAGCCCGTGCCGGTTTCGCGGGCCAGGTGCACGGTGGGTTCGGAGGCTTCGCCGGTGAGGTAGGCGTCGGCGCCGGCCTCGATGGCGGCGTCCAGGAAGCCTTGCGCCCCGCCGGTGCACCAGGCCACGCGGCCGATGGGCTGGTCCGCGTCGCCCACGACCAGGGGCGTGCGGTTCAGGCGCTGGGCGACGCGTTCGGCCAGCCGGCCCAGCGTGGCCAGCCCGGGAGCGGTGCCCAGCCAGACCAGGCCGTCGGGCCCGCAGGTCCGCGGCCGGCCGTCTGCGTCGGTGTCGGGCGCCAGGCCCAGCACCCGGGCCAATTGGGCGTTGTTGCCCAGCCGGGGGTGGGCATCCAGCGGCAGGTGGTAGGCAAAGAGATTGATATCGTGGGCCAGGGCCAGGGCCAGCCGGGTGCGGCGCGGGCCGCGTACCCGCGGGTCTTCGTTCTTCCAGAACCAGCCGTGGTGCACCAGCACGGCGTCGGCCCCGCGTTCGATGGCGGCGCGCAACAGCGCCTCGCAGGCCGTGACCCCGGCGATAATGGTGCCTACGCGCTCGCGTCCTTCGACCTGCAGGCCGTTCGGACAATAGTCCTTGAAGCGCGGGGCCTGCAGGGTGTCGTCCAGCCAGGCGGCCAGTTCGCGGGTGGCGATCGTTTTCATCATTGAGGTGTTCCCGGGGATCATGCGTCGCCTTTGGCTGATATTCGCGCAGGCCGTCACGATCTGTCTGGCCATTTTATTCGTCGTCACCACGTTGCGGCCGGACTGGCTGCGGCTGGCCGGGCCCTATCGCCCCATGCCGCCGCAGGCAGGCGCCGTGCCGGTGCCTACCCCGGCGCCCCTTCAGGGCGATCCGGTCCCGCCCCGGGCGCCGCCGGCGGCGGGGCGCGGCGTGGTGTCGTACGCCGATGCCGCCGCGCGCGCGGTGCCGTGGGTGCTCAACATCTACACCACCAAGCATGTCGACGTGCCCCTGGTGCCGCTGCCCGACGATCCCACGCTGCAGCACCTGCTGGGCCAGGTGCCTGGCATGAGCCGGCGCCAGCCGGCCTCCAGCCTGGGCTCGGGCGTGATCATGCGCGAGGACGGCTATGTGCTCACCAACTACCACGTGGTGGAGGCCGCCGATGCCATCGAGGTGGCGCTGACCGACGGGCGCAAGTCCGCCGCGAAAGTGGTGGGCGTGGATCCGGAAACCGATCTTGCCGTGCTCAAGCTGGCGGTCGGGCTGGGCCGCCTGCCGGTGGCGGCGCTGGCGCCCGAGCATGCCTTGCGGGTGGGCGACGTGGTGCTGGCCATCGGCAACCCCTTCGGCGTGGGGCTGACCACCACGCAAGGCATCGTGTCGGCCCTGGGCCGCAACGGCCTGGGCATCAACACCTTCGAGAACTTCATCCAGACCGACGCGGCCATCAACCCCGGCAATTCGGGCGGCGCCTTGATCGATGCGCGCGGGCAGCTGGTGGGGATCAATACGGCCATCTATTCCGAGACCGGCGGCTCGCTGGGCATAGGTTTTGCCATTCCCATCGAATCGGCGCGCCGGGTCATGGACGAGATCATCCGCAGCGGCGCGGTGCAGCGCGGCTGGCTGGGCGTAGAGCCGCAGGACATCACGCCCGACCTGGCCCAGGCCTTCCAGCTGCCGACGGGCGTGAGCGGCGTGATCCTGGCCAGCGTGGTGCATGACGGGCCGGCGGGCCGGGCCGGACTGAAGGTGGGCGACATCGTGCAGCGCCTGGCGGGCACGCCCGTGCTCAATACCCCGGGCTTCCTGTCCATGATCGCCTCGCTGCCGCCAGGGCGGGAAACCACCCTGGATGTGCTGCGCGGCAGCAAGGCCATGCAGGTCAAGGTCAAGGTGGTTTCCCGGCCGGCGGGCCAGGAGAAGTAGGGCTGCCCGGCTACGCGGCATGCTACGGGTCGGGCTTATCATCGGTCGCCGCGTCGCCAACGGGTTTTTCCTCCTGGGTCTGCTCGGTTGGCGTGGCGTTCTCGGCGATGAGCCGGACGATGTCGACGATCTTGCGCCGGGCGGGGCCGGGCAGGCGGGCCATGAGGGCCTGGAGCTCGGCGTCGTAGCCGTCGGCGGCATAGGCGGGGTGCGGCTCGCGTAGCGCAGGGGGCTCGCCGGTGTCGCCGTCCAGCCAGGCCGGCGTGGTGCCCAGGGCCGCGGCCAGGCGGCGCAGGGTCTCGCGCTTGGCGGCATAGCCGTCGCCGCGCGTGAGGATGTGGTGGATGGACGATTGCGACACGCCGGACAGGCGTGCCAGCTGGGTCTGGCTGCGAATGCCGCGCCAGCGCATGCGGGCACGTAAGCGGTTTGCGAGCGTCATGCCCGCAATCTAGGACGTCACCCTGGCCTGAACAAGGTGAAAGCGTCCAATTTATGACAGCGGGAATACCCGCACCGCCGGCGGCGCGGGACTCAGTCGCGCTCGACGACGGCGTCGGAGTCCGGCGTATCTTCCGGCTTGGCGGGCGGCTCCACCAGGCGGGCGACCTGCAGGCCCAGCTCGTAGAGCAGGCACAGGGGAATGGCCAGCAGGCACTGGCTGACCATGTCGGGCGGCGTGACCACGGCGGCCACGATGAAGGCGCCCACGACCACATAGCCGCGCGCGGCGCGCAGCTTGGCCAGCGGCACGATGCCCGTCTTGACCAGCAGCACCACGACCACCGGCACCTCGAAGGTGACGCCGAAGGCCAGGAACATGGTCATGACGAAGCTGAGATAGGCTTCGATGTCGGGCGCCGGCGTGATCGATTGCGGGGCGAAGTTGGCGATGAAGTGGAAGACCGTGCGGAACACGAAGAAATAGCAGAACGCCATGCCCAGGATGAAGAGCAGCGTGCTGGAGACGATGAGCGGCAGCGCCAGGCGCTTTTCGTGGCGGTACAGGCCGGGGGCGACGAAGGCCCAGGCCTGGTAGAGCACGATGGGCAGGGCGATTACCAGGGAGGCCAGCATGGTGACCTTGACCGGCACCATGAAGGGCGTGATGACGCCGGTGGCGATCATGTGCGTGCCCTGCGGCAGCGCGGCCAGCATGGGCTGGGCCAGCAAGTCGTAGATGAACGAAGCGCCGGGATAGATGAAGAGCACCAGGAACACCACCAGCACCGCGGCGCCGGCCTTGATCAGGCGGGAGCGGAGTTCGATGAGGTGGGAGATGAAGCTTTCTTCTTGCTGCGGTTTTTCTTCGGGGGCTACGGTGTTGCTCACGTGGGCGTACCCGTGGTGGCGTTGGCGGACGGCGCGGGCGCTTGTGCCGGCGCCGTAGGCGCGGGTGTGGGTAGGGGTGTGGGCGTGGCGTCGGCCAGCGGCAATTCGGCCTGGGTCGCCGGCTCGGCGGGGGCGGCTGCCTGCGCGGACGCCTCGGACGAGGCTGCGTCGACCTGCGCGTGGAGGTCGAGCGCCTGCTTGGCCTCGCTGGTGGTGGCGGCGAGCTCGGCCTGCAGGGATTGCCCGGCGGTGCGGATGGTGTTTTCGGTGTCCTGCAGCGAGGTGCGCAGCTCGCTGGCGGCGTTGTCGACGCTTTGCTTGAGATTGCGGAACTCGTCGAGTTCGATCTCGCGCTGGATGTCGGACTTGACGTCGTTGACGTAACGCTGCGCGCGACCCATCAGGTGGCCGACAGTGCGGGCCACCTTGGGCAGGCGTTCGGGACCGATGACCACCAGCGCAACGACGCCGATGATCGCCAGTTCGGAGAAGCTGATGTCAAACATCAGGCCTGAGTTTTCTCTTTGGCCTGGACGTCAATGGTCTCGCCAGTGACGCTCTTTTGCGTGACCTGCTCCGCGGCGGCGTCCTTCATGCCTTCCTTGAAGCCCTTGACGGCGCCGCCCAGGTCGCCGCCGATGTTGCGCAGCTTCTTGGTGCCGAAGATCAGCGCCACGATCACCAGAACGATCAACCAATGCCAAATGCTGAAACTGCCCATGGAGAGCCTCCGTTAAGCTGCCGGCGCCACACGGCCTTGCCATGGACGCGGACCGCCAAGTATGTGGAAATGCAGGTGGGCGACTTCCTGGCCGCCATCCTTGCCGGAATTGACGAGCAGGCGGAACCCGCCTTCGGGTCCGGGGCGGCAACCGTTCTCGGAAGCCAGCTGCGGAACCAATGCCATCATTCTACCTAACCAGCCCGCATCGGCGGGAGTGACATCCTGCAGGGAAACCACGTGTTTGCGCGGAACCACCAACAGATGCACCGGCGCGGCCGGGTTGATGTCGTGGAAAACCACGCAATCCTCGTCCACGTAGACCCTCTTGGACGGGATCTCGCCTTTGACGATCTTGCAGAAGATACAGTTTTCGCTCATGGAAGCCTCATCTTACTCGGGACGGCGGGCTTTTTCTTCGAGGCCGGAAAGGCCCTCGCGGCGGGCCAGCTCGGCCAGCACGTCTTCAGGCCGCAGATTGTAGTGCGTGAGCAAGACCAAACAATGAAACCACAGGTCGGCGGTTTCGCTGACGATGCGCTCGGGCAGCCCGTCCTTGGCGGCCATGACGAGCTCGGTGGCTTCTTCGCCGATCTTTTTCAGGAAGGCGTCGGGCCCCTTGGACAGCAGCTTGGCCACATAGGAGGTCTGCGGGTCGCCGCCCTGGTCGGGGCGGCGCGTGGCCAGCCTGTCGGCCAGGCGGGCCAGCAGGTCGCTGGCGGGGGCGGGAGTGGTCATTTGTAGATCAGTTCGGGGTCTTTGAGCACCGGGTCGACGGTCGTCCAGACGGCCGTGCCAGGCTGGCCGTCCAGACGGCGGTAGAAGCAGCTGGCCCGGCCCGTGTGGCAGGCGATGCCGCCGATCTGCTCGATTTTCAGCAGGATGACGTCGCCGTCGCAGTCCAGGCGCAGTTCGTGCACCGGTTGCTCGTGGCCGGATTCCTCGCCCTTGCGCCATAGGCGCTTGCGCGAGCGCGACCAGTACACGGCGCGGCCGGTGTTGGCGGTCTCGAGCAGGGCCTCGCGGTTCATCCAGGCCACCATCAGCACCTGGCCGGTGGCGGCGTCCTGGGCGATGGCGGGGATGAGGCCGTGCGCGTCGAAGGCGACGTCGGCCAGCCAGGCGGGCAGGCTGGTGTCAGCGGGGGCGGGGGCTTTGCCGTGAGTGTCGCACATGATGAGGGTCTCGCTGGCCGGGTGGAAGGGGCCTACAGCCGCACGGAGATGCCGCGCTCGGCCATGTATTGCTTGCACTCGCGCACGGAGTGCTGGCCGAAGTGGAAGATGCTGGCCGCCAGCACGGCGCTGGCACGGCCGAGGGTGACGCCGTCGGCCATGTGCTGCAGATTGCCCACGCCGCCGGAGGCGATCACGGGCACCGGCACGGCGTCGGACACCGCGCGCGTGAGCGCCAGGTCGAAGCCGGCCTTGGTGCCGTCGCGGTCCATGCTGGTGAGCAGGATCTCGCCGGCGCCGTAGGCCGCCATGCGGCGCGCCCAGGCCACGGCGTCCAGGCCCGTGGGCTTGCGCCCGCCGTGGGTGTAGACCTCCCAGCGCCCGGGCTCGTCCTCGGCCGGGCCGGGGCCGGCCACGCGGCGTGCGTCGATGGCCACCACGATGCACTGCGAGCCGTGGTAGTCGCTGGCGGCGCGCACCAGCTCGGGGTTGGCCACGGCCGCGCTGTTGATGCTGATCTTGTCGGCGCCGGCGTTGAGCAGGCGCTGGATGTCGGCTACCTGCCGCACGCCGCCGCCCACGGTGAGCGGGATGAAGACCTGCGAGGCCACCTGCTCGATGATGGGCAGGATCAGGTCGCGGCCGTCGCTGGTGGCGGTGATGTCGAGGAAGGTGAGTTCGTCGGCGCCCTGCTCGTCGTAGCGGCGCGCGATCTCGACGGGATCGCCGGCATCGGTGAGGTTGACGAAGTTCACGCCCTTGACCACGCGCCCGGCGGTGACGTCCAGGCAAGGGATGATGCGCCTCGTCAGGCCGCTTGTTGCGGCCTGACGAGGCGCATCATCCCCTTTGGGGCGGATGTGGGCTCCCCCCCCTTGGTCCCCCCCTCCGGGAGGGGGGGAGGGGCGTCGGGGAGCGCTGGCTGTGCCGTTATTCATTGTCGCCGGGGTCAATGCCGTTCAGCTCGTCGGCCCGGGCCTGCGCGGCCTGGAAGTCGAGCGTGCCTTCGTAGATGCTGCGGCCCAGGATGGCGCCTTCGACGCCTTCGTCCTCGACCGCGCACAGGGCTTCGATGTCGGTCAGGCCGGCGATGCCGCCGGAGGCGAACACGGGGATGCGCACGTGCTGCGCCAGGCGCACGGTGGCGTCGACGTTCACGCCCGAGAGCATGCCGTCGCGGCCGATGTCGGTGTAGATGATGGCCTCGCAGCCGTAGTCCTCGAACTTCTTGGCGAGGTCGAGCACGTCGTGGCGGGTGAGCTTGCTCCAGCCGTCGGTGGCCACCTTGCCGTCGCGCGCGTCCAGGCCGACGATGATGCTGCCGGGGAAGGCGCCGCAGGCGTCGTGCAGGAAGCCCGGGTTCTTGACCGCGGCGGTGCCGATGATGACGTAGGAGATGCCGGCGTCGAGATAGCGCTCGATGGTGTCGAGATCGCGGATGCCGCCGCCGATCTGCACCGGGATCTCGTCGCCCACGGCGTCGAGGATGTCCTGGATGGCGGCGCCGTTGGCGGGCTTGCCGGCGACGGCGCCGTTGAGGTCGACCAGGTGCAGGCGCCGCGCGCCCAGTTCCAGCCAGTGGCTGGCCATGGTGGCGGGTTCTTCGGAGAACACCGTGGCATCGTCCAGGTCACCCTGGCGCAGGCGCACGCAGCGCCCGTCTTTGAGGTCGATGGCGGGGATCAGCAGCATGGTGGGTGGCGTGCGTCTTGTGTAAGTGTCGGAATGGATAAAAGCGGCCGTGCCATGACGTGGCGGGCGAGCTCGCGGACGAGCCCTTGGGGGCTCAGGGGTTCCAGTCTACAAAATTGCGGTAGAGCCGCAAACCGTGCTCGGCGCTTTTCTCCGGGTGGAACTGCACCGCGAAAATATTAGCGGCGGCCACCGCGCAGGTAAAGGCGAGGCCATAATCGCTTACCCCCGTGGTCAAGCCGGCATCGGCAGGGTCGGCGTAATAGCTGTGCACGAAGTAGAAGTGCGTGCCGTCGGGAATGTCGCGCCAGAGGGGGTGCGAACGGGTCTGGCGCACGCGGTTCCAGCCCATGTGCGGCACTTTCAGGCGTTCGTCGCCGGACCCGGCCGCCGCCGGGCCGCCTTGCGGGGCGGCGCCGTCGCCCGCCACCGGCGCGGCGAACTGCGGGCCGGCGAAGCGGCGCACCGTGCCGGGAAAGATCCCCAGGCCGGGCGTGTCGCCTTCTTCGCTGTGCTCGAACAGCATCTGTTCGCCCACGCAGACGCCCAGCAGGGGCTTCTCGCGCGCGGCGCGCAGCACCGCCTCGCGCAGGCCCGACTCGTTGAGCGTGCGCATGCAGTCGGCCATGGCGCCCTGGCCGGGGAAGACGACGCGGTCGGCCGCGTCGATCTGGCCGGGCTGGTTGCAGATGCGGATGTCGGCATCCGGGGCGGCGTGCGCCAGGGCGCGCGCGACGGAATGGAAGTTGCCCATTCCGTAGTCGACGATGGCGATGGTACTCACGGGTTTCACGGGGTGTGATCGCGGCAGGAGTGGACGCGGCGCGAGGCGCCGCAGGGTGCGTTTACAGGACGCCCTTGGTCGACGGTACGGCGCCGTCCAGGCGCGGATCGAGCTCGGCGGCCATGCGCAGCGCGCGGCCGAAGGCCTTGAAGACGGTTTCGCACTGGTGGTGCGCATTGATGCCGCGCAGGTTGTCGACGTGCAGCGTGACCAGGGCGTGGTTGACGAAGCCCTGGAAGAATTCGCGGGTGAGGTCGACGTCGAAGCTGCCGATGCGCGCGCGCGTGAAGTCCAGGTTGAACACCAGGCCGGGCCGGCCGGAGAAATCGATCACCACGCGCGACAGGGCCTCGTCGAGCGGCACGTAGGCGTGGCCGTAGCGGCGCAGGCCGGCCTTGCTGCCCACGGCCTGGGCGACGGCCATGCCCAGCGTGATGCCGACGTCCTCGACGGTGTGGTGGTCGTCGATGTGCAGGTCGCCCTCGGCCTGGATGTCGAGGTCGATCAGGCCGTGGCGGGCGATCTGGTCGAGCATGTGGTCGAGGAAGGGCACGCCGGTGGCAATGCTCTGCTTGCCGGTGCCGTCGAGGTTGATCGCGACGCGGATGCGTGTTTCGTTGGTATTGCGGGTGATTTCGGCGGTGCGCATGGCGAAATTTTAGTCCAGACGGTAGCGGGCGCTGGCGGCGTGGGCCTGCAGCCCCTCGCCCATGGCCAGTTCGACGGCCACGCGGCCCAGGGTCTGGGCGCCTTGCCGGGATACCTGGATCAGGCTGGAGCGCTTCTGGAAATCGTACACGCCCAGCGGCGAGGAGAAGCGCGCGGTGCGCGAGGTGGGCAGCACGTGGTTGGGGCCGGCGCAGTAGTCGCCCAGCGCCTCGGAGGCGTAGCGGCCCATGAAGATGGCGCCGGCGTGGCGGATCCTGGCGGCCCATTGTTGCGGGTTTTCGGTGGAGATTTCCAGGTGCTCGGGGGCGATGTCGTTGGCGATCGCGCAGGCCTCGTCCAGGTCGCGCACCTGGATGAGCGCGCCGCGGTTGCCCAGGCTCGTGCGCAGGATGTCCAGGCGCGGCATCTGCGGCAGGAGCCGTTCGATCGCGGCCTCGACTTGCCGTATGTAGGCGGCGTCCGGGCACAGCAGGATGGC
Organism: Bordetella sp.; assembly: GCA_036404015.1. Lineage (GTDB taxonomy): Bacteria > Pseudomonadota > Gammaproteobacteria > Burkholderiales > Burkholderiaceae_B > Bordetella. Next base: position 868 of record DASWPO010000214.1, on the reverse strand, counting down.
CTGGGCCAGCTCGTCGTGCTCGGCCTGCGAGAAGAGGTCCATGGCGATCCAGTCGGCCGGCGTGCTGCCGTCGCAGATCACCAGGATTTCGCTGGGGCCGGCGATCATGTCGATGCCCACCACGCCGAACACGCGGCGCTTGGCGGCCGCCACGTAGGCATTGCCGGGGCCGACGATCTTGTCCACGGCGGGCACCGTGGCGGTGCCGTAGGCCAGGGCGCCCACGGCCTGGGCGCCGCCCACGGCGAAGGCGCGGTCCACGCCGGCGATGGCGGCGGCGGCCAGCACGATGGGGTTGCGCACGCCGTCGGGCGTGGGCGTGACCATGATGACTTCGGGCACGCCGGCCACCTTGGCCGGGATGGCGTTCATCAGCACCGAGGACGGATAGGCGGCCTTGCCGCCGGGCACGTACAGGCCCACGCGGTCGAGCGGCGTGATTTTCTGGCCCAGCACGGTGCCGTCGGCTTCGGTGTAGGTCCAGGTCTCGCCGCGCTGGCGCTCGTGGTAGCGGCGGACGCGGTCGGCGGCGGCCTCCAGGGCCGCGCGCTGGGCGGCGGGCAGGGCGGCGAGCGCGGCCTGCCATTCGGCCTTGGGGATCTCCAGGGCGGCGGCGGAATCGGCTTGCACGCGGTCGAAACGGCGGGTGTAGTCCAGCAGCGCGGCATCGCCCTGCTTGCGCACGTCGGCCAGGATGCCGGCCGCGGCGCGGTCGATGGATTCGTCTTCGCCGGCTTCGAAGGCCAGCAGCTTGGCGAGGGCGGCCTTGAAGCCGGGGTCGCGGGAGTCCAGGCGGTTGATGAGAGGCATGGCGGTATTTGGGTTCTTAAGCCGCATTGCGAGGGCGGACCCAGGGGCCGCGGCGCGA
>DASWPO010000213.1:0-10069 GCA_036404015.1 Bordetella sp. | reverse complement strand
GATGTTCGGTGCAATGGGCAACCCGGACCACGATGAGTCGATCGGCGTCATCCACCGCGCGCTGGACGCCGGGATCAACTTCATCGACACGGCAGACGTGTACTCCCTCGGGGAGTCCGAGGAGATCGTCGGCCAAGCGCTGAAGGGGCGGCGCGCCGATGTCGTGCTCGCCACCAAGTTCGGGCTTCCGATGGGCGCGGGCAACGACACGGGCGGCGGGTCGAGGCGCTGGATCATCCGGGAGGTCGAGGACAGCCTGCGTCGCCTCGGCACCGACTACATCGACCTGTACCAGCTGCACCGGCCGGACCACGCCACCGCGACGTAATGGCTAAGATCTACCATCTCCATGCGCTCACCTATGCGCCGCCTATTTAAAGTAGGAACCAGCACCAATCCGGTAGACGTTCCGGCATCTCACCCTCTCGGGCCAAGGTGCAAGCGTAAAAGATTATGCCTGCTGTTCCAGTGAAACCGCGTTGTTAATGCCAATAGCAGCCTGATTGTCCAGATAGTCAGCCCATCTCTGCATTACCTCGCGCCGCTCATCATCGAACATAGTCCGATCATAGGCTGATTGAATTTCATCCTTCTTGGCATGGGCAAGCTGAGCTTCCAGCACGTCAGGATCGATCTTCATCTTCACCCGTGCCACAGTGCGTAACATGGCTCGGAACCCATGCGGGGCATGCTTCCCGCCAAATCCCATACCCCTCAATGCCGCCGACAGCGCGTCACGATGCAGGTGCGGATTCTTCCTCTTCCCTACAGACGGGAATACGTACTCGGTCCCTCCGGTGAATTGGTGCATTTCTCGCAACATTTCCACCGCCTGAGTCGGCAGACTGACGACATGGGCATGCCCGGTCTTCATGCGGTTTTTACGCTTACCCGTTTCGTGAAACCCATCATCCAGGCCGGGAATGGACCACTCGGCTCGCTCCAAGTCGATCTCCGACCATCTTGCCGTAGCCACCACGCCAGATCGCAGCGTCGTCCACGCCGCCAGCAATAGCGCACAGCGCACCACGAACCCTTCATAGGCGTGGATAGCGCGCATGAGCGGGCCGATACCCTGTTCCTGGGTTACCGCCGGGATATGGCCGCCCCTGTGACTAGGCAGCACCCCATCCAGAACCAGGACTTGATCGTCTTCGCGGATACCTTCGTGGATGCAATAGGTCACTATCCCGTTTAGGTACTGAACCGCCTTCTTCGCCAGACTGGGAACCTTGGCCGCCATTTCTCGGAGAGGCGTGGTCACGTCCTTGCTGCGCATTGTGCGCATGTCCAAGGTGCCAATCTTGGGCTGCAAGTAGGTGTGCACGACATATCGGGCCTTGCGGTAGCTCTCGTCGGCCCAGCCGGGTTTCATAGCCTCCAGCCATTTGTCCGACAGCACCATGAACGAATGCTTACGCGCCTCCTCGACGGCCCGCTGGGCTGCGATCTCGGCTTCTGTACGGGTTTGCCGCTGAGCCTGATTCGCGGCACGCTGCCCGACGATAGGGACACCGGTTCGTGCCGCCTGGTGGATCTCGGCCGTTTTGACGCGGGCCTCGGCCACGCCCATGGCCGGATAGTCTCCGATCACCACCGCACCACGCTCGCCGGTGGGCAGCAAATAGCGCACTTGCCAGGACTTGGCCCCGCTGGGGGTTATGCGAAGGTGGAGGTTGTTGCCGTCCGGCCTGGTGTAGACCTTGGCCTGGGGCTTGAAGGCACGGATGGCTTTGTCGGTAAGCTGCTGGGCAAGTTTAGGCATGTCGCTCTCGTAGGACGAATTCACCCGGAGCCCGCCTTGGGTAAACCTCGAAAAGTTTACCCAAGAATTTGCCTAAAAACCCTAGAAGGCTATGCAACGCCATAACACGCCACAGAACGTCAGGCGACAAAAAAGCCCGTAAGCTATTGATTCTTACAGGCTTTCTAGCAGTCCTTGATACAGCTTGGACTAAGTGTTGGTGCCGTCGGCGAGACTCGAACTCGCACAGCTTTCGCCACTACCCCCTCAAGATAGCGTGTCTACCAATTCCACCACGACGGCTTGGGTTTTTGCTTCCTGCAAAGCAAAAGCAGCTATTGCTTTTTGCGGAAAGTCCAAAATTCTAGCACAAGATCGGCTTACTTCGCAGGCGCGGCAGGCACGTTGGGAATGGAGGCATCGCCCTTGGCGGCGTCTGCGCCAGGCGCTGCCGGAGTAGCGGCAGTGCCGTTGGCGGCGGGCACCGCGTCACCCTTGGGCGCAGCGGCGCCGAAGCCCTGCATGACGCCGGAATCGATGGGAGTGCCGCCCGCCTTGATGGAGTGCGAGGCATAGGCCAGCCCGATGGTCGAGGCGAAGAAGACCACGGCGGCCCACTTGGTGGTGCGCGACAGGAAGTTGGCCGCGCCCGATGCGCCGAACAGGCTGCCGGCCGAACCGCTGCCGAAGGACGAACCCATATCGGCACCCTTGCCCTGCTGCAGCAGGACCAGAATGATGATTGCCAGGGCCGTCAGGAACTGAACGACCAGCAGGATGGTGGTGTAAGACATGATGACTCCAGATCGAAACTTAGGCTGCGGCGATGCGCAGGAATTCTTCGGCGACAAGCGCGGCGCCGCCAACCAGCGCGCCGTCGATGTCGGGCATGGCAAACAGGCTGGCGGCATTGGCGGCCTTGACGCTGCCGCCATAGAGCACCTGCACCTGGGCTGCGCCCAGGGCGGCCAGCTCGGCGCGGATGGCGCCATGGACTTCTTGCGCCTGCTCGGGCGTGGCGCTGCGGCCGGTGCCGATGGCCCAGACGGGCTCATAGGCCAGCACCATGCGGGCCAGGGCATCCGTCCCCAGGGCCAGCACGGGAGCCAGTTGGCGCTGGATGACGGCCAGCGTCTGCCCGGCGTCGCGCTCGGCCAGGGTTTCGCCCACGCACACGACCGGCGTCAGGCCGGCCCGCAGGGCGGCGCGGGCCTTGTCGGCCACGACCTGGTCGGTCTCGCCATGATAGGCACGGCGCTCGGAATGCCCGGCCAGGGCCCAGCGGCAGGCAAAATCGTTGAGCATGGCGGCCGAAACTTCGCCCGTGTAGGCGCCCTTGTCGTGCGCGCTGATGTCCTGGCCCCCCCAGGACACGGCGCTGCCCTGCAAGGCCTGGGCAGCCTGCGCCAGGTACGGGAAAGGCACGCAGACGCCGATCTGGCAGTGCGAGCCCGCCGCATTGGCTACATCGGCCGCGCGCAACGCGGCCAGAAGCAACGCGTTCTCGGCAAGGCTGCCGTGCATTTTCCAGTTGCCCAGAACCAGCCGGGCGCGAACTTGATGAGTCATGGCAAGATACGGGACTTCAGAGCCCGAAATAGTCCGAGCTAAACCTGTGATTGTATCCTGTCGGTGCGAAGCGTGCCCGACCCTATTTCCAGGCCTTGCTATCATGGCGGCAGGCGGATGATCGCCTGCGCCCCGGCGGCGCATTTCCGTACTCAGGAATCCAGATGTCCAAGACTTACAAAATCGGCACCCGCGCCAGCCTGATGGCGGTGTGGCAGACCGAGGCCATCATCGAGGCGCTGCAGGCGCAGTTTCCCCAGCACCGCTTCGAGATGGTCACGCGCCCGGCGCGAGCCGATCTCGACCTGAAGAGCCGCCTGGGCGCCCTGGGCGGCAAGGGCGGCGCTTTCATTGGCGCCATGCAGGAGATGATGCTCCGGGGGGAGGCCGACATGGTCATGCACTCGCTCAAGGACCTGCCCGGCAACGAAGAATACTACGCCGACACCCGGTTCTCCATCGGCGCCTGCCTGCCGCGCAGCAACCCCTGCGACGCCCTGGTGCTCAAGCAGGGACTGGCGGCCGACGCGGTCCCCGCCGTGATCGGCACTGCCTCGGTAAGGCGCGGGGCCTTCCTGCGCCGGCTGTACCGCCACGCGCGTATCGTCCCTTTCCGCGGCTCGGCCGACAAGCGCATCGCCCGCCTGGACAGCGACACCCCCATGGAATTCAACTACGGCGGCAAGACGCCGCCGCTGGACGCCCTGGTGCTGGCCCAGTCCGGCCTGGAACGCATCGGCCTGGGCAACCGCTCCTCGCGCATCTTCACGCCCGACGAAATGTGCCCCGCCGTGGGCCAGGGCGTGGTCGTGGCCGAATACGCCACCGGCAACGAAGAAGTGCGGCAACTGCTGGCCGCCGTCAACCATCGCGAGACCGCGTACTGCTACCAGGCCGAGCGCGCCTTGCTGCGCGCGCTCAACGGCCACTGCGACTCGCCCATCGGCGCGCATGCCTGGATCGAGGACAAGCAGCTCAAGCTGCGCGGCATCGTGGTGTCGCTCGACGGCGCCAGCGCCGTCGAGGTGTTCGACGCCACCAGCAACATCGACCCGGTCTCGCTGGGATTGCGCGCAGGCCAGCGGCTCAACAAGCTGGGCGCGCAGGCCATCATCGACGAGACGCGCTACGCGGACTGAGCCCCGCGCGGGCCGGCCGCTGCGCCGTGCCCCGCCCATCCCGATGGCATGACGGGATGGATTATTATGCAGCCTTCCCGATGGAAGCGTGGCCGAGTGGTTTAAGGCACTGGTCTTGAAAACCAGCGACGGGTTAAACCGTCCGTGAGTTCGAATCTCACCGCTTCCGCCATTGCTCATGCCGATCTGGATCGCTAGGCGCAAGGCCCTCTGGCCTCGCGCGGCAGGCGATGACCCGATCTCGTTCGGAGCTTCCCGACAAGCCGCGGATCCGAACCAAGGACTAGAAACCCGATTTGATTTTCTGGGCCTCTTCTTTATTCAGTTGTTGCGCTTTCTGCTCGGCGTAGTCCTTTTCCCCAGGCTCGTAGTGGCCGTCGTACATGCAGCTACTCCGCAACCAGCCGCATTCGCCCACCACCGAGGAACAGCCAGAGCCAAGCGAGGCGAGCACCACTATCGCGCCAAGGCTGGCAAACCTTTTTAGAGACGCGTAATCACTCATCGTATTTGCCTTGCTGGCTACCGTATCCATTGCGTCTTCCGCGGCATTCGCGCCTTTGCCGGCCAGCGCCTCGGCTTTCTCGACTGTTTTTTCGGTACTCATGGGGTTCCTGTTGTTTCCTGAAATTTCAGCCAGAGTCTACCGTGCAGACGGACAGACGGGATGACAGGGATGCCAGCGTCCGCTTGCCCCCTACCCCCGGCATTTCCCTCCCTTGCCTGCCACGCCCCACATACTTTAAGCTTGAATCATCTCCGCCACCCGCCAGCGTGCCGGGCAGGCGCCTGATTCCAGCCACAATAAGGGGAAACACCATATGAACAGCCTTACCCAACTGGCCGCCGACCTTGCCGGCGGCGCGATCAAGGTCGTCGATCTCACGCAAACGCTTTCGCCGGATTTCCCGGCCCTGGTGCTGCCGCCCCAGTTCGGCCAGGTATGGGCCTTCAAGATGGAAACCATCAGCCAGTACGACGAGAACGGCCCCGGCTGGTACTGGAACAACTTCTCGTGCGGCGAACACACCGGCACGCACTTCGACGCCCCCGTGCATTGGGTGAGCGGCAAGGACCATCCCGACAATACCGTCGACACCATCGACGCCAAGAAATTCATCGCTCCCGCCGTGGTCGTCGATGCCAGTTCCGAGGTGGCCGGCAACCGCGACTGGGTGCTGACGGTCGAGTTCCTGCAAGCGTGGGAAAGCAAGCACGGCAAAATCCCCGCCGGCGCCTGGGTGCTGTTTCGCACCGACTGGTCGCTGAAGACCGACCCGGCCGATTTCCTCAGCCTGCGGGAAGACGGCGCCCACACGCCCGGCCCTTCGCAGGAAACGGTGGAATGGCTGATCCACCAGCGCAACGTGCTGGGCTTCGGCGTGGAAACCATCAATACCGACGCCGGCCAGGCGTTTGCCTGGCCCCTGCCCTACCCCTGCCACACGCTGATGCACGGCAACAACCGCTACGGCCTGCAATGCCTGAAGAACCTCGATCAATTGCCGCCCACCGGCACCATGATCGTGGCCGCGCCGCTGAAGATCCAGAAAGGCTCGGGCAGCCCGCTGCGCGTGCTGGCGCTGGTCGCGGGCTGAGCCCCTGCGCCCCGCGGCTCAGGCCACCTTGATCGCGAGCACGGATTCGACATCCGGCTCGTCGATCAGTTCGGGGCTCATGAATTCGCGCGCATAGTCCCGCCAGATGCCCTCGGTCAGGAAGAGATCGAGCAAGTCGGGGTCGAGGTGCCTGTCGCGCTTCATGAACCCCATGATGCGCACCACCTCGCTCAGTTTCTTGGCCTTTTTATAGGGCCGATCGGCAGCGGTCAGCGCCTCGAAGACGTCGGCGATGGCCATGATGCGCGCCACGATGCTCATGTCGTCGCGGCGCAGGCCGTTGGGATACCCCGTGCCGTCCATCTTCTCGTGGTGCCCGCCGGCGAATTCCGGCACCAGCCGCAAGGCGCCCGTCAACGGCAGATCCTGCAGCATGAGGATGGTGTGGGTAATGTGCCGGTTGATCTCGTAGCGCTCTTCGGCCGTCAGCGTGCCCCGGCCTATCGAGAGGTTGTAGCGTTCGCCCAGGTTCAGGCGGTATGGAAGCGGCTTCAGGCTGAAGTCGGCCTGGTTTTCCAGCGTGCCGAGCCGGCTGTCGTAATGCTCGATGAGGTGATCGACCCGGTCGTCCAGCAGCCTTTCTTCGACGGGCAGCGCCGGCGTGGGCATCCGGTTCTTGCGCTGCTGCTCTTCGCGCGAAGTACCGATGCGGTCGTCGAGCGTGCGTATCCATTTGCGATCGCCGATCTCCTGCAAACGCTCGATATCCTGGGGCGCCATCGCCTCGCCGCCTTCGTTGCACGCCGCCACGAAGGAGAAATCGTCGTCCAGCGCGGCCAGGTCGGCGTCGCGGACGACGGCCAGCGTCTGCGGATTCCCGCCCTCGGCCACGCCGCGCCAATAGGCCGTCCAGGCATTGGCCTTGAGCAGCTCGAAGCGCATACGGATTTCGTGAAGACGGTCGTAGATGGTTTCGAGCTTGGTGGCCTTGTCGACGATGTATTCGGCGGTGGTCAGCTTGCCGCAATCATGCAGCCAGCTCGCGACCTTGACCGCTTCCCATTCGTCCTGCGAGAGCGAGAAGCCCTCGAAAGGCCCGCTACGGGACTGGCTGGCGGCATGCACCAGCGCCGTGGTCAGCAAGGGCACGCGCTGGCAGTGCCCGCTGGTATAGGGGGACTTGGCGTCGATGGAATTGGCGATCATGCGGATCACGGCATCGAGCAGCGACTTGCGCGCCTTGAGCAGCAGCGTCATCTCGATGGTCATCGCCGCCGTGCCGGACAAGGCGCGCACCAGTTCGAGATTGGCGTCCGGCATCTCCATGCCCGCCTCGATCCGCGCCGCCAGGAGCAGGCCGCCGATCACCTCCTCGGAGTGATTGAGCAGCGGGACCACCGAAAACCGGAAGACCTGGTCATTCGCCAGCGGCTTCGCATCGACCAGGCTCGAGAGGAATGCCGGCAGCACCGCCCGCGCGCAGTCGAAGTGCGCGACCGCCTTGTCCGCCAGCGCTTGCAGCACATGCCCGTCGACGTCATGCCTGCCGATCGGCCGGGACTCGATACCTTCGGCCAGGGTGTTCCGGTCGATGACCGACAGCGTCTCGCCCCGGTCTTCGGTCAGCAGCAGGAGCCCGCCTTCGGCCTCGGCGATGGTGATGGTCTCTTGCAGCAGCCGGCCCATCAGCCGCATGGGATCGCGCTCGGCCGAGAGCGCCTGGCCGATTTCGATGAAGCGCTGAATGGTGCAGCCGGCCTGGCGCATGGACTGCGACAAGGTCTGGATCTCCCGCACGGAGGTAGGCGCCTCGTCCGTCTCCGGCTTGAACTGGAGACGCTGCATGCGTTCGGCCTCCCGGGCCAGCTGCACCAGGGGGCGGCTGACCGCCTTGGAGGCGATCTGGATCACGACCATCGCGGCGATGGCCATGGCCACGCCCAGCCAGACCAGTGTCGAGACCAGTTCGCGCGCGCCGGCCAGCATTTCGTTGGCGGGCGTGGCCGTGACCATGCGGAAAGTCCAGGGGCCGGCATGCAGCGGCACCGTGCGCATCACCCACGTGACGCCGTCCTTGTCGATCGTGCGGGTCTGGGCCTGCTCGTCCGCCGCGCCGGTGGCGGCTTCCAGCATGTCCACCGCGATGGAGGATGCGGGCCATGACGGCATTGCGCCCGGATCGCCCGAGGTATCCGGCTTGATCGGCTCGCTGCTGGCGATGACCTCGCCATTGGGATTGACGATCATCAGCGCCGAGGACTTGGTGCTTTTCATCTGCTGCAGCGCCTGCGACAAATCAGCCAGCCCGAGATCGGCCCCCACCACGCCATGGCCGGACGCCAGGCGCCGCGCAAGGGTGACGCCGCGCTCCTGCGTCACGAAAAACCAATACGGGTCCGTGAGGATGGACGCCTCGCTGCCGATGGCCGCCTGGTACCAGCCGCGCGTGCGCGGATCGTAGGGGGTGGCCGGCGCGGCCGCCGTCCCGACGGTATTCAATTGGTCGTCGAGGAAGGTGAGCTCCATCCTCGCGGCCTGGGCGCCCGTGCGCACGATTTCCAGGAAATAACGCGCCGTGTCGGGCGCATCGAGCTTCTGGCGGGCGACGGGCGAGGTCAGTTGGCGCAGCAGCACGAAGCCGCCGTCGTCGAAACCGATGTAGAACGCCGACAGCAGCGGCGAGGCCTTGAGCGAGACGCTCAGCCGCTGGATGAACACGCGCTGGGAAGCGCTGCCGAAATCGCCGCCCTGGGGATCGGCGGCGTACGTGCTCAGCAAGCTGTCTACCGCGCTGACGCTCTTGTCGATCTGGCTGCGGCTTTCGTTTGCCGTGTGGTCGAACAAGGTCTGGGAAGCATCCTGGACGATGCCGACCGCCTGGTGATTCACATAAAAGACGATGCACAGCATGGCCACCAGCACCGTCGAACCGAACACCAGGGCAAGATGCGTGGCCAGCTGCCGGTGTTTCCACGCCAATACCAACCGATTGAACGTGATCATCTGCGACTCTATCGCGAAACATAGCGTTAACGAATGTAATTCTGCGTCGTAGAGTACACCGAAGAAACGAAAATTCGCACCGATGTCGATGTTATAGTTGCCGCCTCCCGAAACAGGGGCCACCAGCCTGCCCAAAACAGGCACCCATGGCGAAATTGGTAGACGCAAGGGACTTAAAATCCCTCGCCGCGAGGCGTGCCGGTTCGATTCCGGCTGGGTGCACCACCCCTCCTGGCGGCCCCAGGTTTTCTCCCTGCCGCGGGCAAGGGCCTGTGCATGCCGACGAATACCGAACCCTCCGCCCCGTCCCCCTTCATCGTCCTGGACGCCTGCGTGCTGATGTCCACGGTGCTGCGGCAACTGCTGCTGCGCGTGGCCCGGGCGGGCGTGTTCCAACCCGTCTGGACGGAGCGCATCGGCGAGGAATGGCGGCGCAACGCGGCGCGCCTGTGGGGGGCGCCGCAGGAAATTCTCGACGGCTTGTGGGACGACATGAACCGGGACTTTCCCGGCGCCATGGAGGCTGATATCCAGCCTTACGAGTCGGTGCTGCGCTATAGCGACCCCAAGGATTTCCATGTGATCGCGGCCGGCCTGGCACGGCGCGCGCGCTGCGGGCTGCAGCAGGTGCCCGTGGTGCAGGTAATGACCTGGAACCTGAAGGATTTCAACCGTTCCGAACTGCGCCGGCAGGGCCTGGACGTGTTCAGCCCGGACGTGATGCTGGCGCGCTGGTGGCAGGCCGGGCCCGAGCGATTGGCGCCCGCCGTGGGTTTGGTCGAACAGGACTTCCTGGCGCTGGGGCGCGAGCCCGCCCCTTTGGCCGCCATCCTGCACCGCGAGCGCCTCTACCGCCTGGAAAAGCTGGCGGCGGCCGGCTGAAAACGGGCCACCCGGCGGGTCAGCGGTCGTGGTTGCTGGCGGCGAAACCCGCCGCGTTGAGCTGCGCGATGACTTCCTGGATGTGCTCGGGCCCGCGCGTCTGCAGCACGAAGTCCACCTCGACATCGCGCACCGACAGGTTGGTGAAGGCCCGCTGGTGATGCACCTCGGTG
>DASWPO010000212.1:0-24008 GCA_036404015.1 Bordetella sp. | reverse complement strand
GCGCCGAGCTGCTGGCCTGCATGCAGGCCGACAGCGGCATCGCCCTGTCCGAGCTGCGCGCCGACGGCGGCGCGGCGCGCAACGACCTGCTCATGCAGATGCAGGCCGACTTGCTGGGCGTGCCGGTGGTGCGCCCGCGCGTGCTCGAATCGACCGCCCTGGGCGCCGCTGGGCTGGCGGGGCTGGCGGTCGGATTCTGGTCGTCGCAGGATGAGCTTGCCGGGCATTGGCAGGCCGAGCGCCGCTTCGAGCCCGCTTGGTCGGCGGACCGGCGCGAGGCGCGGATGGCCAGGTGGCGGCAAGCGGTCGAACACGCCAAAGGTTGGGCCAGGCCTTTAGACCCGGCTTCGGCGCTATGATCGGAAGGCAGCCGGTGCTGAAGTGGCTGCCGGAAGGTTTTCCGACCATTGCCTACAGGAGGTCTCCATGCGACGTTTCGTGTCCGCGGTGCCGCTGACGCTGGCGTGCATCGTTTCTCCCCCAGCCACCGCCGGCGCGGCGCCCGTGCAAGCCGTCCAGAAGGTCGACCTGAACCGCTACGTGGGAACCTGGTACGAAATTGCCAATTTTCCCCGTTTTTTCCTGCCTCACTGCGTAGCCGATACCGTGTCCGAATATACGGCCAACGGCGACGGCACGTTCGCCATCAAGAACCGCTGCCGTACCCGGGACGGCGGGACCAATGAAGCGTATGGCACCGCCACGCCCCTGCAGGGCAGCGACAACACCAGGATGGAAGTGACCTTCATGCGGCCGTTCTCGGCCGATTATGTGGTGGTGGGACTGGACCCGGACTATCGCTGGACGGTCATCGGCTCGGTCAACCGCAAATCGCTGTGGATCCTGTCGCGAACGCCGCAATTGCCCAAGCCCGAACTGGACCAGGCCCTGTCCGTCGCCAGCGCGCAAGGGTATCCGATGCAAAAACTGCACTACACCCCGCAGGACTAAACACCCTCCACCGCCGCATACTCCGCCACCACCTCGCGGATGCAATCCATCGCCACCTGCACCGCCTGCGGCCGGAAACTCTCGTGGCGCCAATACAGCGCCACCGCCCCGAACCCCGACATCCGTATCGGCAGGATCCGCAAGGTATTCATCTGCGCCAGCCGCACGGCCGCCCGATGCGACGCCACCCCGACCATGTCGCTGTTGTTGAGCAGGGTGAGGTTGCTGGTCACCGAATTCGTCTCCACCGCATCGCGCGGCAAGGCCTCCCCCGCTTCGGCCAGCGCCTCGTTCAGCGCCGTGCGCACCGGCGTGCCCTGGGGCCAGATGATCCACCGGTAAGCCCGCAAATCCTCCCAGGACAGCCTCTCGCGCGACAACAAGGGGTGGTGCGGCCGCGCCACCAGGCGGATGGGATCCCGGTACAGCGACTCCATCTCGATCGCCGGATCCGTCCGTTCCGGCCCCGCCCGCCCCATGACCAGATCCAGGTCGCCCTGCGCCAGCTGCCCCAGCAGCCGGTCCGTCGTGCCCTCGACCAGGCTCACGCTGGCCTGCGGCATCCGGTCCAGCAGGCGCAGCATGGCCAGCGGCGCCGTATCGGAGGCCGCCGCGCCCGAGGCGCCGATCACCACGCGGCCGGCGCTGCCCTCGCGCAGGGCCGCCATGTCGCGGCTGGCGCGATCCAACTGCGTGTCCAGGCGGCGGGCATGCTCGATCAGCACCTCGCCGTAGTGGGTGGGGACCAGCCCGCGCGCATGGCGCTCGAACAGCGGCAGCCCGATGTCCTCTTCCAGGTCTTTCAGCCACTTGGACAGGCCCGGCTGGGTGGTATTGAGCATGGCCGCCGAATGGCTGATATTGCGGGTCTGCGCCAGGCTGAGCAGCATCTTGACGTTGCGCAGCCGCAGCCGGTGGGTCCAATCCATGGCCATGCCGCCTCCAGGCATATGTTTTTATGTATGAATAATAAGATTAATTCATTTTAAATCGTATAGCTGCATGCGCATAATTTCCAGCAAATCAAGCGATCCGGACATCTCGCGCAGGCTGCCCGGCAAGACCTTCGCTCCCCCTAAAAACAACCGGCAAACCGGCATTTGCAGGAGACAGACAGAGCCTCTCGGCCCGGTGCGCCTCATCGACCAGGACCTGCCATTCGGCCCGCGCGCGGCCTCTTCTGCGCCGCCTTGCGCAGGCCGATGCAGGATGCCCTGGACCCATGGCGCGAATTGCGCAAGGCCTGATCTCGGCCGCTCCTTCGTTTTCAAATCGCGCGCTCCCGGCGCGCCCCTACTTCGCAGAGTCATCATGTCCTACGTCTTCGCTCCCCAAGCCCCCATCGGCGTGCCCGTCGCCGGCAGCAACGATCTGTTCCCGGTGCGCCGCGTCTACTGCGTGGGCCGCAACTACGCCGCCCACGCCCGTGAAATGGGCTTCGACCCCGACCGCGAGCCGCCCTTCTTCTTCTGCAAGCCGGCCGACGCCGTCGTGCCCGTGGCCGCCGGCAGCACGCTCGAGCTGGCCTACCCCGGCGAAACGTCCAACTACCACTACGAGATCGAACTGGTCGCCGCCATTGGCAAGGCCGGCTCGAACATCGGCGCGGCACAGGCGCTCGAGCACGTCTGGGGCTATGCCGTGGGCCTGGACATGACGCGCCGCGACCTGCAGATGAAGATGCGCGAGGCCGGCCGCCCCTGGGAGCTGGGCAAGGCTTTCGACCTGAGCGCCCCGATCGCGCCGTTGTATCCTGCTACCCAAGCCGGCGACATCCACCAAGCCAGGATCTGGTTGAAGGTCAATGGCGAGACCAAGCAGTCCAGCGAGATCCCCAAGCTGATCTGGTCGGTGGCCGAGACGGTGTCCTACCTGTCCAAGTTCTTCCGGCTGGAGCCGGGCGACCTGATCTACACGGGCACCCCGGAAGGCGTGGGCCCCGTCGTGGCCGGCGACCTGATGGAAGGCGGCGTGGACGGCCTGGGCACCCTCAACGTTCGAGTGACCAAATAAATGCAGCTCTACAGCTTCTTCAACAGCTCCACCTCGTACCGCGTGCGCATCGCGCTGGCGCTCAAGGGCCTGTCCTACGACTACGCGGGCGTGGACATCCGCATCAAGAAGCACCGCGAGGCCGACTACGTCGCGCTCAACCCCAACGCCAACGTGCCGCTGCTGCGCGACGACGGCTTCGACCTGGGCCAGTCGCTGGCCATCATCGATTATCTCGACGCCACGCATCCCGAGCCGCGCCTGATCCCGGCCGACCCCAAGCTGCGCGCCCGGGTGCTGGAACTGAGCAACGTCATCGCCTGCGACATCCATCCGGTGAACAACCTGCGCATCCTGAAGTACCTGGTGGGCGAGCTGGGCGTAAGCGCCGAGAAAAAAGACGAGTGGTACGCGCACTGGATCCGCGAAGGCCTGACCACCGTCGAGGAACTGCTGGCGCGCCACGGCAGCAGCGCCGGCCCCTACTGCTTCGGCGACCAGCCCACCATGGCGGATTGCTGCCTGGTGCCGCAGCTGTACAACGCCATCCGCATGAAGTGCGACATGTCGGCCTACCCGCGCGCCGTCAAGGTCTACGAACACTGCATCGGGCAGCCGGCATTCATGCAGGCCGCGCCCAGCGTCCAACCCGACTTCAAGCAATAAGCCGGCCATGCAAGAGCCCGACGCCCAAGGCCAGCCGCTGCGCGCCTACATCGACCCGGCCTACCGGCCCTTGTGCGCCACGCTGGCCGAGGTGCGGCACAACATCGACCGTCTCGACGACGAGATCGTCCGGTTGGTCGCGCAGCGCGCCATGTATGTGAAAGACGCGGCCCGCTTCAAGCGCGACGCCTTCCAGGTCGGCGCCCCGGCGCGGCAGGCCGAGGTCTTCGACAAGGTGCGCAGGCTGGCGCAGCGCCACGACCAAGGCTTCGCCAACCTGGAACAGGTCGTGGAAGCCGCCTACCGCGCCATGGTGGCGGCCTTCATCGCCAACGAGCAGGCGTATTTCGACAAAATGAAAAATATCGGAGACAACCATGAACAAGATCCAAACCCCGGGGCTGCTGCGTAGCATCCTGGCAGCAGGCCTGACCGCGCTGGCGCTGGCCGCCGGCGCCGCCCACGCGGACACCTGGCCCAGCCGGCCGCTGCGGCTCATCGTGCCCTTTGGCGCGGGCTCCAGCCCCGACCAGGCGGCGCGCGTCATCGGCGAAAAGCTCGGCGGCATCCTGGACCAGAGCGTCGTGGTCGACAACCGCCCGGGCGCCAACGGCAACCTCGGCACCTTCGACATCGCCAGCGCCAAGCCCGACGGCTACACCTTCGGCGTGTCCATCACCGGCCCCCTGGTGAACAACACGCTGCTGTACGACAACCTGCCCTACAAGCCCGCCACCGACCTGGCGCCGCTGACGCTGGCCGTGCACCAGCCCAACGTGCTGGTGGTGCCGGCCAACTCGGGCATTACCGACATCAACGGCCTGCTCGACGCCCTCAAGAAAAACCCCGGCAAATACAACTTCCCCTCGCCGGGCGCCGGCACCGTCTCGCAACTGGCCGTCGAACTGCTCCTGCAGCAGATCGGCGCGAGCGCCACCCACATACCGTACCCCTCGTCCCCGGCCGCGCTGACCTCGCTGCTGGCCGGCGACACCCAGTTCGCCGCGCTGCCGCCGGTCGCGGTCATGGGCATGGTCAAGAGCGGCCGCCTGCGGGCGCTGGCCGTCACCTCGGCCAAGCGTTCGTCGCTGCTGCCCGACATTCCCACGCTGGCCGAGGTCGGCGTGCCCGGCATCGAGGGCTCGGCCTGGATCGGCTTCGTGACCTCGGCCAAGGTACCGGCCGACGTCCAGAAGAAACTGTCCGACGCGCTGATCCAGGCCATCCACGACCCCGACGTGAGCCAGAAGCTGCGCTCGCTCTTCATGGACCCGGTCGGCAGCACGCCGGCCGAATTCCGCAGCTATATGGACGACGAACTCAAGCGCTGGGGCCCGCTCATCGACAAGCTGGGCCTCAAGGGCAAGGTCTGACGGCCTGCCGCGCGGCACACAGGAGAACACGATGCACATCACCGAACCCGCCCGGCAGGTTCCCCTTCATGGCGAATTCGAGGTCGTGGTGCTCGGCGGCGGCCCCGCCGGCATCCTCGCCGCGGTCAGCGCGGCGCGCAACGGCGCGCGCGTGCTGCTGATCGAGCGCTACGGCTTCCTGGGCGGCATGGGCACGGCGGCCGGCGTATCCAATTTCTGCGGCCTGCACGCCAACATCCACGGCGACATCCGCCAGGTCGTGCACGGCATGACCGACGAGCTGCTCGACCGCATGCGCGCCCTGGACGGCCTGAACGACCCGCACCTGATCCTGGGCAAGATCCACGCGCAGGCCTACGACCTCTCGGCCTTCAAGTGCGCCGCCGACGGCATGGTGCAGGCCAGCGGCGCGCAGCTGCTGTTCCACGCGCTGGCCACCGGCGTGGCGCGCGACGCCGAAGGCCGCATCGACACGCTGTTCCTGGAGACCAAGTCCGGCCGCTGCGCGGTGCGCGGCCGGGTCTTCATCGACTGCTCGGGCGATGCCGACCTCGCGCACTGGGCCGGCCTGCCCTACGAAAAGGGCGACGCCGACGGGCACATGATGTACCCCACGCTGATGTTCAAGGTCGGCAACGTCGACAGCGCGCGCGCGCAGGAAGCCTGGAAGACCATCCCGCAATTGATGGACGCCGCCGCAGCCAGCGGCGAATTCACCTTCCCGCGGCGCGGCGCCATCGTGCGCCCGCAAAAGCACGACTACGAATGGCGCGTCAACGTGACGCAGCTGGCCAACCGCGACGGCTCGGCGGCCGACGGCACCGACGCCGACTCGCTGTCGGCCGCCGAGCTCGAAGGGCGCCGCCAGATCGTCGACTACCTGGCCTTCCTGCGCGCCAAGGTCCCGGGCTTCGAACAGGCCTACATCCTGGACATCGCGCCGCAGCTGGGCATCCGCGAAACCCGCCGCATCGTCGGCGAATACGTGCTCACCCGCGAAGACGTGCTGGGCTGCGCGGACTTCCCCGACAGCATCGGCGTCAATGGCTGGCCGCTGGAAATCCACACGGCCGGCGACGTCCAGTGGGTGTGGCCGCCCATCCCCGAATCGCGCGGCTACAACCAGCTGCCGTTTCGCATGATGGTGCCCAGGCAAGGGCCGGGCATCCCCGACAACGTGCTGGTGGCGGGCCGCTGCGCGTCCATGACGCACGAAGGCCAATCCGCCGCGCGCGTCAGCGGCAGCTGCTTCGTCATGGGCGAAGCGGCCGGCACCGCGGCGGCGATGGCCCTGCGCGACGGCATCCCGCCCGCCCGCCTGGCGCCGGCGGCGCTGCAGCGGCAACTCGAGCACCAGGGCGCATTCCTGGGCATCCGTTGAATCACAGGAAACGACTATGAACGCAGCATCGACCCCGCAATCCGCCATCGTGGTCGGCGGCGGCATCGGCGGCCTGGCCGCCGCGCTGGCGCTGACCCGCCAGGGCATCCGGGTGCAACTGCTGGAGCAGGCCGCCGAGATCGGCGAAATCGGCGCCGGCATCCAGCTCGGCCCCAATGCCTTCGCCGCGCTCGACGCGCTGGGCGTGGGCCAAATCGCCCGCCAGCGCGCCGTGTTCACCGACCACATCATCATGATGGACGCGGTCGACAACACCGAGGTCGTGCGCATCGAGACCGGCCGCGAATTCCAGGAACGCTTCAACGGCCCCTACGCCGTGATCCACCGCGCCGACATCCACGGCGCCATCCTGGAAGGCGTCAAGCACGACCCGCTGATCTCCTTTCACACCTCGACCCACATCAAGCGCTTCCACCAGGCCGACGACTACGCCGAGGTGGTCGACGAGCAGGGCAAGGCCTACCGCGCCGACATCGTGGTGGGCTGCGACGGCGTGAAGTCGGTGGTGCGCGAGCACCTCATCGGCGACCCGCCGCGCGTGACCGGCCACGTGGTCTACCGCGCCGTGGTCGAGCGCGAGAACATGCCCGAGGACCTGCGCATCAACGCGCCGGTGCTGTGGGCCGGCCCGCGCTGCCACCTGGTGCACTATCCGCTGCGCGGCGGCGCCCAATACAACCTGGTCGTCACCTTCCACAGCCGCGAACCGGAAGAATGGGGCGTGCGCGACGGCAGCAAGGAAGAAGTGCTGTCGTACTTCCAGGGCATCCACGCCCGCCCGCGCCAGCTGCTCGATACGCCGTCTTCGTGGCGCCGCTGGGCCACGGCCGACCGCGAGCCCGTCGAACAATGGAGCTATGGCCGCGCCACCATCCTGGGAGACGCCGCCCACCCCATGTCGCAATACATGGCCCAGGGCGCCTGCATGGCCCTGGAAGACGCCGTGACGCTCGGCCTGGCCGTGGCCGGGCACAAGGACGACCTGCGCGCCGCGTTCAAGCTGTATGAATCGCTGCGCATCCCGCGCAGCGCCCGCGTGGTCTGGTCGACCCGGGAAATGGGCCGCATCTACCACGCCAAGGGCGTCGAGCGCGCGGTCCGCAACTCGCTGTGGCAAGGCCGCTCGCAGCAGTCCTTCTACGACGCCCTGCAGTGGCTGTACGGCTGGAACGCCGAGAACTGCATGCGCGGCATCCGGCTCTAGGCCGCGCCCGCCATAAATCCAATAAATCCCAACGAGGAGACACCATGAAACAACACAGCGCCCATCGCATCGCGGCAGCCCTGCTGCTGGCCGCCGCCGGCAGCGCGCCGGCCCTGGCCCAGCAGGCCGTGAAGATCGGCTTCATCACCACGCTGTCCACGCCGGCCGGCTATCTCGGCGAGGACGAGCGCGACGGCTTCATGCTGGCCGTCAAGGAAGGCGGCGGCAAGCTGGGCGGCGTGCCCGTGGACGTGCGGGTCGAGGACGACGGCCTCAAGCCCGCCTCCGCCAAGCAGATCGCCGACAAGATGGTGCAGGACGGCATCCGCCTGTTCACCGGCATCAACTTCTCGAACGTGATGGCCGCCGTCGGACCGACCGTGCTCAACGCCGGCGGCTTCTACGTGAGCCTGAACGCCGGCCCCTCGAACTATGCCGGCCGCGCCTGCAACAAGAACTACTTCGACGCGGCGTTCCAGAACGACTCGTTCAGCGACACCGCCGGCATGGTCGCCAACGACCTGGGCGCCAAGCGCATGGTCGTGATGGCGCCCAACTACCAGGCCGGACGCGATGCCGTGGCCGGCTTCAAGAGCACCTACAAGGGCCAGATCGTCGACGAGATCTACACCAAGCTCGACCAGACCGACTTCTCGGTGGAGCTGGCGCGCATCCGCTCGCTCGAACCCGACGCGATCTTCCAGTTCCACCCGGGCGGCGTCGGCATCAACCTGGCCAAGCAGTTCGCCAACTCGGGCCTGGCCGACAAGATCAAGATGATCACCCCGATCTTCTCGATGGATGACCGCATGCTCGCCGCCAGCGGCGCGGCCGCCAAGGGCTACTACCTGAGCGCGCTCTGGAGCGCCGACTTGCCCAACGCGCAAAACAAGCATTTCATCGAAGCCTTCACCAAGACCTACAACCGCGTGCCGACCACGTCCGCGGCGCAGGCCTACGACACGGCCAACCTGATCGCCTCGGCGCTGAAGGCCGTGGACGGCGACGTCACCGGCCGCGCCGACGCCTTCCGCGACGCGCTGCGCAAGGCCGACTTCCCCAGCGTGCGCGGCAACTTCAAGTTCGCCGCCAACCAGCACCCCATCCAGGACTGGTACCTGCTGCACGTGGAAGACGACGGCACCGGCAAGCTGGTCTTCAAGAACCTCAAGGTCATCGCCCGCGACCACGTCGACCCGCACGTCGCCGACTGCAAGCTGTAAGCACCGGAGCCATTCCATGCTGATGTTGTTGGAGCAGGCCCTGAACGGCCTGCAATACAGCGCCCTGCTGTTCCTGCTGTCGGCCGGCCTGACCCTGGTATTCGGGATCATGAACGTCATCAACCTGACGCATGGCTCCTTCTACATGGTCGGCGCCTTCTGCGCGGCCGCCGCCATGGCCAAGACCGGCTCCTTCCTCGCCGCCATCCTGGCCGCGCTGGCGGGCGCCGGCCTGTACGGCCTGGTCATCGAGCTGCTGGTGATCCGGCACCTGTACCGGCGCGACCATCTCGACCAGGTGCTGGCCACGCTGGGCCTGGCGCTCTTCACCAACGAGCTGGTCACGGTGCTGTTCGGCCGCAGCCCGCCGCTCATGAACATCCCTCCCGTCCTGGCCGGCTCGGTGCAGGTCCTGCCCGGCCTGGCCTATCCGGTCATGCGCCTGGCGCTGATCGGCGCCGGCGCGCTGGTGGCCGTGGGCCTGTGGTGGCTGATCTCGCGCACCCGCGTGGGCATGCTGGTGCGCGCCGGCGCCGACGACGGCGAGATGGTCGACGCGCTGGGCATCGACATCCAGCGCCTCTTCACCCTGATCTTCGCCCTGGGCGCGCTGCTGTGCGGCTTTGCCGGCGTCATGGCGGCGCCGCTGCTGGCCGTGGAGATCGGCATGGGCGAGCGCATCCTCATCACCACCTTCGTGGTGATCGTGGTGGGCGGCGTGGGATCGGTGCGCGGGGCCCTGGTGGGATCGCTGCTCATCGGCATGACCGACGCGATGGGCCGCGCCTTCATCCCCAGGCTGACGTCCATGCTGCTGCCGCCGCAGTTGAGCGACCCGCTCAGCTCCAGCCTGGTGTCGGCCAGCATCTACATCCTGATGGCCATCATCCTGCTGTTCAAGCCGCGCGGCCTCGTCGCCGCGCGCCACTGAGGTGTCCATGTCCCGTAAATTGCTCATCAATGCGGCCGGGCTGCTGCTGTTCGCATTGATCCCCGCCATTGCCGCGGCGACCGGCACGCCCTTCCTGGTCAACCTGTGCACGCAGTTCGCCATCTATGCGCTGGCCGCCGTCAGCCTCGACCTGATCCTGGGCTACGGCGCCATGGTCAGCTTCGGCCACGCGGCCTTCTTCGCCATCGGCGGCTACACCGTCGGCATCATCGGCTTTCACATGGGCCAGGGCGACACCCTCCTGGGCTGGGCCGGCAGCGGCTCGGCGCTGGTCATCTGGCCGCTGGCCGTGATCATCGCCGCCATCGCCGGCCTGGCGGTCGGCTTCCT
Organism: Bordetella sp.; assembly: GCA_036404015.1. Taxonomy (GTDB): domain Bacteria; phylum Pseudomonadota; class Gammaproteobacteria; order Burkholderiales; family Burkholderiaceae_B; genus Bordetella. Next base: position 13,915 of record DASWPO010000212.1, on the reverse strand, counting down.
GTCGCTGCGCACCTCGGGGGTGCAGTTCATCATGATCACGCTGGCCTTCGGCCAGATGCTGTACTTCATCCTGGTGGGCCTGATGGTCTACGGCGGCGACGACGGCCTGTCGATCGATGCGCGCAACACCCTGCCCGGCGTCGACCTGGGCTCGCCCACCGCCTTCTACTACACCTGCCTGGTCTTGATGGCGCTGTGGATAGGCCTGTGCCGGCGCATCGTGCGCTCGCCCTTCGGCATGGCCCTGCGCGCCATCAAGCAGAACGCCCGCCGCAGCGTGGCCCTGGGCTACGCGCCCCTGCGCTACCGCCTCACGGCCTTCGTCCTGTCGGCGGCCGGCGCCGGCCTGGCAGGCGCCCTGTGGGCCAACTACGCGCTCTTCGTCAGCCCCGATATGGCCGCCTGGCAGAAGTCGGGCGAACTCATGGCCATGGTCATCCTGGGCGGCCTGGGCTCGATTTTCGGCCCCGTGGCCGGCGTGGCCCTCTACCTGGGCCTGGAGCAGACCGCCACGGCCTTCACCGAACACTGGATGCTGATCCTCGGCCCCGTGCTGGTGCTGGTGGTGCTGTTCGGCAAGCGCGGCATCTACGGCTGGCTCACCGGAGGCAGGCATCATGATTGAACAACAGGCCAGGCTCGACATCCGCGACCTGCGCAAGTCCTTCGGCGCGGTCCAGGCCACGCAGGGCGTCAACCTGTCGGTGCGCCCGGGCGAGCTGCACGCGCTGATCGGCCCCAACGGCGCCGGCAAGACCACCCTGCTGTCGCAGATCGCGGGCGAACTCTTGCCCGACAGCGGCAGCATCCGGCTCGACGGCCGCGACATCACCCGCATGCCGGCGCAGCAGCGCCCGGCCGCCGGGCTCGCCCGCTCGTTCCAGATCAGCCAGGTCTATCCGGAATTCACGGTCGAGGACAACGCCGCCATGGCGGTGCAGGCCCACACGCCGGGCGGCTTCAACCTGTGGCGCGACGCGCGGCGCGACCTGCGCCTGCGCGAGCCGGCCCGCCGGGCCCTGGCGCGCGTCGGCCTGGCGCACCGCGCCGGCGAGCGCGTGGCCAACCTGGCCCATGGCGAGAAGCGCCAGCTCGAACTGGCCATGGCCCTGTGCATGGACGCCTCGCTGCTGCTGCTGGACGAACCCATGGCCGGCCTGGGCGCCGAGGAATCGCTGCGCATGGCCGAACTGCTGCGCGAACTCAAGGGCCAATACGCCATCCTGCTGGTCGAGCACGACATGGACATCGTGTTCTCGCTGGCCGACCGCATCACCGTGCTGGTCTACGGCAAGACCCTCTTCACCGGCGCGCCGGACGAAGTCCGCGTCCACCCGGAAGTGCGCGCCGCCTACCTGGGCGAGGAAGACGCATCCGTCGCCGGGCCGCCCGAAGACGGATGCGCTCCCCCGGGGGGCGGCAAGCTCGCGGGGCGCAGCGTGGGGGGCAAGCAATAATGCTGCGCGTCGAAAAACTCGAAGCGGGCTACGGCCCCAGCAAGGTGCTGTTCGGCGTCGACCTGGAGATCGCCCCGCGCCAAGTGGTCTCGCTGATCGGCCGCAACGGCATGGGCAAGACCACCACGGTCAGGACGCTGATGGGCATGCTGCCCGCCCAGGGCGGGCGCGTGCTGCTCGACGGCAAGCCCATCGCCAGCCTGGCGCCGCACCGCATCGCGCGGCTGGGCCTGGGCCTGGTGCCCGAGGGCCGGCGCGTGTTCGCCTCGCTGTCAGTGGAAGAAAACCTGATCGCGACATCGCGCGGCGCCACGCCGGGCAACCGCGCGAGCTGGCACCTGGGGCGGGTCTACGAACTCTTCCCGCGCCTGAAGGAGCGCCGCCTGCAATCGGCCCGCACCCTGTCCGGCGGCGAACAGCAGATGCTGGCCGTGGGCCGCGCCCTGCTGACCAACCCGCGCCTCCTGATCCTGGACGAGGCCACCGAAGGCCTGGCCCCGCTCATCCGGCTGGAGATCTGGAGCTGCCTGCGCCGCCTGAAGGAAGACGGCCAGACGATCCTGGTGATCGACAAGAACCTCAAGGAAATGGCCGCGCTGGTGGACCGGCACCACGTGCTGGAGAAGGGCCGCGTGGTATGGGAAGGCACCCCCGACGCGTTCGGCAAGAACCCCGGGCTGGCCAACCGCTACCTGGGCGTCTGATTCGTCAGAAGTCCGGCTTCACGAACGCCAGCGACAGCGCCACCATGGCGCCCAGAACGACCACCATGCCGCTGACGATGAGCACGCCCGGCGCGCGCTCGCCCGCGCACAGGCGCCGCAGGCCCGCCGTCTGCAGGCCGTGCACGCCCGACAGCACCAGCGCGATCACGATCTTGGCGGTCAGCCAGTTCTGGCCGAACCAGCCCGCCATGGACGCCAGCGACAGCCCGCACAACCATGTCAGCAGCATGGCCGGCGTCGTCACCCGGCTGTTCCAGCGCGCCATGCCCAGCACGAACCGGCTGGGCGCCTGCGCCTCGCCGGAAGGAAAGCAGGCCACCGACGCCGCCAGCATACCCAGCAGCCAGATCGTGAGCACGGCCACATGCAGCAGCCTGAGCCAGATGTAGAGCATCAGTTCACGTTCGCACCGGAAATCTTGACGATTTCCTGGTACTTGTCCTTCTCGTTCTTGACGAACTCGGTGAACTCGGCCGCGGACATGGGCCCGATTTCGGAACCCATCTCGAGCAGAACCTTGCGCACGTCGGGCTGGCGCAGGGCGTCCGAGTAGGCCTTGTTCAGCTTGGCCACGATCTCGGGCGGCGTGCCGCCCGTGGTCATGATGCCGAACCAGGTGCCCAGGTCGAAGTCCTTGACGCCCGCCTCCTGCACCGTCGGCACAGCAGGGAGAAGCGACGAACGCTTGGTCGTGGTCACGGCCAGCGCCAGCACCTTGCCGTCCTTGATCAGCGGCGCCGAGGCGGCCAGGTTGTCGAACATGAAGTCCGACTGGCCCGACAGCAATGCCAGCTGGGCCGGCGACGCCCCCTGGTAGGGAATGTGCTGCGTCGAGATGCCGGCGCGCGCGTTGAGCAGCGCGCCCGACAGGTGGCCCGCGCTGCCGTTGCCGCCCGAGCCGAAGTTGAGCCTGCCCGGATGCGCCTTGGCATAGGCGATCAGGTCGTTCAGGGTCTTGATGTTGTTCTTCTGCGCGAAAGCGACGTTGACGTCCAGCACATTGGGCACCGAGGCCACGATGGTGATGGGCGCGAAGTCCTTGATGGGGTCGTAGGGCAGCTTGGCGAACAGCCAGGGATTGATGGCGTTGGTGGCCACCGCGCCCATGCCCAGCGTATAGCCGTCGGGCGCGGCCTTGGCGATCAGGTCGGCGCCGATATTGCCGCCCGCGCCGGCGCGGTTTTCAACGATGATGGGCTGGCCCAGCGCGGGGCTGGCCTTTTGCGCCAGCAGGCGCGCCATGGTGTCCAGCGGACCGCCGGGCGGGTAAGGCACGATGAAGCGCAGCGGCTTGTCGGGATAGTCGGAGGCGGCCTGCGCAAGCAACGGGGCGGCGGACAACCCCAGGGCCAGGGCCAGCGCGCCGCCCACCAGGGCACGGCGCACCGGCGAGGGAAACAGGGAAAAGTGTGTCATGAGGCGTCTCCTTGTTAGCAAATTGCCGACAAGCATACCCCAGCAGCCGCGCCGCAGTCGTCTCACATCCGAGACGCTGGAACAGCGCCGCCGCCGGCCGCCGGCCTGGGCGGCGCCTCTGAGACGGGGAAGCCCCGAAGGGGCCGAGGGCGCCTGATGGCGCGCCCGAGCCCGGCTCAGCGAAGCCGCCCAGGCCGGCGGCGGTGCTGTGGATCAAGAACTCAATGCAGAATCTGACTCAAGAACAGCTTCGTCCGCTCATTCTGCGGACTGTCGAAGAACAGGTCCGGGCTGTTTTCCTCGATGATCTCGCCGCGGTCCATGAAGATCACGCGGTCGGCCACCTTGCGGGCGAAGTTCATCTCGTGCGTGACGCACAGCATGGTCATGCCGCTTTCCTCCGCCAGCCGCACCATGACGTCCAGCACTTCCTTGACCATTTCCGGGTCGAGCGCCGAGGTCGGCTCGTCGAACAGCATGACCTTGGGGATCATGCACAGCGAGCGCGCGATCGCCACGCGCTGCTGCTGGCCGCCCGAGAGCTGGCCGGGGTATTTGTCGGCCTGCTCGGGAATGCGCACGCGCTCCAGGTACTTCATGGCCGTTGCCCTGGCCTCGGCCAGCGGCTTCTTGAGCACCCAGGTAGGCCCCAGGGTCAGGTTCTCCAGCACCGTCAGGTGGGGGAACAGGTTGAAGTGCTGGAACACCATGCCCACCTCGCGGCGGATGGCCTCGATCTGGCGCAGGTCGTTGGTGAGCTCGGTGCCGTCGACGATGATCTGGCCCTGCTGGTGTTCTTCCAGCCGGTTGATGCAGCGGATCATCGTGGACTTGCCCGAGCCCGAGGGGCCGCAGATCACGATGCGCTCGCCCTGCTTGACCTCGAGATTGATGTCGCGCAGCACGTGGAACTGCCCATACCACTTGTTGACCTGATTCAGGCGGATGATCGCATTGGCCATGCCGGGACTCCTGGTGACTCTATCGTGAATAGCCGGTGCGCAGCCGCTTTTCCAGGGCCTGGCTGTACTTGGACATGGAAAAGCAGAACGCGAAGTAGATCAGCCCGATGAACACATAGCCTTCGGCGCTGAAGCCGCGCCAGGCCACGTCCGACATGGCCGTCTTGGCCGTGAGCATCAGGTCGAAGGTGCCGATGATCACCACCAGCGACGTGTCCTTGAAGAGCGAGATGAAGGTGCTGACGATGGGCGGGATGACCAGCCGCAGCGCCTGCGGCAGGATGATCTTGCGCATCTTCTGCCAGTACGACAGGCCGATGGAATCCGCCCCCTCGTACTGCCCCTTGGGGATGGCCTGCAGGCCGCCGCGCACGGTCTCGGCGATATAGGCCGCCGTGAACATGATGATGGCGATCTGCGCGCGCAGCAGCTTGTCGATATTGAAGCCCTCGGGCAGGAAGAGCGGGATCATCACCGAGGCCATGAACAGCATGCTGATGAGCGGCACGCCGCGGATCAGTTCGATGTAGACCACGCACAGCGTCTTGATGGCCGGCATGTCCGAGCGCCGCCCCAGCGCCAGCATCACGCCCAGCGGAAACGCCAGGATGATGCCGAACACCGACAGCAGCAGCGTCACCGGCAGGCCGCCCCACAGGGAGTCCTCGACATAGCCCAGCCCCAGCACGCCGCCCCACATCAGCACGCCCGACAGCACCAGGCCGGCCGTCCAGATGACGACGATCTTGAGGTTCCAGAAGCGGCGCATGCCGCCCGCCACCACCATGGCGACCATGACGAGGGTGGCCGCGAGCGGGCGCCACTGCTGTTCGTAGGGATAGGTGCCGAACAGGATCAGGCGATGCTTGTCGACGATGAAGCTCCAGCAGGCGCCGGAGCGGTCGGCGCGGCACACCTCGGACGTGCCGGTGAAATGGGCCTTGATCAGGACCCACTCCAGCAGCGCCGGCACGGCCATCAGGAGGAACCATGCCGCCAGGATGGTCAGCAGCGCGTTGAGCGGCGAAGAGAACAGCCGCGTGCGTATCCAGTGGCCCGCGCCGATGCGGTTCGGCGGCGGCAGGCTGGCTTCGGGCGTTGGCGTGGCGGTGCTCATGGTTGGCACGCCCCGCCGGAGGGCCGCCAACGCAGCGGGCAAGGGGGCCGTTTCATCAACGCTCCACCAGCGCCATGCGCTTGTTGTACCAGTTCATGAAGAAGGAGATCGCCAGGCTCACGGTGAGATAGGCCGCCATGATGATGAGCACGCCCTCGATGGCCTGGCCCGTCTGGTTCATCGTGGTGTTGAGGATGGACACGATGTCGGGATAGCCGATGGCCACGGCCAGCGAGCTGTTCTTGGTGAGGTTGAGGTACTGGCTGGTCATGGGGGGAATGATCACGCGCAGCGCCTGCGGCAGCACCACCAGGCGCAGCACCAGGCCGCGGCGCAGGCCCAGCGAGCCGGCCGCCTCCCACTGGCCGTTGTCGACGGCCTGGATGCCCGAGCGCACCACCTCCGCGATGAAGGACGCCGTATAGATGACCAGGCCGAACAGCAGGGCCGCCAGCTCGGGCGACAGCGTCCAGCCGCCGGCGAAGTTGAAGCCGCGCAGCGCGGGCATGTCGAGATGCAGGTGGCTGCCGCTCAGCAGCCAGCCCAGGAAAGGCAGGACGATGAGCAAGGCGATGGCGCTGCGCCCCAGGGGAAAGGGCTGCCCTGTGGCCTGCTGGCGCCGCCTGCCCCAGTAGCGCAGGACGAAGATGCCGACGACGGCCAGCAGCAGGCCCAGCAGCATCCAGTCGACCGACTCGCCGGCCAGCGCGGGGATCTTCAGGCCGCGGTTGGACAGGAACACGCCCGGCAAAGGCTGGTGCGCCAGGCGCGGCCCCGGCATGACCTCGCTGATGATCGAATACCAAAAGAACAGCTGCAGCAGCAGCGGCACGTTGCGTATGGCTTCGACATACACCGTGGCCAGCCGGCCGATCAGCCAGTTCCTGGACAGCCGGCCGATGCCGACGAGCGTGCCCAGCAAGGTGGCGAAAACGATGCCCAGCACCGAGATGATCAAGGTGTTGAGGATGCCTACGCAGATGGCCCGGCCGTAGGTGCTGGCCGGCGAATAATCGATCAGCGTCTCGCTGATGGCAAAGCCGGATTCGCGGCTCAGGAAGGCGAACCCGGTCGTGATGTGGCGTGAATTGAGGTTGTGCAGCAGGTTGGAGATCAGGAACCAGATCGCCAGGCCGACGATCCCGACCGCCACGATCTGGTAGACCACCGACCTGACGCCGGGATCGCCCCAGCTGAGCCGCCGCGCGGGCGCGGACGCAGTGCTGTTGGAGGATGAAGTCATAGGGGGGCGGGTCGCGGCGTGCCGCCGGCACGCCGCGTGCAGAAAGCGCTCAGCGGATCGGCCAGCCGTACTGGATGCCGCCGTTCTTGTACGAGGCGTTCAGGCCGCGGACCAGCTTGAGCGGGCTGTCCATGCCCAGGTTGCGCTCGAAGACTTCGCCGTAGTTGCCCACCTGCTTGACGATGTTGTAGGCCCACTTGTCGTCCACGCCCATGCCCTTGCCGGCGCCCGGGGTCACGCCCAGGATGCGCTGCACGTTGGGGTTGGAGCTCTTGAGCTCTTCGTCGGCGTTCTTCGAGGTGATGCCGTATTCCTCGGCCTCGAGCATGGCATTGAGCGACCAGCGCACGACGTTGAACCACTGCTCGTCGCCCTGGCGCACCATGGGGCCCAGCGGCTCCTTGGAGAAGTCTTCCGGCAGGATGATGTACTGGTCGGGGTTGGCCAGCGTGGCGCGCGTGGCGGCAAGGCCCGACTTGTCGGTCGTGTAGGCGTCGCAGCGGCCGGCCACGAAGGCATTGACGGCCTCTTCCATCTTCTCGATGACGACCGGCTTGAATTCGAGCTTCTGGGCGCGGAACCAGTCGGCCAGGTTGAGTTCGGTGGTGGTGCCGGGCTGCACGCAGACCGTGGCGCCGGCCAGTTCCTTGGCGCTCTTGACGCCCAGGTCCTTCTTGACCATGACGCCCTGGCTGTCGTAGTAGTCGACGCCGGTGCCGATCAGGCCCAGGGTGGTGTCGCGGGTGATGGTCTGGGTGGTATTGCGGCTGAGCAGGTCGACCTCGCCGGACTGCAGGGCCGTGAAGCGCTGCTGGGAGCTCAGGGGGGTGTACTTGACCTTGCTGGCATCGCCGAACATGGTGGCGGCGATGGCGCGGCACACGTCGACGTCTATGCCTTGCCACTCGCCCTTGCTGTCAGCCAGGGAAAAGCCCTGCAGGCCAGTGGACACGCCGCACTGGACGAAACCTTTCTTCTGGACGTTGTCGAAGGTGGCGCCCGCGTGCGCCGCCGTGGAGGCGGCGAACAGCGTCGCGCCGATCGCCACGAGTTTTAGAGCTTTCATTATGTGTTCTCCCAATAAAAACAACGAGCGCGGCACCGGCTCCGGTCTGGTTATCGGTATTCGATGCGCACGGCGGGATCGTACGTGGACCGATATATGGGGACAAGGGGGGAAACCCTTTGCAATTTGCCACCAATTAGGGGACACCTATAAGTATTTAGGGTTATTTAGTAGCAAGCTTGTGTTATTTAGCTGCGCAGGCCCGATCCCGCCGCGCGGCGCCGCGCCAGGCATGCACGCCATGCAGGCCCGCCCCATGAGCGGTTACTATTGCGGCTTCACTTGCGCATCGCCATGATCGAGTTCCAGCACGTTTTCAAATCGTACGGACGCGGCCGCAATATCCTAGCCGACATCAACTTCCGCATCACGGCCGGAGAATTCGTCTTCGTATCGGGCCCGTCGGGCGCCGGCAAGTCCACCCTGCTCAAGCTGGTGGGCGGCCTCGAAGCGCCCAGCCGGGGCAGCATCCAGGTCAACGGCCAGCGGCTGGACCGGCTCACGCCGCGCGCGCGGCCCTACCTGCGCCGCGCCGTCGGCGTGATCCTGCAGGACACGCACCTGCTCTACGACCGCAGCGCGCTGGCCAACGTCATGCTGCCGCTGATGGTCGCCGGCCTGCCGGCCGGCACCGCCAGCGGGCGCGCGCGCGCCGCGCTCGACAAGGTGGGCCTGGCCGGCAAGGAAGACCTCAGCCCCATCGAGCTCTCCGGCGGCGAGCAGCAGCGCCTGGCCATCGCCCGCGCCATCGTCAACCGCCCCGCCATCCTGATCGCCGACGAGCCCACGGCCAATCTCGACCACGGCAATGCCCAGCGCATCCTGAACGTCTTCCGCGACTTCAACCGGGTGGGCGTGACCACCCTGATCTCCTCGCACGACACCGAACTGATGTCCGGCTATGCCAACCGCGTGCTGCGCATCCCCGAGCCCGGCAAGTTCCTGGACTCGCACCCCACGAATTCGCAATCCAGCGACGCGGGAGCCCCGGCATGAGGGCCCTGCTGCAACAGCACCGCTACGCGCTCGTCACCACGCTGCGCCGGCTCGCCGCCCAACCGTTTTCCTCGCTGGCCAACCTGCTGGTCATGGCCCTGGCCCTGGCCTTGCCGCTGCTGGGCGCCGCCGTGCTGGTGTCGGTGGAACCGGTGGCCCGCCAGTTGTCGGTCACCCCCGAGCTCACCGTCTTCATGCAGCCGGGCGCCCCCGGCGACGCCGCCCAATCCGTGGCGGCCCGCATCAAGAGCGAGGCCGCCGGCCAGGTCGAGGCCGTGCGCGTGGTGCCGCGCGCCCAGGCCCTGGACTCCCTGCGCAACAACCCGGCCTGGCGCGAAGCCCTGGCCGCCCTGCCCGACAACCCCCTGCCCGACGCCGTGGTGGTCACCCTGACCCGCGGCGACGACCTGGCCGCCCGCGCCGGCTCGCTGGCCGGACAATGGGGCAAGTGGCCCCAGGTGGACCACGTGCAGCTCGACAGCGCCTGGGTGCAGCGCCTGGAAGCCATCCTGCAGTTCGGCCGCATCGGCCTGCTGTTCCTGGCCGTCTGCGTGGCCGTGGTGGTGCTGGCCACGGTCTTCAACACCGTGCGCCTGCAGGCCATGACCCAGCGCGAGGAGATCGCGGTGGCCCGGCTGGTGGGCGCCACCGAGTCCTTCGTGCGCCGGCCCTTCCTCTACCTGGGCGCCCTGACGGGCGTGGCCGCCGCCCTGCTGGCCATCCTGGCCGCCGGCCTGGCCCTGCAGCCGCTCAATGGCGCCGTCCTGGGCCTGGCCCGCAGCTACGGCGCCGAATTCGCCCTGCACCTGCCCAGCCTGCCCGTGCTGGCGATCGAGGTGCTGGCGGCCGGCATCCTGGGCGCTCTCTCGGCACGCTGGTCAGTGACCCGTAGTACGCGCTTTTAACGGCCCTAATCTGAGGATTGAACCAGGGGGCCGACCGGCTACATTGGCCCGAATCGGGACCGCTGCATCGCAATATGTAACAATTTCGGACTTACCCGTCATGATGTAACGGCGGAGCCGTACCACTCTTACCCGCCATGCCATCTGCCTCCAAAGCCCGGGCTACCCGCTACTACTACGACAGCGCCTTCGACTGCCCCGCAGTAAAGATCCTGCCGAACGAGTATTACGTCACCACCGGCGAGGAGCTGATGCTCTCGACGGTGCTGGGCTCATGCGTATCGGCCTGCATCCACGACCCGGTGACCAAGGTGGGCGGCATGAACCATTTCATGCTGCCCGAGGGCGACAGCACGTCGCCGGCGTCGGCCACGATGCGCTACGGCTCGTTCGCCATGGAAGTGCTCATCAACGAACTGATCAAGGCCGGCGCGGAGCGCAGCCGCCTGGAAGCCAAGGTGTTCGGCGGCGGGGCGGTGCTCGCGGCGATGCAGCAGATGAACATCGGCGAGCGCAACGGCGCGTTCGTGCTCAATTACCTGAAGACCGAAGGCATCCCGGTCCGCGCGCAGGACCTGGGGGACGTGCATGCCCGCCGCATCAATTATTTTCCCCGCAGCGGCAAGGTGATGGTGCGGCGGATGGCGCCCCACCACCACAAGGGCGAGATCCTCATCGCCAAGCGCGACGAGATCACGGCCAAGGTGGTCAAGGCCGAGGCCCAGACGCCGGCGCCGGTGCAGCGGTTTACGACCCAGGGCGGGATGAAGATCGAGCGCTTCAAGTAGGCAGGACTTTCGGATGCCGGGCCCGGAGAAACTGGGCGCATAATTCGGCCGAGATGAACGGACGGAGCAAGCCCATGTCGCCTTTACCCATGCGCCCAAAGCGCCTTGCCCGGATCGGGGCGCAGGTCCTGGCCGGCGCCTCGCTGGTCCTGGCCTGCCAGGCCGCCTACGCCTTGTCCAGCGACGCCCGGGAATGCAGGGCATCCGGCGGAAAATTGCTCACCGGCCAGGTGGTGTCCGCGCCGAAGTTCAAGCACGGCATGTACAAAAAAGGCGTCGAGCTGTCGCACACGCACCTGCGGCTGCAGGGCGACGACGGCAACACCTACGACGTCGCCATCGACAATGTCTTTGCCTCGGGATACCGGCCGAACTCGAGAAGAGTGCCCGCGCCGCTGGACACCATCGAGGTGGGCGACAAGATCGAGGCCTGCGGCATTCCGTTCAAGGGCGGCATCCATTGGGTCCACAATAATTGCGGGGATACGTCCACGAGGTCGGACCCGAATGGCTGGCTGAAGGTGGTTCAAACCAGCGGCGGCACCGGCCCGAACCTCGAAGACAATCAGGCCTACTGCCGCCTCTGGCCGCGCCGATAGACCAGGGGGCTGCACAATTGTTGCGAAACAGGGAGCGCGCCAACCTTGTGCGACAATTCCATCGAAGCGGACACTGGTGCTGCGCAGCACTTTTGCCAGGTAAGGTTTTGTCTGATTTGTCCAAGGAACTGAACTAGGTCGTGGACGATATCGCCCCATGCGTCGCCGTGATCGGGCTCGACGAGAACAAGAATCTCGTCGTCACCGCCTGCAATAGCCAATTCTTCCGATTGACGGGTGGATTGCGCGCGGATACGCAGACTTTCCCCATTCCACTCGACACGCTGATGGCGGATCCGGCGCCGCGCGGGTTTAGCGAGAAACTGCTCGCGTGCTTTTCGTCCAGCCGACCGCAAGAGCCGGAGCAGGCTTGCGACCTCCGCGAAGGCGGCCGGTGGTGGCGCCTTGCGCTCAAACCGATCAGGCACGCAAGCGGCGACGCCGGCGCGCGCCAGGTTCTCGTGACCGGTTTCGACATGGGCACGAAGACCAATCCGGCACAAGAGCCGGAAGACGCCAATGCCTCGCGTTATCGCGCCCTGGTCGACTTGGCTTACGACGCGATCGTGACCATGGATCGCCAGCACAACATCACGTTTTTCAATCGCGCGGCGGAGAATCTCTTTGGCTATTCGTCGGCCGAGGTGCTGGGGCGGCCGATCACAACCCTTATGCCGGACAAGTTTCGCGCGAACCATCCGCAAAAAGTGCAGCAGTTCGCGGACTCGTATCAGCCGAGCCTGCGGCGCGCGACCCCGCCGCGCATGGACGAAAGCAACAGCGTGTACGGGCAACATCGCGACGGGTCGGTCATACCGGTCGAAATCGCGGTCTCCAAACTCGACTTGAACAGCGGGACCGAATTCATGGCGATCGTCCGCGACATCACCGATCGCGCCCGGTTAATGGAAATGCTGAAAAAGCAGGCCGCGACCGACGCGCTGACAGGCCTGCCGAATCGCCGCGAGTTTCTCAAGTTCATAGAAAAAGAGCTTGGTACCCATGACGATTTGTCCGTGTTCATACTCGACATCGACTTCTTCAAGGAGATCAACGACCAGCATGGGCACGACGCTGGCGATGAAGTCTTGCGTGTGCTCGCGAAGATCGGGACGTCGATGATGGACGGCAAGAGCCTGTTCGCCCGCTGGGGCGGCGAAGAGTTTGTCGCAGCCCTGCCAGGGGCGGACGCAAATCTTGCGTACCGGATCGCGGACGAGCTGCGGCAGCGCTACGAACGACAGGACTTCGAGCAGGCATGGCGTGTCAGGCCGATTCCATTCACGGTCAGCATCGGCGTGGTCACGCGCGAAGCCGACGAGATCGATGTCGACGCGCTGATGAAGCGTGCCGACCGGGCGCTCTACCGGGCGAAGAAATCCGGCCGCAATCGCGTCGAGGCCGGATAGCGGGTTGCGAACATGGAATCAATAATGCGTTCGCACGCTCGCTCAGTCATCACGATATTTCAACCGCCGAGTGGGTCGCGCTGAACAAGATCGAACGGACTCGGGGCCTGACAAGTTCTGCGCTTTCCGCGTCCTGTTCCTGTCGCTCACGCGCGATGCCCGACGCCGGTTGCCTGTTCGACAGAAATTGCGGACAACAACGACGATCATTTCTTCTCAGCTCTCGACGAGGGAGAGCGGACTGCGCTTCGCACGGTTCTGCAGAAACTCGCGGAAATATTGGAGCCCTTGGCCACAGGCTCGGTGGACGTCCCGCCTTTCGATAAGGATGCGCTGATCGCTGCGTGACCTATTTCGGTAGCCTCGGCGCGTATTGCCTCGAGCAGTACCCGGAGGTATTGATCCAAGTCGGGAACAATGACGCGCCGCCGCCAGATGCCCTGACTGTCTCCCGCGAAGCGCAAGCAGACGGCCGCGAAGGTCAGCGCCTGTCATAGGCCGACGAATTTGCGGGCGTTCATCGACAGGGGTCGAGCGCCAAGCCCGGCCAGCGAGCTTGGCGCCTTGACGTCGTCAGGGCGCCATCAGGCCGCCCGCGACCCGCCCAGCCGCACGATCTGCGCGCTCAGTTCCTTGAGCAATTCCGCGCGCCGCGCCGCCGCCTTGGCCATCGAGGCTTCCTTGATGTGCCCATACCCGCGGATCTGCTCGGGCAAACTCGCCAAGGCCACCGCGCGATCCAGGTTGCCGCGCTCGAGCTTGGCCAGAATGGCCGTGATGTCCTCGGCATACTGGCTGATCAGCCCGCGCTCCGCGCGCCGCTCCTCCGTATAGCCGAACACGTCCAGCGCCGTCCCCCTCAGACCGCGCAAACCCGCCAGCACGCGGAAGGCCTTCAGCATCCAGGGACCATAGCGCCGCTTGACCAGATGGCCTTGCTTGTCGTGCTTGGCGAACGTCGGCGGAGCCAGGTGCAGGTTGAGCTTCCAATCGCCCTCGAACATCGACTCGATCTGCTTGATGAAAGCGCCGTCGCTATACAGGCGCGCCACCTCGTACTCATCCTTGTAGGCCATGAGCTTGAAGTAATAGCGCGCCACCGCCAGCGCCAGCCGGTTGGTGCCGGTCGTCACCTGCTCCGCCTGCGCCACCTTGTCGACCAGCGCGCGATAGCGTTTCGCATAGGCCGCGTTCTGGTATTGCGTGAGGAAGGCCATGCGGTGTTCGACCAG
>DASWPO010000211.1:0-1946 GCA_036404015.1 Bordetella sp. | reverse complement strand
TGACGCGGCCGTCGAGGATCTCGGGCGAGCCGGTGTGCTGGGCCACTTCGGTCACGGGCAGGCCGGCCGCGGCCAACTGCTTGGCCGTGCCGCCGGTGGAAAGCAGGCGCACGCCGCGGCTGTGCAGGGCCTGGGCGAATTCGACGATGCCGGTCTTGTCGGAGACCGAGAGGAGGGCGGTTTCGATTTTCATGGATTAAGAGGACTCAGGGCTGGATGTTGTGCGCCAGCAGTTTCTTGCGCAGGGTATTGCGGGTGATGCCGAGCATTTCGGAAGCGCGCGACTGGTTGCCGCCGGCGCGTTCCATGGCCACCTCGAGGACGGGCCGTTCGACGCAGCGCATCACCATGTCCCACATGTCGTGGGGCTCTGCGCCGTCCAGGTCTTCGAAATAGCGCGCCAGGCTGGCGCGCACGCATTCTTCCAGAACACTTTGCTTGCTCATTTTTAGGTACAGATCGTTCTATGTGTAGGGTAAAGACAGGCGGGCCGTCAGGCCGCCAGGCGTTGCGGTTCGCCGCCGGCCTGCGCCAACCGGCCGAACCACCGCGCCACGGCCCGCGCCTGATCGGCGGTGTTGTCGATCAGGTTCATGCGGATACGGAAAGTTTGAGCATCGGGCAGTCCTTCGATGTACCAGCCGATGTGCTTGCGCGCCGTGCGTACGCCGGTGTGCTCGCCGTAGAAGCGGTAGTGGTCGTCCAGGTGTTCCAGCAGCAGGTCGCGCATCTCGGCATATGAGGGCGCGGGCAGCTTGTTGCCGGTGCGCAGGTAATGATCGATTTCGCGGAATATCCAGGGCCGGCCCTGGGCAGCGCGTCCGATCATGACGGCGTCGGCGCCAGTGTAATCCAGGACGGCCCTGGCTTTCTCGGGCGAGTCGATGTCGCCGTTGGCCACGACGGGGATGTCGAGGGCGGCCTTGACTTCGCGGATGGTGTCGTATTCGGCTTGGCCGGCGTAGAGGTCGGCGCGGGTGCGGCCGTGCAGGGTCAGGGCGGCGATGCCGGCATCCTGGGCCATGCGGGCGATGCGCAGGGCGTTCTTGTGTTCGCGGTCCCAGCCGGTGCGGGTTTTCAGGGTCACGGGTACGCCGAGCGGGGCGCAGGCCGCGACGACGGCGTCGAGGATGCGTTGGATAAGGTCTTCGTGGCGCAGCAGGGCGGAGCCGCTGGCGAGGTTGCACACTTTCTTGGCGGGGCAACCCATGTTGATGTCGACGATGCGGGCGCCGCGCTGGGCGTTGAAGGCGGCGGCCTCGGCCATCATGGCGGGGTCGGCGCCGGCGATCTGGACGGACACCGGGGCGATTTCGCCGTCGTGGTTCAGGCGGCGGGAGGTCTTGACGCTGTCCCAGAGCTTGGGATTGCTGGCGGCCATCTCGGACACGGCATAGCCGGCTCCCAGGCGCTTGCAAAGCTGCCGGAAGGGTCGGTCGGTGACGCCGGCCATGGGGGCGACGAGCACATTGTTGGGGAGGGTCCAGGGGCCGATTTGCATGATTGCTCAGATTTTAACCAGACTGGAGGTGGGGTGGTCTGGGTTGCGGTTTTTGGGTTCTTGAGTCGCATAGGCGCTGCGTTTCAATGCAAGATGTTGTGAGTTCGTCGGGAAGCGCAGTGGGGGCGCCGGACCGTTGAGGCGGGGGCAGCCCCCGCAGGGGGCCGAGGGCCCGTCGTCTTGGGCCCGAGCCCCGCCGAGGGTCCGGCGCCTCCACTGCGCCTCCCGACGAACGGATTAAGAACTCAATTGATTTAAGTCCGCAGTCCCTGCAGAAAATGCCTTGCCAACGGTGCGCGCATCGAGGCGGAGAGGTCCAGCCCCAGGAGCGTCAATCCGCAAGCGTGCTCGACCGGAGCCAGGCCGGTGGCGAAGATGCGGGGCATGAGGTCGGTGATGCCGGCGGTGACGAGGCGGTCGGGCAGGCGGGTGCGGGCGAAATCGG
>DASWPO010000210.1:0-30137 GCA_036404015.1 Bordetella sp. | reverse complement strand
GGACCTGGCCGCCTGGCTGGCCGGGGCCATTGCGCGCTAGAATTCCGGCCATGGAATCCCGCCTGCTCGACATCCTCGTGTGTCCCCTTTGCAAGGGTCGTTTGCAATTCGACCGCGCGCAGAGCGAACTCGTCTGCCGGGCCGACCGGCTGGCCTTCCCCGTGCGCGACGGCATCCCCGTCATGCTGGAGTCCGAGGCGCGCGACCTCGACGTGACGACTGCGGCCACGCCCGCGGCCTGAGTCCTGCCGCGCCGTGGACTACACCGTACTCATCCCCGCCCGAGCCGCCTCCACCCGCTTGCCGGACAAGCCGCTGGCCGACATCGCCGGCAAGCCCATGGTCGTGCGCGTGGCCGAACGCGCCAGCCAGTCCGGCGCCCGCCGCGTCTGCGTGGCCACCGACGACACGCGCGTCAAGGCCGCCGCCGAAGCGCACGGCTATGCGGCGCTGATGACCCGCGCCGACCACGCCACCGGCACCGACCGCCTGGCCGAGGCCGTGCAACTGCTGGGCCTGCCCGACGATGCCGTGGTGGTCAACGTGCAGGGCGACGAACCGCTCATCGACCCCGCCCTCATCGACGCGGTGGCCGACTGCCTGGCCGCCTCGCCCTGGGCCGACATCGCCACCTGCGCCTGCCCGCTGGCCGATGCCGAGGCACTCTTCAATCCCAATGCCGTGAAGGTGGTGTGCGCCCAGGACGGCCGCGCCCTGTACTTCTCGCGCGCGCCCATCCCTTGGGCGCGGGACGCGCTGGCTGGCGGCGATCGCGTTCTGGCGCCCGGCCTGCCGGCATGGCACCACATCGGCCTGTACGCCTACCGCGTATCATTCCTGCGCCGCTTTCCGCTGCTGCAGCAAGGCCTGCTGGAAAAGTTCGAATCGCTCGAGCAGCTGCGCGCCATGGAATACGGCCATGCCATCGCGGTGCACCGCGCGGCCCAGGCCCCCGCGGCCGGCGTGGACACCCCCGCCGACCTCGAACGCGTCCGGGCCTGGTACGCAAATAGGTTATAAAAGTTAAAGTTTCAGCGTTGCCGCCCTGCCCGCCGGGCGGCAACAGCCCGCCAGACATCCAGACAAAAACCCTATCCAGGAGTACACAATGCGTCTTATCCTGCTCGGACCGCCCGGCGCCGGCAAAGGCACTCAAGCCGCTTTTCTGACCCAGCGCTACGGCATCCCGCAGATCTCCACGGGCGACATGCTGCGCGCCGCCGTCAAGGCCGGCACGCCGCTGGGCATCGAAGCCAAGAAGGTCATGGACGCAGGCGGCCTGGTATCCGACGGAATCATCATCGGCCTGGTGCAGGACCGCCTCAAGCAGCCCGACTGCGCGGCCGGCTACCTGTTCGACGGCTTTCCCCGCACCATCCCGCAGGCCGATGCGTTAAAGAGCGCCGGCGTGAAGCTCGACTACGTGGTCGAGATCGAAGTGCCCGACAGCGACATCATCACCCGCATGAGCGGCCGCCGCGTGCATCCGGCCAGCGGCCGCAGCTACCACGCGGTGTTCAACCCGCCCAAGGTCGAAGGCAAGGACGACGTCACCGGCGAACCGCTGGTGCAGCGCGACGACGACCGCGAGGAAACCGTGCGCAACCGCCTCAGCGTCTACCAGCAGCAGACCCGCCCGCTGGTCGACTACTACTCGGTCTGGTCGGTCAGCGAGCCCGCCGCCGCCCCCAAGTACCGCAAGATATCCGGCGTGGGCAGCGTCGAGGAAATCACCCAGCGCCTGCTCGACGCCCTGCAAGGCTGACACGGCGCGCTCCTCGCCGCCGCATCGAGAACCCCCACGAGAGAGACACCCGAATATGGAAATCGCAAACAAGGTATTCATCGTCACCGGCGGCGCCTCGGGCCTGGGCGCCGGCACCGTGCGCATGCTGACGGCCAACGGCGCCAAGGTCGTCATCGCCGACCTGCAGGACGAACCCGGCCAGGCGCTGGCCAAGGAGCTGGGCCAGTACTACGTGCACTGCGACGTTACCCAGGAAGCCGACGCGCAGGCCGTGGTCGCCCAGGCCAAGTCGCTCGGCCCGGTGTTCGGCCTGGTGAACTGCGCCGGCATCGCGCCCGCCTCCAAGATCGTGGGCAAGGACGGCGCGCATCCGCTGGCGCTCTTCCAGAAGGTCGTCTCGATCAACCTGATCGGCAGCTTCAACATGATGCGCCTGGCCGCCGAGGCCATGAGCGCCAACACGCCCGAGCCCACCGGCGAGCGCGGCGTGCTGATCAACACCGCCTCGGTGGCGGCTTTCGACGGCCAGATCGGCCAGGCCGCCTACGCGGCCTCCAAGGCCGGCGTGGTCGGCATGACACTGCCCATCGCGCGCGACCTCGCCCGCACGGGCATCCGCTGCATGACCATCGCCCCCGGCATCTTCGGCACGCCCATGATCTTCGGCATGCCGCAGGAAGTGCAGGATTCGCTGGCCGCCGCCATCCCCTTCCCCTCGCGCCTGGGCCGCCCCGAAGACTACGCCAAGCTGGTCTACAGCATCGTCACCAACGAGATGCTCAACGGCGAAACGATCCGCCTCGACGGCGCGATCCGCATGCCGCCGAAATAAGCAAAAGAACCGGCCGCCCCACGCTCAGCTCTGACGCAGTCTGTTTCGGGGCTGGCGCCGCCAGGGCCCGTCGGGGCGCCTCTGCGGCGGGGTAGCCCGCAGGGCCGAGGGCCCCCTCGTCTTGGGCCCGAGCCCGCCGTAGCGAAGCCCTGGCGGGCCTTGGCGGCGCCAGCCCTGAAACAGACGACTCAAGAACCCAAATAAATGGCCTTGTTCAAATCAGCCGCCACGATCAGCGGCCTGACGCTGCTGTCCCGCATCACCGGGTTGGCCCGCGACATCCTGATCGCCCGCACCTTCGGCGCCAGTCCGCTCACCGATGCCTTCTGGGTGGCCTTTCGCATCCCCAACCTGCTGCGCCGCCTGTTTGCCGAAGGCGCCTTCTCGCAGGCCTTCGTGCCCATTCTCGGCACGGCCCGCGCCCAGCATGGCGACGACGGCATCCGCCCCCTGCTCGACCGCGTGGCCCTGCTGCTGACCATCGTGCTGGCATTGCTCACCGTGGTGGGCATCATCGCCGCGCCCTGGGTGGTGACGCTGATGGCCAGCGGCCTGCGCGATACCGGGCGCGGCCATGAATTCGGCGCCGCCGTGGCCATGACGCGCATCATGTTCCCGTACATCCTGTGCATGTCGCTGGCGGCCTTCGCCACCGGCGTGCTCAACACCTGGCGCCGCTTCGCCCTCCCCGCCCTCACGCCGGTGCTGCTCAACCTGTGCATGATCGCCGCCTGCCTGTGGCTGTCGCCACGCATGGGCCTGCCGATCTACGGCCTGGCCATCGGCGTCATGGCGGGCGGCGTCGCCCAACTGGCCGTGCAATGGGCCGAACTGGCGCATATCGGCCTGGCGCCGCGCCTGCTGTCGACCCGCCTGACCCAGGCCTGGCACGACGCCACCGTGCAGCGCATCATCAGGCAGATGGCGCCCGCCACCCTGGGCGTGTCCGTGGCGCAGATCTCACTGCTCATCAACACCAACGTCGCCACCTGGCTCAGGCCCGGCAGCGTGACCTGGCTCTCGTTCGCCGACCGGCTCATGGAATTCCCCACGGCGCTCCTGGGCGTGGCGCTGGGCACCGTGCTGCTACCCAGCCTCTCGGCGGCCCACGCCAAGAACGACCACGACACCTATAGCAACCTGATCGACGGAGGTTTGCGCCTGACGCTGCTGCTGGGCCTGCCGGCCGCCATCGGCATGGCCCTGCTGTCCGACGGCCTGGTGGCCACGCTGTTCAACTACGGCGCCTTCCACGCCGAAGACGTGCGACAGACCCACCTGGCCGTCATCGCCTACTCCGTCGGCCTGATCGGCCTCTTGGCCGTGAAGATCCTGGCGCCCGGCTTCTACGCCCGCCAGGACATCCGTACCCCGGTCAAGATCGCCATCGCCGTACTGGTGCTGACGCAGGGCTTCAACCTGCTATTCGTGCCGATTTTCGCCCACGCCGGCCTGGCCCTGTCCATCGGCCTGGGCGCCTGCGTCAATGCCGGCACCCTGCTCATCGGCTTGCGCCGCCGCGGCGTCTACCGGCCCGCGCCGGGCTGGGGCCGCTTCTTCCTGCGCATGCTGCCCGCGCTGGCCGGAATGGGCGTCTTGCTCTGGTATGCCGAGCATCGGCTGGACTGGATCGCGCTGCAGACCCATGCGGGCCAGCGCGCCCTGTGGCTGGCTGGCGTCCTGGCCGCCTCCGCGGCCGTCTATTTCGGCCTGCTGTTCGCCACCGGTTTCCGGCCGGCGGACTTCGACCACCGCGGCGTCGGCGGCCGCTGAATCCCCCGCCGCCCGTAAAGGGGCCTGCCATGCACGGCGGGCCTTTTGCTTTCCACTCTCTATCAATAAGTATCTCGATTCGTCTATTGGACGAATTCTGTAACAACGAAAATGCTGGATTCCCGGCATTTTGTGTAAATATATTTATCAATCAATACATATATATACAAAAAATCCGTTTATCTTCCCTTAAGTTCACAAAAATATTAACGTTAACTACCAAATTTGATTATAAAATTTGCAGTTGTTGGGTTGCAGTGGCAAATTGATTCGAGGTAAATTTTCGTAAACTATTAGTACTTGTTAATCATTAGCGATCTCACCTGCTTATACATGTAGCAACCAGCAGGTTGCCCTCTGTCAGGCAAGCTTGCGAGGTGTAACCATGAATCTCTCTTGGCAACCTCTTTCCGATCAGGTCGTGAACTGGCTGGTGCTGCTGCGCTCCGGCCGCGCTACGCCGGCCGATCACGCCAGCTTCGTCGCCTGGCGAGCAGCGGACCCACGCAACGAAAGCGCCTGGCAGCAGCTCAACGACACCCTGCGCAGCAGCGGCGAAACCGGGCGGCTCAGCGATGCCTACCCCTATGCCAACCCCGAGACCCACGACAAGCCGGCGACGCGCGGAGTCGGCCAGGGGCTGAACCGCCGCCACTTCCTGGGCGGCCTGCTGGCGCTGGGCGGCGCGACCGTCGCCGGCGCCGCGGCCGTCAATGCCTACTACCCCCTGGCCGGCCTGGGCAACGACATGGCCACCCAGACGGGCGAACGCCGCCTGTACCGCTTATCCGACGGCAGCCAGATGCTGCTGGACGCGCGCACCCGGATCAATCTGTCCTATACCGCCAGCGAACGCACCCTGCAGCTGGTCGCCGGCGCCCTCTCGCTCACCGCGCAACCCGACCCGGGGCGTCCCCTCCTGATCCGCACGGGCGAAGGCCTGGTCCAGGCGCTCGGCGCGCGCGTCGTGGTCCGCCAGCAAGCCCGCCGCACCCTAGTCATCGCCCCCGACAACGAGGTCGAAATCGAAACCTCGTCCGGCACGCGGCAAATCATCCCCGCCGGCACCGGCACCCGTTTCGACAATACCCGCATCGGCGAACCCCGAGCCGACCTGCTGGCCGATGCCGCCTGGGAAAACGGCTGGATCGAAGCCCGCGACCGGCCGCTGGCCGAGGTCATCACCGCCCTGCGCCCCTACCGCGAAGGCGTGCTGCGGATCTCGATGGCGGCGGGCGGCCTGCTGGCGCGCGGCCGCTATCCGCTGGACGACACCAACGCCGCCCTGCGTGCCCTGGAGGCCGACATGCCCATCCAGGTGCACCGGATCACTCCCTGGTTCACCGCAATCGATGTCGCATCGGTATGAATGACAGGCGCAGACCGCTGAACTGCGCCTGCCTTCTTGCCCGCCCCCCAGACAAGCCCTTGCGCCGCAAGGGAAAGCCCGCTAAAATGCTGGACTTTGCCGAATCTTTATTTCAGATAAACCATGGCCAATACCGCCCAAGCTCGTAAGCGCGCCCGTCAATCGGTTGAGCGCAACAAACATAATTCCTCGCTGCGTTCGATGCTGCGAACCGCGATCAAGCGCGTTCGCCAGGCGATCGACGCCGGCGACAAGGCCGTTGCCAGCGAAACGCTGCAAAAAGCCACCGGCGTGATCGACCGCGTGGCCGACAAGAACATCATCCACAAGAACAAGGCCGCTCGCCACAAGAGCCGCCTGGCTGCCGCCGTCAAGGCGCTGGCCTGATCGACTGACTAGCCACACCTCCCCAGCCATACGCGCCCGCAGGCCTGCCGCATCGTCTCTGCGCAGGCCCAATGCCGCAACGGGGTTGGCTAACTGAATCGGCAAAACAAAAAGGATGCCTACCCGGCATCCTTTTTGTTTTGCGCGCCATTTTGTTTTGCGCGCCGATTGGGGCGCCTGCCCGGCAGGCCCGCCAAGCCGCCTGCGCGGGCTACTTGTCTTCCTCCAGCCCGGCCATGCGCCGGACCAGCAGCGAACGCGACGCCATGGCTTCGGTATGGCGCAGGTGCGCGATCGTCACCTTGCGCGCCGCCTCGACGTCCTGGTCGCGGATAGCCTCGTACAGGGAGCGATGCTGCAGGATGGACTCCCTGCGCTCCTCCCACTCGGCCACGAAGAAATAGCGGCATAGCCGCAGCTCCAGATCCTGGATGACCGCATAGGCCAGGCTATTGCCTGCCGCCTGGGCAATGACCGCATGAAACTGGGAATTGATCCGCGAGCTGGTCACGAAATCGCTGACCTGCACGGCGGCCTCGCCCTCTTCGATGAAGGCAGCCAGCTCCTGCAAGTGCGAGGCGCGGCGCCGGTGGGCCGCCATGGCCGTGATCTCGGGCTCGACGATCAGACGCAACTCAAAGAGTTCGTGCAGTTCTTCCCGGGACAGCCGGCGCACATAGGTGCCGCGCCGCGGGGCCGACTCGACCCAGCCCTTGCCTTCCAGCGCCTTCAGGGCCTCGCGCACCGGAATCTTGCTCACCCCGAAACGCGCGGCCAGATCGTCGATCAGCAGGCGCTCGCCGGCGCGCAGCTTGCCGCTGACTATCTCCTGGAACAGCGCTTCATACACCCCCGCCGGCCGGCGCAGCCGCCCTGATCCTTCCCCGTTTTCTGGTGTACCTGGGTCGACATGTTCGTCTAGGGCGGTCATTTCAAGTCCGTTCGCGGGTCCGTTGATTCGTGATTACGCGCATGCCGTGTCTTTTTTCTTGACATGTTACCACGGACAGATATTATTCCCGCTTTAAAGTATACTTTACTTATTAATAGTATTCTTTAATGCTCCACTTACCACATTCTTTCCGGCGTGCCCGACACAGCGGTCGCCTGGCGCTGGCCTGCTGCGCAGTTGCCGTTGCCCTGGCGGTCAGCCCGGCGGCAACACGCTGTTGCTAACCGAGCGCATGCGGGCCCACGCACACGCCGCCCCATTGCCCATACCCGCGAGGAGATCACACCATGAAGCATTCCCAACCCGGCATCGTCGGCGTGGCCTGCGTTCCGCACGCGCCGCAGTTCCTGTCGCGCCCCGACAGCGAAGACCTCGCCCAGGTCGACCGGGTGCACGCGGCCATGCGGCAGCTCGGCGAACGCCTGCGCGCGCTCGAACCCGACTGCATCATCATGCTGTCCAACGACCACGGCGACCACTTCGTCACGCATACCGTGCCGCCCTTCTGCGTGCATGCGGCGCCCCAGGCCGACGGCATGCACAAGCACCGCGGCAACTGGACGCTGGACGCCGGCATGGCCTATCCGCTGGTGCAATGCATGGGCGAGGAAGGCTTCGACCTGGCCTTCACGCTCGATGCCAAGCTGCCCACGGCCTTCACCATTCCCTACGAGTTCATGGGCTTCTCGCGCGACGTGCCGCTGACGGCGATCTTCGTCAACGCCTATGTGCCGCCGCAGCCCTCGCCGCTGCGCTGCCACGCCTTCGGCCAGGCGCTGGCCCGCGCCGTGGCGCGCCTGGGCAAGCGTGCCGTGCTGATCGCCAGCGGCGGCCTGTCGCACTACCCCGGCACCGCGCACTATCCGCACCCCGACCTCGAGACCGACAAGGTGATCTTCGAGCAGATGAGCGCCGGCAATCTGACCCACCTGCTGACCTACGACAGCGCCGCGCTCGACAAGACCGGCAACGTCGAGCTGCGCATGACCCTGGCGGCGGCGGCCGTGGCGGGCAACCGCAAGCCATTCATGGCGCTGTTCGAACCCTCGTGGCACCACATCTACAGCGTGCACGCCTGGGACCTCACCGAGCCCGCCAGCCCCGCGCCGCTCATCTACCCGGCCCTGCCGCAGCATCACGCGGCCCTGGTCGCGGCGGTGTTCAGGCTGCGCACCGACCCGGCCGGCGCCCGCGCCTTCCTGGCCGATCCGGCCGCCTTCTGTGACGGCTACGCGCTGGCCGCCGGCGAACGGGACGCCCTCATGGCCGTGCACGCCACGCTCGACACCGACCGCCTGCGCGACGAATTCTCCATCCACGCCCTGCTGACCGCGGGCGCGGCCACCCAGTTGCGCCTCCAGCGCGACAAAGCCTGACCCCACACCCCGATCCTTTCCAGGAGCCCAGCATGTCTCTCGAAATCTTCAAGACGCTCAAAGGCAAGACCCCCGAAGAACGCCTGGCCGAACTCGGCATCGAACTGCCGCCCAAGCGCACGCCCATGGGCAACTACTGCGGCGCCGTCAGCACCGCCAGCAAGCTGGTCTTCGTGGCCGGCCACGGCACCTTCAACGGCCCCACGCAGACCCACAAGGGCAAGCTGGGCGAAATCTCCGTCGAGGAAGGCAAGGCCGGCGCGCGCCAGGCCATCATCAGCGCGCTGACCTCGCTCAAGGCCGAGATCGGCGAGCTGTCGCGCGTCAAGCGCATCGTCCGCCTGTTCGGCATGGTGGCTTCCACGCCCGACTTCCATCGCCAACCCGAAGTGATCGACGGCGCCTCCGACGTGCTGACCGCCGTGTGGGGTCCGGCCGGCGTGCACGCGCGCTGCGCCGTGGGCTTTGCCGCCCTGCCGGCCGATATGCCGGTCGAGCTGGAAATGGTCGTCGAAATCGAATAACGCCCCGCAATCACCCGCGCCAACCCATGAGCCACAGCCAGCCCGCGCGGCCGCGCGCCAGTCTCTACGGCCGGCGCCACGCCGTCGTCACCGGCCACCACCTGGCCAGCCGCGCCGCGGCGGCGCGCCTGGAGCAAGGCGGCTCGGCGGTCGACGCCATGATCGCCGCCTCCGCGGTGCTCACCGTCACCGTGCCGCACGCCACGTCGCTGGGCGGCTGCGCCATGCTGCTCGAATACGATGCGGCCGAGGGCAGGCTGCGCGCCCTCAATGGTTCGGGCCGGGCCCCGGCCGCGGCCCGGCCCGACCTGTTCCCGCGGGGGCTGGACCCGCGCGGCCCGCGCGCCTGGGTCGTGCCCGGCCTGGTGCGGCTGTGGGCCCAGGCCCACCGCAGCCGCGGCCGCCTGCCCTGGCCCTCGCTGTTCACCGACGCCATCGACCTGGCCGAGCACGGCACGGGCTTCGGCAGCGAGGTCGCCCGCAACCTGGCGCGGGCCTCGGCCGACGTGCGCGCGCAACCCGGTTTCGCGCAGGCCTTCAGCGCCGACGGCCGGGACCGCGCCGCCGGTTCGCTGCACACGCAGCCCGCGCTGGCCTGGACGCTCAAGCACATCGCGCAAGGTGGTGAAGACGCCTTCTACCGGGGCGAGGTCGCATGGCGCCTGGCCGCCTACGCCAGACAGGTCGGCGCCTTGCTGAGCGCCGAGGACCTCGCCGCCAGCAGCGCCGAATGGACCGAACCCGTCATGCAGGACTATGGCCGCTGGCAGGTGGGCGTCATGCCGCCCAACTCGGTGGGCGTGCTCATGCTGGCGCAGCTGGAACGGCTCAAGCCGGTCTACGACCTGCCGCGCGACGAGCGGCTCCATGCCCAGATCCTGCACGCCAAGGACTGCCTGCCCAGGCTGCGCGACCGCGTGGCCGACCCGCAGGCCGCCTGGCCATGGCAGGACGCAGCCGCCGCCGTCTCGCCGGCAAAATCCGCCGCCGACTCCGTCGACCCGCGCCGCGGCGATCCGGGCGACACCGCCGGCATCGTGCTGGCCGATGCCGAGGGCAATGGCCTGGTCATGCTGCAGAGCGTGTTCCAACCCTTCGGCAGCGGCTGCGTCGACCCGGGCACGGGCATCCTCATGAACAACCGCCTGGGCGAGTTCAGCCTCAAGCCCGGCGCGCACAACCTGCTCGCGCCCGGCAAACGGCCGGTGCACACGCTCAACCCCTACATCGTGCTGGCCGACGGCAGGCCGGTCCTGTATGCCGTCTCGCCCGGCGGCGTCAGCCAGACGACCACCGGCGTGCAATGCATCTTCAACGCCCTGCTCGACGGCATGCGCCTGCCGCAGGCCGTCGACGCGCCGCGCTGGAGCCTGTCGCGCGACGGCGAAGTGATGTGCGAGCCGGGCTTTCCGGACGAGGTCGTGGCGCGGCTGCGCGAGGCCGGCCTGGCCGTCGCGACAGATTCGCTGCACCCCTTCTATTTCGGGTCGATCAAGGCCGTGCGCCGGCTGCCCGGCGGCGTGCTGGAGGCGGCGGCCGATCTGCGGCGCGAGGCGAACGCGCTGGCCTGGTAGCAGGCAGCCAGGGCGACAGGATGACGCTCACCTGGCGCGGAATGACGGCAAGCCGCTCTTTTGCGCTCATCTCGTCGTCCATGACGAACCGCGCGAAACGGGCCATGCCCACTGTCGTCAAGAGTTCCGCCGCCAGTTCTACGTCCGTGTCGGGAACCAGGCTGCCCTGATCGCGGTAAGCGCGAAGCATCTTGAGGTAGTGCTGGGTAATCTTGCGCGACATCAGCTTGCCCAAGCGCGAAAGCTTGGTGGGCGGCATGTCGTAGCCGGCCCGGAAAATGACGCGCCAGCCGTTCTCGCCCATGGTGGCAAGCGCCTGCTTCGCCAGCAACCGTTCGAAAGCCGCCGCCCCCTTCACCGGGTCGGCAGGCAATTTGCGCAGCAGCGCCCGCCGCGCCGGCAGCGCGCTGCGCAGATGCAGGAGCGCGATGCTGGCCAAGACATTGGTCTTGCTTTCGAAATAGTTGTAGGCCGTGGCGGTGGAAACCCCCGCCGACGCCGCGATTTCTTCCATCTGGGTGGAGTCGAAGCCGCGCGCCTCGAACAGCTCGCGAGCCGCCTGGATCATCGCTTCGCGCTTCAAGCGCTTGTTTCGTGTTCTCAATCCCATGCAATGAATGACGCCCTATTGCCTGCGTGTACGCAAGGCGATTCTACCCCCGTCCGCTTCTGCCCCAGGGAAAACCTTATAGACACCTATAAATATAGAGTCAACAATAAAATTATATATGACTATAAATTTATAGCGGCCCATGACGGCAAGCAACTCGCACAAGACGCAATCCAGGGGCGAAACGCTCGGCATCCAGGCAGTCTCCAAGCGCTACGGCGCGTTCCAGGCGCTGGATGGCGTCTCGCTGGACGTCCGCCAGGGTGAATTCCTGACGCTCCTGGGGCCGTCCGGCTCCGGCAAGACCACCCTGCTGATGTCGATCGCGGGGTTCATCCAGCCCGACGCCGGGCGCCTGACGCTGGGCGGGCGCGACATCACCCGCGCTGCGCCGGAAAAGCGCAACTTCGGCATGGTGTTCCAGGGGTATGCGCTGTTTCCCAACATGAACGTCAGCGAAAACGTGCGCTTCCCGCTGTCGATGCGCGCAGAGAAAGGCGCGCAGGCCGACAAGAAAGTCGCCGGGGCCCTGGAGCTGGTCGGCCTGGCCGACAAGGGCAAGCGCTATCCGCGCGAGTTGTCCGGCGGCCAGCAGCAGCGCGTGGCCCTGGCCCGCGCCATCGTGTTCCAGCCGCACCTGCTCCTGCTCGACGAACCGCTCAGCGCGCTCGACACGCAGTTGCGCGGCCAGCTGCAAAGCGAGCTGAAACGGCTGCACCGCACCGTGGGGCTGACCTTCATCTACGTCACCCACGACCAGGGGGAGGCGCTATCCATGTCCGACCGGATCGCGGTGATGAAGGACGGCCGGATCGAGCAGACCGGCACGCCCCAGGCGCTGTACGACAGGCCCGGCAACCGCTTCGTGGCCGAGTTCCTCGGCATCGAGAACTTTCTGCCTCCGGCGCTCACCGGGCAGCCGGGCACGCTGGCGCTGCGGGCCGACGCCCTGCGCCTGGCCAGCGGCGCCGGCCGCATCCGGGCGCGGGTGGTCGAGCGCGGCTACCACGGCGCCGAGATCCGCTACACCGCGCTGGCCGACGGTGGGCAGGCGCTGCGCTTCAACCTGCACCTGCAGGCCGCCGCGCGCGTGCCGCAGGAAAACGAAGAAATCGCGCTCGACTGGCGCGACGCCGACGCACTGCCGGTCGGGTCCGAGTAACAGGCAGTCCAAAAACCATCGCACAGGGGAACACATCATGGAAGAACAGACTTTCGCCCAAGACTATGCCGAGCTCATGCAGGAGCAGCGCGCCCGCGGCATGAGCCGCCGCGACCTCCTGCGCAGCGCCCTGGCAATGGGCGTCGCGCCGCTCGCCGTGGGCGCCATGGGCGCGCGCAATGCCTTCGCCGCCGACAAGCCCGAGGTCGTGCTGGTCAACTGGGGCGGGGTGTCCGTGGACGTCTTCAAGACCGCCTTCGCCGACCCGTACGTCGCCGCAGGCGGCAAGATGGTGATCGACGGCTCGGGCCCGGTCAACGGCAAGATCCTGACCATGGTGCAGTCCAAGAATGTCACCTGGGACATCTGCGACGGCGGCATCACCACCATCGCCGAGCTCGGTCCCAAGGGCGCGCTGGAGCCGATCGACTACAGCATCGTCGACAAGTCCAAGGTGATGGACGGCTTCGCCTACGAGCTGGGCGTGGTGAACTACTTCTTCTCGACGGTCATGGCCTGGGATACCGCCAAGATCCAGGGCACGCCGACGCTGGCCGATTTCTTCGATATCAAGAAGATCCCCGGCCGCCGCATGATCCGCAAGGACAGCCAGGCCATGCTGGAAATGGCGCTGCTGGCCGACGGCGTGGCCATCAAGGACCTCTACCCGATGGACGTCGAGCGCGCGATGGCCAAGTTCGAGAGCATCAAGGACAGCCTGCTGTTCTGGTCCTCGGGCGCGGAAAGCCAGAGCCTGCTGCGCGACGGCGAGTGCGTCATGGGCTTTTTGTGGTCGACGCGCGCCAACGTGCTGAAGTCGGAGACCAAGGGCCGCGTCGCCTATACCTTCAAGGACGGCCTGCTGCAGCCGGGCATCTGGGTGGTGCCCAAGGGCAACCCGGCCGGCAAGGAAGCCTTCCGCGCCATCGCGTCGATGCAGCGCCCCAAGGAGCAGCTCTACGTCCTGGAGCAGATGGGCAACGGCCCGGCCAACCCCGCCGCCGCGGGCCTGGTCCCCGAATCGCTGCGCGCCGACAACCCGAGCGATCCGGCCAATGCCGCCGTGCAGGCCAAGATGGGCGCCGACTGGTACATCAAGAACCACTCCAAGGTCTTCCAGGCGTTCATGGGACGCATCGCCTCCTGATCGATGAACGTGCCGAGATTCCGCCATCCCCTGCTCAAGTACTGGCTGCTGACCCTGCCCGCCCTCCTGGGCTTGGCGGCTTTCTACTTCTACCCGATCGGCCGCGTGCTCTGGATGAGCGTGACGGTGCCCGAGCCCGGCCTGTCGAACTTCGCGTTCGTGGCCGCGTCGCGCTCCATCCACCGCATGCTCGGCACCACGCTGCGGATCACGCTGCTTTCCACCGTCGCCACGCTGATGCTGGCCTATGTCGTGGCCTACGTCATCGCCAACGCCGACGAGCGGCGGCGGCGCGTGCTGTTCATGGGCGTGGTCGTGACCTTGTGGATCTCGGTGCTGGTGCGCGCCTTCGCCTGGTTCACCCTGCTGCGCAACGACGGCCTCGTCAACCAGCTGCTGATGGGCCTGGGCATTATCAGTTCGCCCCTGCCGCTGATGTGGAACGAGTTCGCCGTGCTGGTGGGCATGGTGCACTACATGCTGCCGCTGGCCATCCTGCCGCTGTATTCCGGCATGCACGCCATCGACCCGCGCCTGGTCGCCGCCGCGCGCGGCCTGGGCGCGAGCCGCCGGCGCGCCTTCTGGCGGGTGTATTTCCCGCTGACCCTGCCCGGGGTCTTCGGCGCCTCGATGCTCGTCTTCATCTACGCGCTCGGCTTCTATGTCACCCCGGCGCTGCTGGGCGGCGGCAAGACCCTGATGATCGCCGAATACATCAAGATGCAGATCCTCGACGTCGTGAACTGGGGCGTGGGCTCGGCCCTGGCCAGCCTGCTGCTGATCTTCATCCTCGCCGTGCTGGCCGCGGTCGGCCGCTTCATCGACCTGCGCAAACTGTTCGGAGCCGCTTGAATGAGACCCCCACGCTCACTACGTTCTCTGCCCCCCGAGGGGGCTTCAGCCTCCGTCGGGCGGCCGTGCGGAGGCTGACATGTCCTCGGCTTTTCAGCAAAAACCCGCCATGGCGACCCGCTCGCTCGCCTGGACCATCATCTGCTTTCTCGTCCTGCCCATCACCATCCTGTTCGCCGTCTCGCTGACCGACCGCAGCTACCTGTCGCTGCCGGCCGAACACGTGTCCCTGCAGAACTACCACAAGCTCTTCACCTCGCCGCAGTGGCTCGCGTCGATCTGGCAGAGCTTCGTGATCGCCTGCGCCTCGACCGCCATCGCCGGCACGCTGGGCACGCTGGCCGCCGTCGGCTGCTGGCGCATCGGCACCGCGCTGGCCAACATGGTGCGCTTCGCCATGCTCGTCCCGATGATGCTGCCGCCCATCATCTACGCCCTGGGGGCCTACCAGGTCTGGTCCGACCTGGGCTGGATCAACACCTATACCGGCATCATCGTCGCCCACTCCGTCACCGGCATTCCTTATGTGATCGTCACGGTGTCGACCGCGCTCGCCGGGCTCGACCCGCGGCTGGAGCAGGCCGCGCGCAACCTGGGCGCCGGCATCGGCCAGACCCTGCGCCACGTGATCCTGCCCAACATCCGGCCGGGGATCGTCTCGGGGCTGGTCTTCGCCTTCATCCACTCCTGGGACGAGCTGGTCATCGTGCTGTTCATCGCCGGGCGCACCGTCTTCACCCTGCCGCGCAAGATGTGGGACGGCATCAACGAGGCGCTCGACCCGACCATGGCCGCGGTCGCCTCCGTCCTCATCCTGCTCACCCTCGCCCTCTTCACGCTCGACCTGGCGCTGCGCGCCAGGAAGAAACACTGAGCCTACCTTTTTCAAACACCCTCTACGGAGACCCCGATGGGCATCATTACCGAAGCCGAATACCGCTACAACATGCTGATCAAGCAGTTTCCCTCCAAGGCGGAACCCGCCTTCCACACGCCCGAAGAGCAGATCGCCAACTGGGGGCGGGTCTGGGGCTGCGACAACGACGTCGGCCAGATCCGCAAGGTGCTGATGCACCGCCCCGGCGACGAATTGAAAGTCATCGACCCCGGCAAGCGCATCCCGGGCATCAATGCCTTCGGCGAAGTGGACAAGGGCTGGTACTGGCGCGGCGACGTCATCCCCTCGCTGGCGGCGATGCAGGCCGAGCATGACGCCTATGCCGCAGTCCTGCGCGAGGAAGGCGCCGAAGTCGTCTACATCGACCAGGTCGCGCCCGGCCGCATGAAGCAGGTCTACACCCGCGACAGCGTGATCGCCGTCAATGGCGGCGCCATCGTCACCCGCCTGGGGCCCCCGATCCGCCGCGGCGAAGAGCTGCCCGTCACCCGCACCCTGGCCGCGCTGGGCATGCCCATCCTGCGCACCATCGCGGGCACCGGCGTGCTCGAGGGCGGCAGCTTCGTGCTGCTCAATGCCAAGACCGCCGTGCTCGGCCTATCCAGCCGCGTCAACGCCGAAGGCGCCCGGCAACTGCGCGAGGTGCTGGCCACGCAAGGCGTCGAGCTGCTGACCATCGAACTGACGGGCTACCGGCTGCACATCGACGGCATGCTCGTCATGGTCGACGTCGACACCGCTTTCATCAATCCGGCGCTGCTGCCCTTCTGGTTCCTGGAAAAACTCCAGGAACTGAAGATCAGGACCATCGAGGTCTGCGACGAAGACGAGAACTGGGTCGTGAACTGCCTGGCCGTCCGGCCGGGCCGCGTGCTGATGGCCGAAGGCCTGTCGGATCGCACCGCCGAGAAGTTCGAGCGCGCCGGCGTCAGCATCCGCGTCGTGCCCTACGCCAATGTCGCCCTGGGCGGCGGCGGCCTGCACTGCTCGACCGCGCCGCTGATCCGCGACAGCGTCTGAGCGCGTTCAGGCCTTTTCGTCGATCTCGCGCTCTTCGGTCTTGAGGTTGTTGTCGCGGGCGAAATCCACCACGAACTTGTAGGCCAGCGGTTCGAGTTCACGCAGCCGCTGGTCGACCACGACGCCGCGCACCCCGTCCATGACCACGGGCAGCACATAGGGCGAATACGTGAGGTGGGTGCCGACCACGCCGGGGGGACGGAACTGCGCCATGACACCGGCAAGGCGCTCTGCCCAGTCGCTGGGACGGAAACGGCTGCCGCTTTCTGTAATACCGTAGATGAGGAATTGTCGAACGCGCGTAGTCATGTTTCTTCACTGCGGAGCCGGCGTTTGCCCGCCACCCAGGCCGGGTCGGCCCGGGGGTCGCAATTCGACCCGCGCCCGAATTGTATATGATTGACCTTTTCGCCAACCTGGCTTTGTGATTTTTAACCATGACCGCGACCCCGTCCCCGTCCAACGTAAATCCGAGTGCCGCCCAGGGCAACCCGGCCCCGCTGCGGCACTTCCTGCAGCTCAAGGACTTCTCGTCCGGCGAGTTGGCCTACGTGCTGGATCGCGCCCGCGTCATCAAGGACAAGTTCAAGCGCTACGAACCCCACATGCCGCTGCACGACCGCACGCTGGCCATGGTGTTCGAGAAGGCCAGCACGCGCACCCGCGTCTCGTTCGAGGCCGGCATGTACCAGATGGGCGGCTCGGTCATCAACCTGACTTCCAACGACTCCCAGCTGGGCCGCTCCGAGCCCATCGAGGACACCGCGCGCATCATCTCGCGCATGGTCGACATCGTGATGATCCGCACCTTCGAGCAGGCGCGCATCGAAAGCTTCGCCGCGTATTCGCGGGTGCCCGTCATCAACGGCCTGACCAACGAATTCCACCCCTGCCAGATCCTGGCCGACATCCTCACCTTCATCGAGCACCGCGGCCCCATCGCCGGCAAGACGGTGGCCTGGGTGGGCGACTCCAACAACATGGCCTATACCTGGCTGCAGGCCGCCGAGCTGCTGGGCTTCACCCTGCACGTCTGCGCGCCCGCGGGCTATGAGCTCGACCCGGCGCGCATCGGCGCGCCCCCGCCCACGGTGCTCAGGCAGTTCAAGGACCCGATGGACGCCTGCCTCGGCGCCCACCTGGTGACCACCGACGTCTGGACCAGCATGGGCTACGAGGCCGAGAACGAGGCCCGCCGCAAGGCTTTCGCCGACTGGTGCGTGGACGCCGACATGATGGCCGTGGCCGACCCGCGGGCCATCTTCCAGCACTGCCTGCCCGCCCACCGCGGCGAGGAAGTCACCGCCGAGGTCCTCGAAGGGCCGCAGAGCGTGGTGTGGGACGAGGCGGAAAACCGCCTGCACGTCCAGAAAGCGCTGATGGAGTTCCTGCTGCTGGGGCAGCTGTAAACCTGCTCAAGGCCGGTCCGGCAGGCCGCGTTCCCAGCCGATGACGGCATCGGCCACGGCCTGGGGCGCCTCCGGCACCAGCGCGTGGCCCGCGCCGCGGATCACCGCCACCGTCACCCGCTGGCCGAATTCGTCGCGCACCTCGCCGCGCGTGGCGGGCGGCTTGAACTTGTCCAGATCGGCCTGCAGGTCGAGCATGGGCGCCTTGCCCCCCGACCACCAGTCCGCCTGCCGGGTCGCCTTGCCGGCCTGGTTCTGGCTTTCGTTGACCTCGGGATACCAGCCGCCCAGCCATACCCGGGCGTCGTGCCCCGGCGCGAAGAAAGCGTCCTGGATGGCCTTCAGGCGCTCGGCGTCCGGCAGCGACAGGTCGCTCGAACGATCCACCAGCTGGCTCAATCCGGGCGGATACTGCTTGGCCGCGGCCGCCACGATGACCACGCCGCGCACCCATTCCGGATGATCGACGGCCGTGGCGCGCGCGACCCAATTGCCGAAGGCGTGGCCCACCATGACGACGGGCTGGCGGGCGACATCCTCGATCACCGCCGCCATGTCGTCGGCGTAGTCGTGCAAGGTCGCGCCTCGCATCGGCCCGATGCTGCCGCCGATGCCGCGGGGCTGCGGGCGCAGCACGCGATAGCCCGCTTGCGCGAAACGCTGCGCCAATTGATCGAAATCCTGCGCGCCGCGCCCGCGGGAGGGCAGCAGCACCAGCGGGCGGCCGCTGCCCTGCGCCAGCACTTCGATACGCACGCCGCCGCCGGCGAACACATAATGATGTTCGACCGCATCGGCGGCCA
This sequence comes from Bordetella sp., assembly GCA_036404015.1. Classification (GTDB taxonomy): domain Bacteria; phylum Pseudomonadota; class Gammaproteobacteria; order Burkholderiales; family Burkholderiaceae_B; genus Bordetella. Next base: position 11,702 of record DASWPO010000210.1, on the reverse strand, counting down.
CGGCCGCCGTGGCCGCGGCATCGGCCGGCCGCGCCGCCCCCAGGACAAAGACAGCACCGGCCGCCAGGCAAGCCAGCCAAGGTTTGATGCGCATGCTCGTCTCCTTGCTACACCCGCGCGAACATGGTGCGCTTGGTATTGCGGAACGCCGGGCGGACGCGGCTGCTCCAATCCGTCGCGCGCACGGCCAGCCAGGGAGGACTGCCGAACGTCTCGAGGGTGCGCAGGTCGTAGCAGGCGTAATAGCGCGGCGATCCGTCCCGGGACAGGTAGCGATCGGCCCGCACCGTGCCAGGCACGACGGCCAGGCCGGGCATGTGCTCCCGATCGTACCAATCGTTCATCTCGCGCTCGAACTCGGGCGTGACGTCGGTCTCGACGATGTAGTGCCAGGGCGCGGCGCCGCCGTCCGGCTCGCTTTGCAAATGCAGCAGGCCCTCCAGCAGCAGGGCCTGGCTGCCCGCCGGACAGGCGGTCGCCGCGCGGCCGCGGGCTGCCGGCAGCGCCTGCGCGGCGTCGACCCCGCTACGCGGCCGGCAATACACGTACGACTCGTCGAGTTCGAGCGCGGCGCACACCTCCACCGACAGCGCCAGGCCGTCGGACAGCGCGACGCGGACCCGGCCGGCGGCCGCGGCGTCCAGCCTCGCCGGCACCTTCACCAGCAATATTTCCTGTGTCTGCATGATGATTCCTCCCGGACCGCTCAGTGCCCGATGCGCAGCGCCACCAGAAAGCGCGACACCATGTTGTAGGCCGCCACGGTCGCGGCCAGCTCGATCAGGCCCTGCTCGTCAAAATGCGCGCGCAAGGGCTCGAACACGGCGTCCGGCACCTCGATGTCGCGCGTCATGGCATCGGTCAGGGCCAGCACTTCGCGTTCGCCGCCGTCCAGCCCCTGGACTGCGTCCGGCGCGGCATAGACCCGCAGGCCCTCGATGACCGCCTCGCGCAGGCCGGCGGCGCGCGCGTGCGGCACATGGGCCTCGAATTCGTACGGGGCGCGGTTGAGCACCGCCACGCGCAGGATGATCAGCTCGCGCACGCGCGGCGACAATGCGGTTTTCTGGCGGATCGCCGTCAGCATGGCCTCCCAGCCGTCGACCACCGGCGGACTGTTCAGCAGCACCTGGTACAGCGGCGTGATGCGGCCGCGCGCGGCCAGGATGCGTGCCTCGATGCCGGCCAGTTCCGGGCGCGCGCCCGGCTCGACCGGGGCAATGCGGTATGGGCTCATGCCATTACTCCAGGTGGATGTTCTTGTGCATTATCAGGTCCGACCACTTGCGGCGGTCGGCCGCGATCAGGTCGGCCAGTTCCTGCGGGCTGGTGGGGGCGACCTGGCAGCCGAACTGCGCCAGCTTGTCGCGCACCTCGGGAGCCTGCAAGGCGGCCCGCACGGCGGCGTTGAGCTTGTCGACCAGCGCGGGCGGCGTGGCCGCCGGCGCCAGCAGTCCGTACCAATTATTGGTCTCGACGCCCGGGATGCCCTGTTCGGCCAGCGTCCGCGCCTGCGGCAGCAGCGGCAGGCGCTCGGGCGCGGCCAGGCCCAGCACCTTGAGGCGTCCGCTCTGTATCTGGCCGATCAGGCCCGGCACGTCGCCGAAGAAGCCGGCCACCTGATTGCCAAGGAGATCGCTGATGACCGGCGCCGCCCCTTTGTACGGCACATGCATCACCTTGGCCTTGCTGGCGTCGGCGAACATCTCCAGGGTCAGGTGGGGAATGCTGCCCACGCCCGACGAACCGATGGCCACCGGCTGGCTGGCCGCCTGCGAACGCTTGACGAAATCCGCGGCATCGACGGCGGGATTCGAGGGATTCACGACGAACACCGTGGCGTTGTCGACAACCTTGGAAATCGGCTTGAAGCCGCTGACCGGGTCGTAGGGCAGCGACTTGTACAGCGCCGGGCTGATCGACACCGCCCCCACGCTGGTCAGGAACAGGACCGAGCCGTCGCCCGGGGCCTTGGACACATAGGCCGCGCCGATATTGCCGTTGGCCCCCGCCTTGTTCTCGACGATGACCGGGCGGTCCAGTGCCTTGCTCAGTTGTTCGGCCAGCACGCGTCCGACCAGGTCCACCGGGCCGCCGGGCGGAAAAGCCACGATGAGCTGCACCGGCCCTTCGGCTTGCGCCGCGCCCAGCGCCGCCCAGGCCAGCGCGCCCGCGCACACCATGCGTTTGAACATTTGCGTCTCCTCTTGTTTTCTTCATGGCGGCCGGCGTTTTGCCGTCCGCTGCCTTCTGCCGCGCCGCGCCCGGACCGGGGCCCGGACGATCTAAAACCCATACAGCCGCGCCGGATTTTCCACCAGCACACGCCGTCGCGCCGCCTCGTCCGGGCAGGCCTCGAAAAAGGCATCGACCACTTCGCCATCGTCGGGCATGTCGCCGGCGACGTTCGGATGCGGCCAGTCGGTGCCCCACACAGTGCGGTCGGGCATGGCCTCGACCAGGGCGCGGATGAAGGGAATGCCTTCGTGAAAAGGCCGCCGGCCGTCGCCGATGCGGTCTATGCCCGACACCTTGACCCAGGCGCCCGGCACGCGCGCCAGCGCCAGCAGCGCCCGGAAGGCCGGCGCGTCCAGTCCGTCGCAAGCGCGAATGCGCCCCATGTGATCCACCACGAACGGCACCGGCAACCCGGCCAGCCGCGGCAGCAGCTCGCCGATCATGGCGCCGTCGACGTGCAGGCACACATGCCACCCAAACGGCGCGATCAGCGACACCATGCGGTCGAACGCCTCGGGCGACGGCGGCGCGCCCAGGTGCGGCACGAAATTGAAACGGGCGCCGCGCACGCCCCCGGCATGCAGCGCCCGGATCATCGCCGCGTCGGTTTGCGGCGGCAGCAGCGCCACGCCCCGGTAGCGTCCCTGGCTGCGCGCCACCGCGTCCAGCAAGGCCGCATGGTCATGGCCGTGGCAATTGGCCTGCACGATGACCGCGTGCGCGGCGCCCAGGTGCGCGTGCAAGGCCGCCAGTTTCTCGAACGGCGCGTCGGGCGGCGTGTACGAGCGGCCTTCGGCGTAGGGGAAGCGATCGGCCGGGCCGAACACGTGGCAGTGCGTATCGCATGCCCCCTCGGGCAGGCGGCGGCGCGGCGGCGAGGGCGCGGCGAGCGGCGGGCGGCAATCGGGCACGAAGCGGTCTCCGGTCATTATTGTTCTGGGCCGGCCGCGCATCGCGCGCGCCGGCCATTGGTATGGTGGCCGATCGCCCGCGCCCGAACAATGATATATCTATGATTTCAGATATAGAAAAATCAAATATCCCATATGGACATCAAGCAGATCGAATACTTCGTGCGCGTGGCGGAGCGCCGCAGCTTCTCGCGCGCGGCCGAACTGCTGGACGTCGCCCAGCCCACGCTCAGCCGCCAGGTGGGCCTGCTCGAACAGGAACTGGGCCAGCACCTGCTCTACCGCAACGGCCGCGGGGTCGAACCCACCGAGGCGGGCCTGCGCTTCCTGGAATATGCTCGCGCCCTGCTGGCCCTGGCCGCCCGGGCCAAGGAAGACCTGCAGGGACTGCGCGACACGCCCACCGGCAAGGTCGCCATCGGCCTGCCGCCGCGCATCGCCCGCCCCGTCACCCCGCCGCTGGTGCAGGCTTTCCGGCGCGCCTGCCCCGATGCCTCGATTACCGTGGCCGAGGGTCTGAGCACCCAGGTGCGCGAATGGCTGCTGGCCGGGCGCATCGACCTGGCCCTGCTGTACGACCCGCCCGCCTCGCCGCAATTGGCCTACGAATCGCTGTTCCGGGAAGACCTGGTGCTGGCGGCGGCGCCAGGCGGGCGCCTGCCGCTGCCCGCCGTGGTGCAAGTGGCCCAACTGGGCCGGTACCCCCTGATCCTGCCCAGCCTGCCCAACGCCATCCGCGCCCTGGTCGAAAGCGCGTGCCGGCGCCAGGGCGTGCGCCTGACCGTGGCGGCCGAGGTCGACGCGGTGCAGACCATCGTCGAACTCGCCTCGCAGGGCGATGCCTACGCCATCCTGCCGCGCTCGGCGGCGCAGGGGCCGGCTGCCGCCCATCCCCTGGTCCTGTGCCGCATCGAAGCGCCCGTGATCCGCAACGATCTGGTGCTGGCCGTGCCGCGCCACCGGCCCGCCCCGCGGCTGGCCAGCGCCACCGCGCAACTGCTGCGGGAACTCGACCTGAAGCGGCTGTTCGTGGGCGCCGCCGCCGGGGCCGGCACGCCTGGCAAACGCGTTAAAATGCGCGTTTGACCTTTTCCTACCCTTACTTGGCGCGCACTTGCGTGTTGGCGCCCTTCGCACAATGGCAACCATTCTCCCCTCCCTCCCCGTCGGCCAGAAAGTCGGCATCGCCTTCTCCGGTGGCCTGGACACCAGCGCGGCCCTGATCTGGATGCGCGAGAAAGGCGCCATTCCCTACGCCTACACCGCCAACCTCGGCCAGCCCGACGAACCCGACTACGAAGACATCCCGCGCCGCGCCAGGCAGTACGGCGCCGAGAACGCCCGCCTGGTCGACTGCCGCCAGCAACTGGTTGCCGAAGGCATTGCCGCCCTGCAGGCCGGCGCCTTCCACATCTCCACCGGCGGCATCACCTACTTCAACACCACCCCGCTGGGCCGCGCCGTCACCGGCACCATGCTGGTGGCCGCCATGAAGGAAGACGGCGTCAACATCTGGGGCGACGGCAGCACCTTCAAGGGCAACGACATCGAGCGCTTCTACCGCTACGGCCTGCTCACCAACCCCGAGCTCAAGATCTACAAGCCCTGGCTGGATCAACAATTCATTGACGAATTAGGCGGCCGCGCCGAAATGTCCGCCTACATGGCAAAGGCCGGCTTCGACTACAAGATGTCGGCGGAAAAGGCCTACTCCACCGACTCCAACATGCTCGGCGCCACGCACGAAGCCAAAGACCTCGAGCAGCTGAACTCCGGCATCCGCATCGTCAAGCCCATCATGGGCGTGGCCTTCTGGAAGGACGACGTGGCGGTCAAGGCCGAAGCAGTCACCGTGCGCTTCGAGGAAGGCCAGCCCGTGGCGCTCAACGGCGTCGAATACAGCGACCCCGTGGCCCTGATGGCCGAGGCCAACCTCATCGGCGGGCGCCACGGCCTGGGCATGAGCGACCAGATCGAGAACCGCATCATCGAGGCCAAGAGCCGCGGCATCTACGAAGCCCCGGGCATGGCCCTGCTGTTCATCGCCTACGAGCGCCTGGTCACCGGCATCCACAACGAAGACACCATCGAGCAGTACCGCGACAACGGCCGCAAGCTGGGCCGCCTGCTCTACCAGGGCCGCTGGTTCGACCCGCAGGCCATCATGCTGCGCGAAACCGCCCAGCGCTGGGTGGCCCGCGCCATCACCGGCGAAGTCAGCATCGAGCTGCGCCGTGGCAACGACTACTCGCTGCTGAACACCGTCTCGCCCAACCTGACCTACGCGCCCGAGCGCCTGTCCATGGAAAAGGTCGAGAACGCGCCCTTTACGCCCGCCGACCGCATCGGCCAGCTGACCATGCGCAACCTCGACATCACCGACACGCGCGACAAGCTCTTCACCTACACCAAGGCCGGCCTGCTGCTGCCCTCCGGCGGCTCGGCCCTGCCCCAGCTGCAGGACAGCAAGAAGAAATAATCGGCGCGCGGCGCCCTAGCGCAGGCGCGCCTTCATCAGGGGCCGGGTCAGGTAGTTCAATATCGACCGGCTGCCCGTTTCGATATCCACCTCGGCCACCATGCCCGGGCGTATGGGCAGCTGCTCCTCGCCCTTTTGCAGATAGGCCCTGTCGGTGGTGACCATGACGCGGTAGTACTCCTGCGGGCCGTGCGGCGTGTCCTCCTTGACGGTGTCCTCGGAGATCTGCGTGACCTTGCCGCGCAAGTCGCCGTACACCGAATAGTCGTAGGCCGTGATCTTGACGCTGGCCGGCATGCCGGGCGCGATGAAGGCCACGTCCTTGGGCTCCACCAGCGTCTCGACCACCAACTGGTCGTGGATGGGGCTGATCTCCATGATGGTCTCGCCCGGCTGCACCACGCCGCCCACCGAATTGATGCGCACATTGTTGACGCGCCCCGCCACGTGCGCGGTGACCAGCGTGCGGTCGAGCTGGTCTTTCTTCTGCATCATGCTCTGCTGCAGCGCCGCCATCTTGGCCTTCTTGTCGACCATGTCGCTGTAGGCCTCCTGCACGTACTGGTTGCGCAGTTCGCCGATACGGCCATGCAGTTGCGCCGACTGCTGCTGCAGCCGCAAGAGCTCGGACTCGGGCACCGACTGCTTCTTCACCAAGGGCTGGACCATGGCGGTCTGGCGCTGGAGGATACGGTCTTCTTCCTGCAAGGCGCCGATGGACTTGTCCAGCCGGGTGCGCCGCGCCTTGAACAGCTCCATCTCGGCCTGGCGCGCCTTGGCGTCGCCCTCGCCCTCGAAGACCAGTTCGGTCTTTTCATTCACCTCGGTCTCGAGGCGGGCGATCTCGGCCGCGAGCGTGTCGATCTGGGACTGGGTTTCGTTATAGGCCGACTGAAACCGCGTGCTGTCGATGCGGGCCAGCGGCTGGTCGGCCTGCACGATGTCGCCCTCGCGCACCAGCAGTTCGGTGAGTATGCCGCCCTCCAGGCTCTGGACCGACTGCAGGCGGGAGTAGGGCGTCACCCGGCCTTTGCCGCGGGTTACTTCGTTGACGTGCGCCCAGGCCGCCCAGGCGATCAGCAGCGCCAGGATGAGCGTGATGAACCACACGGTCCGGCTGGTCCGCACGCGCTGCAGGCGGCCGCCGTCCGACACGTCGAGCAGCATGGCGTGGCCGCGGCTCATGACGCGCCTCCCGTGACGACCTTGATCTCGGGCGCGGCGGGCGGGCGCCTGGCGCGCTGCGTGGCCAGCTCGACGAGCTGGCCCATCTCGCCGTCGTGGACCACCTTGCCGTCGCGCAGCACGATGGCCCGCTGCGTCAGGACCAGGAGTTCGCGCTTGTGCGTGGCGATCAGCGCGGTCCGGCCATCGAGCCACGTCTTCATGAACCCGACCACCCGCGCCTCGTTGGCCTGGTCGAACGCCGACGTGGGCTCGTCCAGGATCACGATCCTGGGGTCCTGCAGGATGACGCGCGCCAGGCCGACGGCCTGCTTTTGCCCGCCCGACATATTGCCGATGGACAGGATGTCCTGGTCCAGCCCGCGCACGTGCTTGCGCACGAAAGGCCCCAGGCCCACGGCATCGAGCGCCTTGAGCAGTTCGGCGTCGGACCACAGCGCATGGCCCAGGGTCAGGTTTTCGCGCAAGGTGCCCTGGAACAGCGCCACGGTCTGCGGCAGGTAGCCGATCTGCCGGCGGCGGTCGATGGGATCGATCTGCGACAGGGCCAGGTCGTCCAGCAGCACATTGCCCTGCTGCGGATCGGTCAGGCCGGCCAGCAGGCGCATCAGCGTGGACTTGCCCGCGCCGTTGCCGCCCAAGAGCGCCACGTGTTCGCCGGCCCGGATCGCCAGGCGCGGGATATGCAGGGCCGCGGGGCTGTCGGGCCTGTGCGCGTACACCACGTGCTCCAGCCGATAGGCGCCCCGCATCTGTTCCGCGCGCACGAAATGCCGGTCGGCAGGCCGTTCCACCGGCAGGCTGATGATGCGGTCCAGCCCCTCCATGGCGGCCTTGACGAACTGCCAGCGCGTCAGCAGGCCGGCCACCTGGCTCATGGGCGAGAGCACCCGGCTCGAGAGCAGCGTGCAGGCCACCATGCTGCCCGTCGTCAGCCTGCCGTCGGTGATCAGGTATACCCCCACGATGACGACCGCGGTATAGCACAGCTGCTGGGTGCTGCCCGCCATGAGCTGCAGCATGCTGGTGATATCGCGCGTCTTGCTGCCCGAGGTAGCCATGATGGCGGTGAGGCTGGCATGGGCCCGCTGCAGGCGCTCTTCCGAGCGGGTGGCTTTGACATTCTCCAGGTTATCGACCGCCTCCAGCAGCAGGCCGTTGAGCGCCGCGCTTTCCCGGGTGTTCTGGCGCGACAGCGCGGCGAGCCGCTTTTGCATCACGATGCCGGGCAGCGTGATCAACACCACCGCGACCAGCGGCACCGCCACGACCCAGCCGCCGATGAAGCCGATCAGGGCCAGCAGCACCACGACGAAAGGCAGGTCGCACAAGGTGGCCAAGGTGCCCGAGGTAAAAAAATCGCGCACGCTGGTGAAATCGCGCACCTGGTTGGCGAAGGCGCCGATGGACGTCGGCTGGTGCGACAAGCGCATGTGCACCACGCGCTCGAACAGCTGGGCCGACAGCTGCAGGTCCAGCGCGCGGCCGCTATGGTCGATCAGCCTGGCCCGCATATAGCGCAGCACCCATTCCAGGAGGACGGCGGCGATCACGCCGCTGGACAGCACCCACAGCGTGTCGAACGCGGCATTGGGCACCACGCGGTCATAGACCTGCATCGAGAAAAGCGCCACGCCGACGGCCAGCAGATTGGCCATCAGCGACCCCAGCAGGACATCCCGATAGACATGCCATTGGTCCCGCACGGGCCCCAGGATCCAGTGGCGGGGCTTCTTGTCGAAGCTGCCATCGAGGTGCGCGGAGACCACCTCGATGTGCTTGGCGATGACGTAGCGGCCCGCATAGCCCTCCTCGAGCGCCTTGCGCGGCATGGCGCTGCGCCCCGCGCCCGACTCGGGATGGGACACTTCGGCCGAGGTCGGGGTCAGCTTTTCCAGCACCAGGCAACTGCCGTCGCGCATCAGCAACAAAACCGGCAAGGCATGGGCCGAAAGCCGCTTGAGCGGCAGCGCGACCATGCCGCACGTCATGTTGACGCGCCGCAAGGCCCGCTCCACCTGGCTGAAAGGCAACACGCCCGGCTCGCGCAGCAGGCCGTCGCCCAATCGCTGCGCCGACGTGCTCACGCCATGCGCCGCGCACAATCGCACCAGCCCGGCCAGGAGGCCGGGTTCATACATCGCTATCTGATCCGCCGCGCTCATGGCGTGACCTCCCGGCTGTTAAAGGGCAGTTTGGCGTAGTGTCCCGGATCGTCGAACGGCGCCGTGGGTTGCCGCACCGGCTGCGGCGCCTGCTCCGCGGACAGGAACGCCGGCACATCGGGCAAGGACATGCCGGTTCTTTCCTGCAGCAGCGTGCCCTGCAGGCCCAGGGCCTGCGCGGCCTTGTATTCCGTGCGGCGAAGCTGGTCGATGGTGTCGATCCAGCTCAATTGCGTGCTGTACAGCTCTTGTATGCTGGTGAACAGGTCCGTCATGTTGCGCAGGCCCGCGGTGAACTGGTCTTCATAGGTCGCCACCACGCTGCGCGCCTCGTCGACCTGGAGCCTGAACGCGGCTTCGCTGGCCGCCAGGGTCTTGAGCTGCCTCGCATAGCTTTGCGTCTGGTTCTTCAGGTCCCGCTCGACGCCTTCCAGGCGCTTGCGGGCCCCTTCATATTTCTGCTCGGCCGCCTGGGCCTGACGGCCATACAGGTCGGACACGCCCAGGTCCACCCCCAGCACCAGTCCCAAGGAACCGCTGGTGCGGCCGCCGCCGGAAAACCCCGGATGCCCCGCCGCTTCCACGCGCAAGGCGGGCTTGGTGGCCGCCTTGGCCACATCGATGCCCGTCCGGGCCGAATCCATGGCCGCGTGCGACTTGAGGTAATCCGGCGCCCCCTCGATGGATTGCGCCAGCGTCCCGGAGGTGCCGACGTGCTGGCCGTAGGCCAGCTCCGGCACCTTTTGCGTCGAGATGCCGGAAACCCCCACCAGCAGATTCAATTGGTCCAGGGCAACGTCGCGATTGGACTCGAAAGTCTGCTGGCGCTCCTGGGCGCGGGATATCTCCAGCTTCGCCCGCGCCGTCTCCGACACGTCGCCCAATCCACCCTGCGCGCGATCCTGCGTCATCTCGCTGAGCTTGACGGCGTTCTTGCGGTACTCGTCGGTCGCCTGCAGTTTGGCCTTGGCGGTTTCGGCGTCGAGATACAGTCCGGCAATGCTGAAGATGACCGACTCGAGCTGCTTTTTGAGATCGGACACGATCTGCACGCGGTCATCGTTCGCGCCTTCGATCTGGGCCGATACCTTGCCCCAATCGAACAGCAGCTGCGAAACCACCAGCTCCGAGCCGATATTGCGCTCGGTGGCCAGCGTCGGATCCGAGCCGAGCGACGTGGCCCGGCCCACGTTCACGGAAAAGCGCGGACGCTGTCCGTCCCTGATGATCTCGATATTGGTTTCCTGCTGCGCCACGTCCTGCTGCAAGGCGGCGACCACGGGATCGCGCAAGGCGGCCAGGCGCACGGCCTCCTCCAATGGCATCGCGGCGCCCAGTCCGGGCGCCATGGCCATCGCCACGATGAACACGCAACGTGCCGTACGCGTCATGTATACCTTTGATGATTCGACATTAGACAAATGTGACACGGAGGCATGACGCCTGTTCTCGTGTCTTTCACCTCCTCAGGCGACAACGTATGCCAAAAGACAGGGCGTCGAAAGAATTTGCTCTCTTATTTATTAATAAAAATTGCCGTCTTTTACTGTCGACACACTTCATTATCAAAAGACATCTCAACTTACTTTCAAAATACCTACTAATAGATGGGGCGCAATGGAGTTCGCACGGCGCATCGATTTCCCACTGAATGTGCAAGCATCAACCAACATGCAGGGAACCTAGATGGACAAGCGTATTGATGTAAAAGCCCGCTCTGGATCGACAGACACCCACACCGTTGCGCAAAACACGCAGAACACCTCGATCCCGATACACGATCAAGCGAAAGTGGTGCTGTTCGCCACACAGAGCGACATCGCTTCCATGCAGCGCGAGGGCGATGACCTTCTCATCCAATACGCCGATGGCACGGCGGTGCGCCTCGAGGGCTACTTCGACTGCCCGGTGGACGCCATCCCCACGCTGGTGCTGGACGACAAGAACGCCGCCGACAATACCGAGCAGATGTGGAAGGCGGAGTTCAATCCCGCCGTCTGCTATGCGCCGGACGACGCCACGGCGGGTCTCGTGGCTTACAGCTGGGTGCCGTATGCGGACGGCGGCGCCGCCGCCCTGGCCCTTCCCATCCTGCTTGGCGCGCTGGGCCTCATCGGCGGCGGCGTCGCCATCGCGGCGGGCGGCGGCGGTGGTGGCGGCGGCGACGATAACGGCGCCAACAGCACGCCCACCCGGCCCGCCGCCCCATCGGCGCACTTCAACGGAGACGGCAGCGCCGTCATCGGCAAGGGCGAACCCAACGCCACCATCAAGATCACCGACGCGTCGGGCCAGTCCCTGGGCACAGGCACCGCCGATGGCAACGGCGACTTCAACGTGCCGCTGAACGACCCGCAGAAAAACGGGGAAGTGGACCACGTCACGCAAACCACGCCCGGCGGCACGTCGCCCGATACCGCGATCACGGCGCCCGATCTCACCGCGCCCGAGGCGCCGGCCATCACCTCGGCGACCGACGACGCCGCGCCGGTCACCGGCCCGGTCGCTTCGGGCGGCAGCACCAACGACAACACGCCCACGCTGGCCGGCACCGCCGAACCGCACGCCACCGTCAACATCTACGACAACGGCGCCCTGATCGGCACCGCCACGGCCGACGCCTCGGGCAACTGGACCTTCACGCCCGGCACGGCGCTGGCCGACGGCGCGCACAGCATCACGGCAACGGCGACGGATGCCGCGGGCAATACCAGCCCCGCCAGC
>DASWPO010000209.1:0-9358 GCA_036404015.1 Bordetella sp. | reverse complement strand
TTACGTCACGGGCGCCATCACGGCCTCGGGCGGCGCCTGGAACGCGAGCATCGTCTCCGAGTACGTGCAATGGGGCGACACCAAGCTGGCCGCGCACGGGCTGGGCGCCTATATCGCGCGGACCACGGCGGCGGGCGATTTTCCCAAGATCATCCTGGGCATCGCCGTGATGTCCCTGTTCGTGACGCTGTTCAACCGCCTGTTGTGGCGGCCGTTGCATGCCTATGCCGAATCCCGGCTGCGGCTCGACTGACCGTAGAGTAAAACCATGCCGATTATGCCGACTCCCTCCGCGGACTCCAGCCAGGAAATCCTCAGCCTCAAAAACGTCTACCGGGGCTTCGACAAGAGCCAGGGCGAGCTGCTGGTGCTCGACGGCGTCAACCTGTCGCTGCGCGAGGGCGAGATCGTCGGCCTGCTGGGCCGTTCGGGTTCGGGCAAGTCGACGCTCCTGCGCATCATCGCCGGCCTGATCAAGCCGTCCGGCGGCGAGGTGAGCTACCTGGGCAAGCCGCTCTCCGGCCCGGCCGAAGGCGTGGCCATGGTGTTCCAGACCTTCGCGCTGTTTCCCTGGCTGACGGTGCTGCAGAACGTCGAGGCCGGCCTCGAGGCGCTGGGCGTGGCTGCCAAGGAGCGGCGTGCCCGCGCCCTGGCGGCCATCGACCTGATCGGCCTGGACGGTTTCGAGAACGCCTATCCCCGCGAGATGTCGGGCGGCATGCGCCAGCGCGTGGGCTTTGCGCGGGCGCTGGTGGTCGACCCCACGCTGCTCCTGATGGACGAGCCTTTCTCCGCGCTGGACGTGCTGACGGCCGAAACGCTGCGCACCGACCTGCTCGACCTGTGGACGCAGGGCCGCATGCCGATCAAGGCGGTGCTCATCGTCACGCACAACATCGAAGAGGCGGTCTTCATGTGCGACCGCATCCTGGTGCTGTCGTCCAACCCGGGCAAGGTGATCTCCGAGATCAAGGTGCCCTTCAAGCATCCGCGCAACCGCCTGGACCCGGCCTTCCGCAAGCTGGTCGACGACATCTACGCGCAGATGACCACGCGCGCCGGGCAGTCCGCGCGCGGCGGGCTGGAGCTGGGCAGCTGGCTGCCCAGCGTGTCGACCAACCTGATGGCCGGCCTGATCGAAACCCTGGCCACCGCGCCCTACAACGGCCGCGCCGACCTGCCCGAGATCGCCCGTTCGCTGCAGCTGGAGGTCGACGAGCTGTTCCCCATCGCCGAGATGCTGCAGCACCTGGGCTTCGCCGACGTGCACCAGGGCGACATGTTCCTGACGCCGGCCGCGCACAAGTTCGCGGAGCTGGGCACCCAGGAACGCAAGATGATGTTTGCCGAGCACCTGCTCAAGAATGTGCCGCTGGCCGCGCGCATCCGGGCCGTGCTCAACGAGCGCCCGGGCCATCGCGCGCCGCGCGTGCGCTTCGAGCAGGAGCTCGAGGACTTCCTGACCGACGGCGCCGCCGAGGAAACGCTCGACGCCGTGATCGACTGGGGCCGCTACGGCGAGATCTTCTCGTACAACGACCAGAGCGAGATCTTCAGCCTGGAAGACGTCGAGTCCTGATGAAAAAAGCCCCCGGCTTCGCGCTCGGGGGCTTTTTCCTGGCGTGACGCCGTGGGCAGGTCAGCTCCAGTCGTCGTCGGAACCGCCGCCGCCGCCGCTGTCGCCCCAGTCGCTGGCGCCGCCGCCACCGCTGTTGTCGTTCCACGAGTTGGCGTCGTTCACGCCGAAATCGTTGCCGCCCATGTCGTAGTTGCCCGGATTGCCTTGCGCATAGTCGTTGTTGGGCACGACATTGTGCGAGCCGTCGCCCAGCACCCGGTGCGCGAGCGCCTCGCCCGCCACCATGCCGGCGCCCACGGCGGCACCCGTGGCCAGTCCGCCCAGGATGCCAGAGCCCATGCCGCCGCCGGCCATGGGCGGTGCCATGGTGGCGCCGCCCGGACCGTAGCCGCTGGGCATCATGGGACCCCCGGGCATGGGGCGCATGCCGCCGGCCATGCCGGGATCAGCCATGCGCTGCGAACGGGAACGCACGATCATCAGGACCACGACGATAAAGGCCAGGATCGCCAGCAGCGGCCCCCACGGCACATGGACGCCGCCTGCCCGCGACGACATGGCGCCGCCGCCGGACGACAGCATCGACTTCAGTTCCTGCACGGCGCCCGGCTTGGCGAAGGACAGGCTGGAATCGAGCTTCTGCGCCGTGTCGAACTCGCTGCGCGCGGCGGTGAGCTTGCCCTGCCTGGCCAGCAGCTCGGCCTCGATGAAGTGCGCCTTGGCGCTGTTGGGGTGGTCGCGCAGCACCTGGTCCATCATGCTTTGCGCCTGGCTGTAGTTGCCGTCCCTGGCGGCCTGGTAGACCTGATCCACCGAGGGATCGGCGGCCCAGGCGGCGCCGGAGGCCAGAAGCGCCCCCGCAAAAACGAGTTTCAGGATGAGTTTTCCAAACATGGTCGATAGCTCCCATAAGCGGGACATATGAGATGGGGTTGCTTCGAAAAAGTTCAACCCCGCTCCGGATAGGGCAAGCGTAGCGCGCTAATGCGGCACGCGGTGTTGATCGATCTATTGGGATGTTACATAAAGTGCGTATCGGACCAGTTTTTGAAATGTAAATAGAAACGGACGGTCCTTGTGGTTTGCCCTGATTGGCTGTCATTACTGTAGATATGACCCCGACAGAGCAATAATCGGCTGCTAAACTACGCCGTTCTTGCGCATGCGGGCCCCTTTCCGGGGGCTTTGTCGCAGGCCAAATGAAAGCAATGCGACAGCAGTGCATCTCTGTCAGCGTACGCCGCGGGGCGTTTCTCGTTTAACTGTTGTTTCACGCAAGGGGTAATTGCATGCAACTCAAGCACATCCTGGCCGGCCTCTGCCTGGCTGCCATGGGCACCACCGCCGCCGTGGCCCAAGACTTGGGCCCGACCTTGAGCAAGATCAAGGATGCCAAGGCGATCACGATCGGCTACCGCGAATCGTCGATTCCCTTCTCCTATCTGGACGACAAGCAAAAACCCATCGGTTTCGCCATGGACATCTGCTACAAGATCGTCGACGCGGTCAAGGCCAAGCTGGGCATGCCCACCCTCGAAGTGAACCTGACCCCGGTCACCTCGTCCACCCGCATCCCGCTGATCGCCAACGGCACCATCGACCTGGAGTGCGGTTCCACCACCAACAACGCCGACCGCCAGAAGCAGGTCGCCTTCACCCAGACCTACTTCCTGACGGCCAACCGCGTCGTCAGCAAGAAGTCGAGCAATATCAAGAGCGTCGAAGACCTGAAGGGCAAGACCGTGGTCTCGACCTCGGGCACGACCAACATCCAGCAGCTGGCCGAGGCCAACAAGGCCAAGAGCATGGGGATGAACATCCTGGCGGCCAAGGATCACGCCGAAGCCTTCCTGATGGTCGAAACCGGCCGTGCCGTCGGCTTCGCGATGGATGACGTGCTGCTGGCCAGCCTGGCCGCCAGCTCGAAGACCCCGACGGACTTCGTCATCACGCCCGACGCCTTCAACAAGCCCGAACCCTACGGCATCATGCTGCCCAAGGGCGACCCGCAGTTCAAGGCGCTGGTCGACCAGGCCACCACGGCGCTCTACATCAGCCCCGACATGGCCAAGCTCTGGGCCAAGTGGTTCACCTCGCCCATTCCGCCCACCGGCATCAACCTGAACATGCCGATGGACGCCACCATGACGAAGGCCTTCGCGCATCCCACCGACAGCCCCAATACGGCTGACTATTGATCGATAGCCGACATGAGGCGATCCACCCCCGGGCCGTCGCGCCCGGGTGGCGCCTGTCGTAACGAAGAAGGCGCGTGCGCACCGCGCACGCGTGCTGCCTTGGTGAGGGTGATCGCATGAATTACCACTGGGACTGGGGCGTTTTCTGGCACCCCACGCTGGATGGCTCCGGCAACTATCTGGACTCCCTGCTCATCGGCCTGCAATGGACCGTCGTCACCTCGCTGTGCGCGTGGGTGATCGCACTGGTCATCGGCTCGGTGCTGGGCGTGTTCCGGACCACCCGTTCTTCCCTGTTGGCCGGCGTGGCCAACGTCTATATCGAACTCTTTCGCAACGTGCCGTTGCTGATGCAGCTGTTTCTCTGGTATTTCGTCATGCCCGAGATGCTGCCGCAGGCCTGGGGCGATTGGGTCAAGCAACTGCCCAATGGCTCGGTTTATACGGCGATACTGGGGCTGGGGCTGTACATGGCGCCGCGCGTGGCCATCCAGTTGTCGGCCGGTGTCGGCGCCCTGCCGCGCGGGCAGCGCATGGCGGCCCAGGCCATGGGCCTGACCACGGTGCAAACCTATCGCTACGTGCTGCTGCCCATGGCGTTTCGCATCATTTTCCCGCCGCTGACCTCCGAGTTCCTCAACACCATCAAGAACAGCTCGGTGGCCATCACCGTCGGCCTGCTCGAGCTCACGGCGCGGGCCCGCGCCATGCAGGAAGAAACCTTCCAGGTGTTCGAGGCCTTCATCGCGGCGGCGGTGCTGTACCTGGCGCTCAACTTCATCGTCACGTTCGCGATGCGCTGGATCGAACGCCGCCTGGCAGTGCCCGGCTACATCTCGGGGCGCTGACCATGTTCGCCAATTTCGATTTCAACGTCATTTACCGGTCGTTGCCCTACCTGTTCCGGGAGGGTATGAGCTTCACGCTGATGCTCACGGTCATCGCCACGCTGGGCGGCGTGATCCTGGGCACCCTGATCGCCATGATGCGCCTGTCGTCGACGCCGGGCCTGACCCAGGTCGCCACGATCTACGTCAACCTGATCCGCTCGCTGCCGCTGGTGCTGGTGATCTTCCTGATCTACTTCCTGCTGCCCTACGTGGGCCAGTGGGTGACCGGCGCATCGCGGCCCATCCAGGTGGGGGCGCTCAGCTCGTCCATCATCACTTTCACCCTGTTCGAGGCAGCCTATTTCGCCGAGATCATGCGGGCGGGCATCCAGTCCATTCCCAGGGGGCAGATCGCGGCGGGCTACGGCATTGGCCTGGGCTATCTGCAGATGATGCGCTACGTGGTGCTGCCGCAGGCCTTTCGCACCATGCTGCCGGTGATCTTCATGCAGACCATCGTGCTGTTCCAGGACACCTCGCTGGTGTATGTGCTGTCGATCACCGACTTCCTGGGCGCCGCGTCCAAGGTGGCCCAGCGCGACAGCCGCGTCACCGAGATGTATATGTTCGCGGCGGTGGTCTATTTCATCATTTCGTTCACGGCATCGAGGTTCGTCCGGCGGTTGCAGAACCGCCTGGCGATCGTTCGTTGATCGTATGCCGACACGCCGGAGGGCCATTTCGTGTCCATGATTTCTCTGAAAAACGTCAACAAGTGGTACAACCCGCAGTTCCAGGTTCTGAAGGACTGCAGCACCTCCATCGACAAGGGCGACGTGGTGGTGGTGTGCGGCCCGTCGGGCTCGGGCAAGTCCACGCTCATCAAGACCGTCAACGGCCTGGAGTCCATCCAGGGCGGCGAGATCATCGTCGACGGCACCTCGGTGGCCGCCAAGGGCACCAACCTGTCCAAGCTGCGTTCGCGCGTGGGCATGGTGTTCCAGCACTTCGAACTGTTCCCGCACCTGAGCATCACGCAGAACCTCTGCCTGGGCCAGGAAAAGGTGCTGGGCCGTTCGCACGGCGAAGCCGTGGACAAGGCGCTCAAGTTGCTCGACCGCGTGGGCCTGAAGGCGCACGCCGACAAGTTCCCCGGCCAGTTGTCGGGCGGCCAGCAGCAGCGCGTGGCCATCGCCCGCGCGCTGGTGATGGACCCCATCTGCATGCTGTTCGACGAACCCACTTCGGCGCTCGACCCGGAAATGGTCAATGAAGTGCTGGACGTGATGGTGGAACTGGCCGGCGAAGGCATGACCATGATGGTCGTGACCCACGAAATGGGCTTCGCCCGCAAGGTGGCCGACCGCGTCATCTTCATGGACGCCGGCGAGATCGTCGAGGACGAGAGCAAGGAATCGTTCTTCCAGGCTCCCAAGAGCGACCGCGCACGCCAGTTCCTGTCGAAGATCCTGTCGCACTGAAAGTGTCGCACTGAAGGTGTCGCACTGAAAGTGTCGCCCTGACAGGGCGGCGCCGGCCGGCGCCCGGCATTCAGGGGTGCGCTGCGGGCGCCACCGACGCCCCCTGGATGCCATGCCGCTGCAAGGCCTGCGCGACGAACCCGCCGGCCTTCATGCGCTCGACAAAATCCGCCAGGAACCGCACGGCGGAATCGGGCATGTCCTTGGGGCAGCCCATGGCCTGCCGGATTTCCATGAAGCGCCCTGGCAACAGCCGCAGGCCGCCCACGCGCCGGGCATCTTTTTCAAGCTGCTGCTTCACGCCCGCGGCAACCTCCAACCCTTGTTCGAGATAGGTGTCGACCACGGCGGGGGAGGTCGGCGCGCGCACGATCTCGGCGTGCTTGAGCTCGCGCGTGAGGTACAGGTCGTAGGCGCTGCCCTTGCCGACCGCGACGCGGATGCCGGGGTGGTCGACTTCGTCGTTGCTCTGCAGCGGGGAGTCCTGGGTGACCAGGTAGGCGCCCTCGATCAACACATAGGGCTCGGTAAAGGCGATGCCCGCGCCGCGCACGGGATCGACCGCGAAGAAACCGATGTCGGCCTGTTTGTTCGTGACCGCGTCGACGGACTTGCCGGCGGAGTCGAACACCACGAGTTCCAGCTGCGCGCCCAGCTCGCGGGCGAACTCGTGGGCAAGATCCACGGAGACGCCGGCGGGCAGTCCCGTCTCGTCGCGCTTGGCGAGAATGGGGTTGCCCAGGTTGATGGAGGCGCGCAGGACGCCTGTGGGAGTGAAGTCGTCGAGAAAGTGGTTTGGCATGGCTGTCCCTGGCTGATGGCTCGCGGCGGTAAAAAGATGATAGCGATAAAAAAGCGGCCAGGCTTATCCGGCCTGGCCGCTTTTTTGTATCTCATCCCATGCGGCGGGGGCGGCCGCATGTCCCTGTACGCTGTTTACGCCTATTCGTGCCTGTCCATCACCGAGGCGTGCTTGGTGTCGCGCATGAACAGGTAGACCAGCAGCGACACGCAGATCATGGCGGCCAGGTAGTAGTAGAACCACTGCTCATGGCCGTGCGTCTTGAAATACAGCGCGATGACCGGGGCCGTGCCGCCGAACACCGAGACGGTGATGGCGTAGGGAAAGGCCACGCCGATGGCGCGGATCGAGGTGGGGAAGAGCTCGGCCTTCACCACGGCGTTGATCGAGGTATAGCCGGCGGTGAAGATCCAGGCCGCGCAGATCAGCAGGAAGGCGATGAAGGGCGACTTGGTGCCCGCCAGCGTCGTCAGGATGGGCACCGTCAGCAGCGTGCCCGCGATGCCGAAGAACAGCAGCACCGGCTTGCGGCCGATGCGGTCCGACAGCGCGCCATACAGCGGCTGCAGGATCGAGGCGAAGATCAGCGTGGCGAAGATCACGTAGGTGGTGGTGTTGTCGGAGAGCCCCACGGTCTGCTTGACGAAGGTCTGCATATACGTGGTGAACGTGTAGAAGGCCGCCGTGCCGCCGGCCGTCAGGCCCACCACCAGGGCCACCTCGCGCGGGTAGCGCGCCAGGCCGCGCAGAGAGCCCGCGCTGGACTTCCTGGCCGCGCCCGATTCCAAGGACTTGGTGAAGTTCTCGGTCTCGGGCAGGTTGCGGCGCATGACGGCGGCAATAATCGCCAGCAGGGCGCCGATGACGAAGGGGATGCGCCAGCCCCAGGCCACGAGCTGATCGTGCGTGAGGAAGATGTTCTGCAGCACCAGCAATACGATGATGGCGGTGAGCTGGCCGCCGATCAGCGTGACGTACTGGAAGCTGGAATAAAAGCCGCGATGCTCGGCATCGGCCACTTCGGTCAGATAGGCGGCGCTGGCGCCATACTCGCCGCCCAGGCTCAGGCCCTCGATCACGCGGGCCAGGGCCAGCAGCGCGGGCGCGGCAAAGCCGATCGAGGCGTAGGTGGGCGTGAAGGCCACGATGAGCGAGCCAAAGCACATCATTACCACGGAGGTCATGAGCGACAGGCGCCGGCCGTAGCGGTCGGCTATGAGGCCGAAGAGCCAGCCGCCCACCGGGCGCACGATGAAACCGGCGGCGAACAGGGTGGCCGCGTTGAGCTGCTGCACGACCGGGTCGCTCGACGGAAAGAACGCCTGCGCGAAATACAGCGCAAAGGCCGTGTAGGCATAGAAGTCGTACCACTCCACCAGGTTGCCGATAGAGCCAATGAAGATCGCCTTGATGCGACGTTTTGCGTCGATCACCTCGATATGGGACTGAGTCATTGCTGCCTCGCTTTTGGAATTTATGGATGGAATCCCCCGGGCCGCATTTTGCGCCCGTTCGATAGCACATTGAAAGAACTATCGACTTAAATTCAGCTTAAAGACAGCTTCCTGCCGGTCCGGATTGCATCAATTGCCGGGGCGCGGAGCGAGCTCAGGCAGGCCCAGGCCGCGGCGCAGCCGCTGGCAGTCGGGGTTCACGCTGCCATCGGTTTCCCAGATGTTGAATTCGCGGCAGGGCGTGGGGCGCAGCGGATAGATGGCGCAGTGGATGCCGGGCTTGCCCAGCTCGCCGCGCAGGGCCGTGCAACGGCCGCCGCCCTGTTCGGTGCCCCGCATGCAGACGCGCAGCGGCGACAGCTGCGTGACGAGCGCTTCCGGCACGCTGCCGCCGTTGGCGCCAGCGACTTCGCCGCAATAGAAGGACACGCGGAAATGCGCGCAGCAAGCCCCGCAATCCAGGCAGGGATTGAAGCCGGCCGGGTTGCCGTCGGGCGTCGGGGCCGCGGTGGAAGGCGCACTGTCTGGCATGGCGCGCGAGTGTACCTGAGCTTTGCCGGATGTATCGGTTGCCTGCAGTATGCGCCATCGGCCGGCTGGCTACGCTACCCTAAATATAAGGGGCCGGATGTGTGCCGGCCCGGAGCAAAGCACACATGATCCGCAAACACCGCGCAGCATTCATCGCCGTGGCTGCCTTGTTCGCGCTGCTTGCCCTCCTGATCGCGGGGGCGGTTGCGGCCGTGACCTGGGTGGACCTGAACCGGTTCAAGCCGCAGATCGAGTCGCGCGTCTCGGCCGCGCTGGGCCGCCCGTTCGCCATCCGTGGCGATCTGTCGGTAGCCTGGGCGCGCGAACCTGCCACCCCCGGCTGGCGCGGCTGGGTGCCGTGGCCGCGTGTCAGCGCAAACGACATCACGCTCGGCAACGCCGACTGGGCGCAGACGCCGGTCATGGCCAGCCTGAAGCGCGTGCAGTTCGGCTTGTCGCCATTGCCGCTGCTGGCGCATCGGG
>DASWPO010000208.1:0-21287 GCA_036404015.1 Bordetella sp. | reverse complement strand
TGCAGGAGGTCCTCGCCGGCCGCGGCCTTGGCCAGCCAGGCGCGATGCTCGGCCGGATCCGTGAAAGGGCCGACGGCCAGGTACGTCCAGGCGCGTCCGTCGGGCGCCTGCCGGAAGGCGGCGACCAGGTCGTCGGCATGGCGCGCGGGGGCCAGCGGCTCGATCCGGCAGAAGCGGCCCTGGATGGGCGTGCACGGCGGGCGCGCGCGCGCGCTCCAGCCCGGCAGTTCGGGGCCGATGGGCAGCCCGTATTCATTGGTGCGCACGGCGGACATGCTTGAAATCTCCTCAGTGAATCCCTGAAACGAACCCGTGAAGCAGCCCCGTACGATAGAGCAAAACCGGCACGGAAACCGGCGCGAAAACAGCCGCCCGGCATCCGCGCCCAGGGGTCTTTGGCCAGCGGCGGCGGCAAAAGCGGTTTAATAAGGACTAATCTCCAATATCTGCCAGGGCGCCGCCACGGCGCCCCCACCCTCGCACCATGAATTACGACTACGACCTCTATGTCATCGGCGCCGGCTCGGGCGGCGTTCGCGCCTCGCGCTTTGCCGCCAGCTTCGGCGCCCGCGCGGCCATCGCCGAAAGCCGCTACCTGGGTGGCACCTGCGTCAATGTGGGCTGCGTGCCCAAGAAGCTGCTGGTCTACGGCGCCCACTACGCCGAGGATTTCGAACAGGCGGCCGGTTTCGGCTGGACGGCCGAGGCGCCGCGCTTCGACTGGCCCAGGCTCATCGCCAACAAGAACCGCGAAATCCAGCGCCTGAACGACATCTACCGCAGCCTGCTGGTCAATGCCGGCGTCACCCTGCACGAAGGCCACGCCCGCATCGTCGACCCGCACACCATCGAGATCAACGACCAGCGCCACACGGCCAAGCACATCCTGGTGGCCACGGGCAGTTGGCCCTTCGTGCCCGAGATCCCGGGCCGCGAGCACATCACCACGTCCAACGAGGCCTTCTTCCTGGAGACCCTGCCGCGGCGCGTGGTGGTGGTCGGCGGCGGCTACATCGCCGTGGAATTCGCTTCCATCTTCAACGGCATGGGCGCCCAGGTCACGCAGCTCTACCGCGGCGCGCTGTTCCTGCGCGGCTTCGACAACGGCGTGCGCGAACACCTGCGCGAGGAGCTCGCCAAGAAGGGCGTGAACCTGCGATTCAACGCCGATCCGGCGCGCATCGACAAGCTGCCCGACGGCACGCTGCGCGTAACGCTGCAGGACGGCGCTGCGCTGGACGCCGATTGCGTCTTCTATGCCACGGGCCGCCGCGCCATGGTCGACAACCTGGGCCTGGAAAACACCCGCGTGCAGTTCGACAAGGACGGCTTCATCGAGGTCGACGGCGACTACCGCACCGCCGATCCTTCCATCCTGGCGCTGGGCGACGTCATCAACCGCGTGCCGCTCACCCCGGTGGCCCTGGCCGAGGGCATGGCCATCGCTCGCCAGCTGTTCCGGCCCGAGGAGTACCAGCGGGTCGACTACAGCCTGATCCCCACCGCGGTCTTCAGCCTGCCCAATATCGGCACGGTCGGCCTGACGGCCGAACAAGCCCGCGCCACCGGCCATACGGTCAAGATCTTCGAGAGCCGCTTCCGCCCCATGAAGCTCACGCTCACCGATTCCCAGGAAAAGACCCTGATGAAGCTGGTGGTCGACGCCGAGACGGACCGCGTGCTGGGCTGCCACATGGTGGGGCCGGATGCCGGCGAGATCATCCAGGGCCTGGCCGTGGCGCTCAAGGCCGGCGCCACCAAGCGCATCTTCGACGAAACCATCGGCATCCATCCCACGGCCGCCGAAGAGTTCGTCACCCTGCGCACGCCGGTGGCCTGAGCCCCGCGGCATCTGCTACCGTAATGCCTAGACTCTTGCCGTCACACCCAGGGAAGACCATGGTTTCCAGATTGCTGAACGCCTTGATGCCGCTTGCGCTGACTGCCCTGCTGGCCGGTTGCGCCGCCCCCGGCTCGAACGGAAGCTCTGCCGCCGGCGCCACCGGCGGCACGGGCTCCTACTCGAGCGCCTCCTATTCGGGCTCTGCGTCCGCGTCCGGCCCCGACGCGCCATCGAAAGACTGCGACGCCCAGCCCGTGCAAAACATGCTGGGCCAGGCCTACGGCGACAGCGTGGGCGAATCGGTGCGCCAGCGCTCGGGCTCGAACGCCGTTCGGCTGCTCAAGCCCGGCCAGGTCATGACCATGGAATACAACCCCGCGCGCATCAACATCATCCTCGATGCCAAGGGCGCGATCGAGGCGCTGCGCTGCGGCTGAACGCAACACCACGCCATGCAAGCTGCCGATCTCAACGTTTTGCTGGCCTGCCAGGGCTGGCTCAGGCAGGGCCGCAAGGCCGTGCTGCTGACAGTGCTGCGCACCTGGGGCTCCTCGCCCCGGCCGCCCGGCGCCATGATGGCCATCCGTGACGACGCGGTCGTGTCCGGCTCGGTCTCCGGCGGCTGCATCGAAGACGACCTCATCGACCGGGTGCGCCAGACCGGCATCGCATCGCTCTGCCCCGGCAACCGGCCGGCCGTGGCCATCTACGGCATCCAGGCCGAAGAAGCCCGGCGTTTCGGCATTCCCTGCGGCGGCACCCTGCAACTCGTGCTCGAGCCCCTGGCCGCGCACAGCCGCATCGACGACACGGTGCGCATCCTGCAACAGCGCCAGGCCCTGCGCCGCGACATCGACATGCGCACCGGCGCGGCCACCCTGGGCTGCGCCTCGGCCGAAGTCCCGCCGCAGTTGCAGGAAGAACACTTCTCGTACACGCTGGGTCCGAGCAACCGGCTCATCGTCATCGGCGCCGGACAGCTCTCGCGCTACCTGTGCGAGATCGCCACAGGGCTGGATTTCGACGTCACCGTCTGCGACCCGCGCGAAGAGTACCGGGCCGACTGGAACATCCCGGGCGTGCACCTCACTTACGACATGCCCGACGACGTGGTGATAGCCGCCCAGCCCGACCCACGCACCGCCGTCGTGGCGCTCACGCACGACCCCAAGCTCGACGACCTGGCGCTCATGCACGCGCTGCAGTCCGAGGCTTTCTATGTGGGCGCGCTGGGCAGCCGCGCCAACAACGCCAGGCGGCGCGAACGCCTGCGCCAGTATTTCGACATCACCGAAGCACAGCTGGCGCGCCTGCACGGCCCGGCCGGCCTGTACATCGGCAGCCGCACGCCGCCCGAGATCGCCTTGTCCATCCTGGCCGAAATCGTGGCCTACAAGAACGGCGTCAATCTCCCCGACTCCCTCGCCGTGGGCACGGCCAAGGAAACCATCGAGCACCTGCCCCGGCGCAACGCGGCCTGAATTGCGCCGATTGAATGGGCGCTAAGCCTGCGGCGGCAGCATGCCGCTCAGCAGGGCGTGCACCGCGCGCAGCCGCTCGACCGGGTCGGATAGTTCCAGGAGATGCACCTGCTCGGTAGCCGGCAAGGGCAGGAGTTCGCACCAGCGATTGGCCACCCAGGCGCATTCGTCCAGCCGGAACGGCGGCGCCAGGGGCATCTGGGCCGACGGCACCCCCTGCTGCTGCATGCCGGCGATCAAGCGGCCCAGGGCATCGGCGCTGGGCTGCAGTTCGGCCGGAATCTCCTCTACCGGATCGTCGGGCAGCCACGCCACCTCGCCCATCCACAAGCCATACTTGGCCTGCCAGCTGCGCAACAGGCGAAAACGCGTGCTGCCCGTACAGGTGAGCTGATAGAGCGTCGGGGCCGGCGCCTCCCACTGGGTGATGCAAGCCAGGGTACCGGCAGGCGACAGGACTTCGCCCCCATGCGGGGCGCGCACCTCGCCACCGGCATACAGCGCCACCACGCCGAAGGACGAACCCTCGGCAATACAGCGCTTGACCATGTCCAGGTAGCGCACCTCGAAGATGCGCAAGTGCAGGACGCCCGCGGGAAACAGCGTGCTGCCCAAGGGAAAAAGAGGGATTTCTGTCATAAGCTCATAATCAATGGAAATGAGAGAGCCTGCCTCTCGCGTCATAAAATCAGGTTATCTTTTTTTCCTGCCATATGCGCGTGCGTTATTTGCAAGCCGGTTTGCAAGTCGAATCCGTCCCGCATGCCTGACGCTCCCGCGCGCATCCTCTTCCTATGAGCACCCACGCTTCCGCCCTGCCCCTGCCGGCCTCGCTGCCGCCCATTTTCGCCAACCGCAAACCGCTCCTCGTCGCCCTGCTGATCTGGCTGGCCGGCGCCGCCTACCTGCTGCAGACCGTCAGCTGGCGCCAGAGCGCGCTCTGGATCGTCGGCGGCCTGCTGGGCGTCACGCTCTACCACGCCGCTTTCGGCTTCACCCAGGCCTGGCGCGTGTTCGTGTCCGATCGCCGCGGCGCCGGCCTGCGCGCGCAGATGGTGATGCTGGCTTTCGGCGTGCTGCTGTTCTTCCCTTTTCTGTCGCAGGGTTCGCTGTTCGGCCAGCCGGTGGTCGGACTGGTGTCGCCGGCCGGCGTATCGGTGCTCCTGGGCGCCTTCCTGTTCGGCCTGGGCATGCAGTTGGGCGGCGGCTGCGCCTCGGGCACGCTGTTCGCGGTCGGCGGCGGCAATACCCGCATGATAGTCACCCTGCTGTTCTTCATCGTGGGCAGTGTGCTGGCCACCTATACCTACGGCTGGTGGTCGGCCCTGCCCGCCCTGCCGCCCACCTCGCTGGTCAAAAGCTGGGGCGTGCCCACGGCGCTGGTCGCCAACCTGGTCGTCTTCGCCCTCATCGCCTGGATCACCCTGGTGCTCGAGAAGCGCCGCCACGGCCATGTGATCTCCACCACCACGGGCACCAACCGTCCGCCTTCGCTGCTGCGCGGCCCCTGGCCCCTGGTCGCCGGCGGCGTGGTGCTGGTGCTGCTGAACTTCGCCACCCTGGCGCTGGCCGGCCGCCCCTGGGGCATCACCTCGGCCTTCGCCCTGTGGGGCGTCAAGGTGCTCCAGGCCTTCGGCACGAACATCGGCGGGTGGCAGTTCTGGGCGTCCCAGAAAGCCGCGCTGGCCGACCCGGTCAGCCACGACGTCACCACCGTGATGGACATCGGCATCATGGTCGGCGCGCTGGCCGCCGCCAGCGCGGCAGGCAAGTTCGCTCCGGTCTGGAAGGTGCCCGCCCGCTCGCTAGTCGGCGCCGTCGTGGGCGGCCTGCTGCTGGGCTTTGGTTCGCGCCTGGCCTACGGCTGCAATATCGGCGCCTACTTCAGCGGCATCCTGTCCGGCAGCCTGCACGGCTGGCTATGGCTGCCCGCCGCCTTCGTCGGCAGCGCCCTCGGCGTGACCCTGCGCCCCCTGTTCGGCCTGGCCGTCGAGAAGACCCCGACGCCCTCGAGCTGCTGAACGCATGGCCCGCATCATGCAAAAGCGGCCCCATCGATAGGCAGCAAGCCGCGGGCGCGGCGTGGGGGCACGTTCCTGTAATCAGGTTCTGTTATGGTGGGCCGTTCCCGTCACGTGGAGATATGCATGCGCTGGATCGTCAACCGCTACACGACCTTCGCCCTGATCCTCATCGGCACGATCGTCACGGCCCTGCTGGCCGTGCGTTACACCGCATACTGGCTGTGGGCGGTGATCCCGCTGGGGGCCCTCTCCCTGCTGGGCATCTACGACATGCTGCAGACGCGCCACGCCATCCGCCGCAACTATCCGGTGCTGGGCAATCTGCGCTTCCTCTTCGAATTCATCCGTCCCGAGATCCGCCAGTACTTCCTCGAGGACGACACCAATGCCTCGCCGTTCTCGCGCGCGCAGCGCTCCATCGTCTACCAGCGCGCCAAGGAAGAACTCGACAAACGCCCTTTCGGCACCCAGGAAGACGTCTACAGCGACCGCTACGAATGGATCAACCATTCGCTCGCCCCCGCCCACATCGAAGACACCGACTTCCGCATCATGGTGGGCGGCCCCGACTGCAAGCAGCCCTATGCCATGTCGGTCTTCAACATCTCGGCCATGAGCTTCGGCGCCCTGTCGGCCAATGCCGTGCTGGCCTTGAACGAAGGCGCCCGCCTGGGCAACTTCGCCCACGACACCGGCGAAGGCGGCATCAGCCGCTACCACCGCAAAGCCGGCGGCTCGCTGGTCTGGAACATCGGCTCGGGCTATTTCGGCTGCCGCGACGAACAGGGCCGCTTCTCTGAAGAGGCCTTTGTGCGCAACGCCTGCACACCGCAGGTCAAGCTCATCGAGATCAAGCTCTCGCAGGGCGCCAAACCCGGCCACGGCGGCATCCTGCCGGCCGGCAAGGTCACCATCGAGATCGCCGAGGCCCGCGGCGTGCCGGCCTGGCAGGACTGCAACTCGCCGGCCGCGCATAGCGCCTTCGATTCGCCCATCGGCCTGCTGCACTTCGTGGCGCGGCTGCGCAAGCTCTCGCAGGGCAAGCCCGTGGGCTTCAAGTTCTGCATGGGCCACCCGTGGGAATGGTTCGCCATCGTCAAGGCGATGCTGCAGACCGGCATCACGCCCGACTTCATCGTGGTCGACGGCGCCGAAGGCGGCACGGGCGCCGCGCCGGTGGAATTCGTCGACCACGTGGGCACGCCGCTGCGCGAAGCCCTGCGCCTGGTGCATAACACCCTGGTGGGCGCCAACCTGCGCGACCGCATCAAACTGGGCGCCTCGGGCAAGATCATCACCGCCTTCGACATGGCCCGCGTCCTGGCCATGGGCGCCGACTGGTGCAATGCCGCCCGCGGCTTCATGTTCGCGCTGGGCTGCATCCAGGCCCAGGCCTGCCACACCGGCAAATGTCCCACCGGCGTAACGGCCCAGGATCCCCTGCGCCAGCGCGCCCTGGTGGTCCCGGACAAGGCCCAGCGCGTGCACAACTTCCACCGCAATACGCTGCACGCCCTGGCCGAGCTGCTCTGCGCCGCCGGGCTGACCCACCCCGGCGACCTGCGGCCGCAGCACATCGCCCGCCGCATCTCGCCCGCCGAGGTCCGCCTGCTGTCGGCCCTGTTCCCCACGCTGTCGCCGGGCGAACTGCTACGCGGCGAATTCCGCCATGATGTCTTCAGGATAGGCTGGCACATGGCCCAGGCCGATTCCTTCCAGCCGGCCTGCTCGATCAACGACGTGCCGCTCGCGCAGCCGCGGCAACAGCCCGTCGCCGCCTGACCCCGGCCCGGATCAGAGCTGCTGCCACTGCGCGCGGTGCGCCACCGGCCCGGGTCCGGCCGGCCGGCGCGCTACCGGCCGGATGCGGTGCACGGCCGCCCTTTCCCAGGGCCCCGTCTGCCAATCATCCTGCGACTGCTCCACGGACACGCTGCCCGCATCCCGTAACAGGCCGATGGCCGCCTGGACGTCGGCCGAAGACAGCTGCACCACGAGCAGGATCTCGCCGGCCGACCGCCTGCGCCGCCGCACGGCCTCGACCAGCCGGGCCCACAAGCCACGGCTCCTGGCCGGGCGCCGGCCGTAAAACACACTGACGACGTCTTCGGAAAAGCCGTCCGCGACCAAGGCATGCGCGGCACTACGCGCCATTGGCACGCTTTCGAACCGCGCTATCACCATCGTCGACATGCCTGAGTCTCCCGACCTTCCGTTTTCACGATGACATTATTCTTACTACTTGCCTCGCTGCCTTGCCTGTGCTTTGGCAACCAGCCGTAAAGCAGTATTTCCGTCCCCATCCCTCCCCCCCGCAAGATCGCGAATTTCGTAAAAGTCCATTGCAATCCAGATTCCCGGCTTGACACGTCCCGGCCACAGCCGGGCACAATGGACGGCCACGCAGCACCCCAGGTCGTACTCCCGATGCCGTGCCCCACCAGGAGCGCCCGATGGAGCTTCCCTGCCTGCTGACCCATCCCGGTTCGACGGCCCACGCGGTTGCCCGCGATCCATTCCTGCCCGGCGCCATGCCGGCCGCTACGCCCGCCCCGGCCAGTGCCGCGCAACGCTACGACGCCGTTCGCCAGCTCAGCCTCCTGCTGGCCCAGCCCCTGAGCCCCGAAGACTGCCAGGCGCAATCCATGCCCTGCTGCAGCCCGGTCAAATGGCACCTGGCCCATACCACCTGGTTTTTCGAGACCTTCGTGGTGCAGCGCGCCGACCCCGGCCGCCCTCCTTACGATCCGCGCCTGCGCCAGCTCTTTCATGCCTATGAGGTGGGCGACAGCAAACTTCCCCCCGCCAGCCATGGCCTGCTGACGCGGCCTTCGCTGGCCGAAGTGCTCGACTACCGCGCCCATGTCGATGCCACCATGCACGCGCTGCTGTCCCGTCCGGGCGGGCTCGGCGACCAGGCAGGCGCCTTCTTCGATCTGGCCCTGCAGCACGAACAGCAGCACCAGGAGCGCCAGCTCGCCGACATCAAGCACCTGCTGTCCTGCAACCCGCTGCGCCCCGCCTATGCGCAGGCGCCGGCACCCGGCGCCCTGCCGGCCGGCACGCCCGCAGGGTGGACGCACTATGCCGGCGGCCAGGTCCGGCTGGGCCATGAAGGCGCAGGCTTTGCCTTCAGCAACGAACATCCCGCGCACGGCGTGCTGCTACCGCCCTACTACCTGGCCGACCGCCTGGTCACCCAGGGCGAATACCTGGAATTCATGCTCGACGGCGGCTACCGGCGCCCCGAGATATGGCTGTCCCTGGGCTGGGAAGCCGTGCAGTCCGCCGGCTGGAAGGCGCCGCTCTACTGGGAAGGGCAAAAAGACGCCTGGCAGGTCTACACCCTGCACGGCATGCAGGCGCTGGACCCGCACGCCCCCGTCGTGCACGTAAGCTATTTCGAGGCCGATGCCTATGCGCGCTGGGCCCGCGTGCGCCTGCCGCGCGAAGCCGAATGGGAACATGCCGCCCGCCTGCGCAAGGAAGGCAACGGCGACCGGCCCAACCTGCTCGAAAACGGCCTGCTGCAGCCCCGCCCCGCGCCCGTGCCCATGCTCGCTCGCAATGGCCACGGGCCCGTCCAGCTCCTGGGCGATGCCTGGGAATGGACGTCCAGCGCCTATGACGCCTACCCCGGCCATCAGCCTCCCGCCGGCATGCAGGGCGAATACAACGGCAAATTCATGTGCAACCAGTACGTGCTGCGCGGCGGATCCTGCATCACGCCGGGTTCGCTCATCCGTACTACCTACCGGCACTTCCTGCCCCCCGGGGCACGCTGGCAGTTCACGGGGATACGGTTGGCGCGGAATGCGTAACGGGCAGGTAGTCTAAAATCCCCCACTCAAGCGGGCGATGTCGATCGCAAACCCGTCGCAAACGCTGAATCCTGACGTAACCCTGCCTGCACCCAATGGCCGTTTTCACCCCTGTATCAGACGACGACGCGCGCGCCCTGCTGGCGCGCTACAACCTGGGAACCCTGGTGTCGCTGCGCGGCATCACGTCAGGCATCGAAAACACCAACTACTTCCTCGGCACCAGCCGCGGCGAGTACGTGCTGACCCTGTTCGAAGTGCTCACGCGCGAACAGCTGCCGTTCTACATCGAGCTCATGCATCATCTGGCGCAGCGCGGCATCCCCGTGCCCGAGCCCCAGACCCTGGATGACGGCACGCGCCTGACCGAACTCAACGGCAAGCCCTGCGCCATCGTCACCCGCCTGCCCGGCAGCTACGAACCCGCCCCCGGCAAGGCCCACTGCGGGCTGGCCGGCGCCACCCTGGCGCGCGCCCACCTGGCCGGCCGCGACTTCGCCATCCGGCAGCCCAATCTGCGCGGGCTGGACTGGTGGCGCCAGACCGCCCCCAAGGTCCGTCCTTTCCTGAATCCGGCCCAAACCGAGCTGCTCGACGCGGAAATCGCCGCGCAGGTCGAAGCCTGCGCCGCATGGCCTGCCCTGCCCGCGGGCCCGGCGCACTGCGACCTGTTCCGCGACAACGCGCTGTTTGCCGGCACCCACGACAGCCCGCGGATGGGCGGTTTCATCGATTTCTACTTTGCCGGCTGCGACACCTGGCTGTTCGACGTGGCCGTATGCCTGAACGATTGGTGCATCGTGCACGAAACCGGCGAGTTCATACCCGAGCTGGCCCAGGCATGGCTGGCCGCCTATGCCGCCGTGCGCCCCTTCACCGACGCCGAGCGCCAGGCCTGGCCGCTGATGCTGCGCGCCGCGGCCCTGCGCTTCTGGCTGTCGCGACTTTACGATTTTTTTCTCCCCCGTCCGGCCCAGACGCTCAAGCACAACGACCCGACCCATTTCGAGCGGGTGTTACTGGCGCGCCACCGACTGGCACCGCCGGCCTTGCCCTGATCCCGCGACGCCCGATAATTGACCCACCGCCTCACGGCCCCTTTATTCACCGTCCTCATACCTCATGCAAGCAGCCTCGCTCCCTGCAACCTCCGGCTGGCAATGGATACGCGCAGGCCTGCAATTGTTCCGCAAGCAGCCCCTGGCCATGTTCACCTGGGCCATGGTGATCAGCCTGTTCGTGGTATTCGCCGCGCTCACCCTGCCCATCGGCGCCCTGCTGCTGCCGCTGCTGATGCCCGTCATCACCGTCATGACGCTCGCGGCCTGCAAGCACGTCGAGGCCGGGCGCATCATGCTGCCGTCGATGTGGCCCAAGCCCCTGCTGCGCCCCGGCGTATTCAGAAAGCTCATGCTCATGGGGCTGCTCTACACCGCCTTCTGCATCGCAGCCGAACTCGTCGCCGTACTGCCCTTTGCCGACGACGTGATGGACGGCATGAGCGTGGCCTCCACCGCGCAGGACCTGGCCCCGCTGATGATGGCCATGCGCAAGCCCATGCTGGTGTTCGTCGCGCTGTACGTGCCCATTGCCGCGCTGTTCTGGCATGCGCCCGTCCTGGTGGCCTGGCATGGCGTGCGCCTGATGCAGTCGCTATTCTTTTCCATCGTGGCCTGCTGGCGCTGCAAATGGGCCTTCCTGGTCTACGGCGTGGCCTGGGCCCTCATCTTCATGTTCATCGACCTGATCGCCGGCCTGCTGGTGACGGCCGGCATGCCCGGCACCCTGGTCGACAGCCTGCAGGTGCCGGTGAACATCATTGCGGGCGGCGTGCTGTATTGCAGCTTCTACCCGGCTTACACCTCGGTTTTCGGCATCGACGACGACACCCGCACGGGTCTCGACCACCCCGACAGCGCGCACGCATAGCGCCATGCGCCAGGGCGCGAGCCGAACGGCTCGCAGCACCTTGCCCTGCTTGCCAATAAAAGCCACGTCAATGGCGTAGGCCATGCCCAGGGTGTGGACGGCCCGGCAAGGCGCGAGCCAGACGCCGCAGCGCCGCCCCGGCGGCCGGCGCCGGCACAACAACCCCCACAGCCGCGCCCAGTGCGTATGCAGGCGCACCAGGCGCAGCGGCTTGCCGTCGGGCGGATGCTTCATGGCCATGCCTGCTACTGCAACGCCGGCAACAATTGCCAGGCAATCGGGAATCCCAGCACGATGAACGTGCAAGGAAAGATACAGCCGATCAGCGGCAGCAGCATCTTGACCGGCGCCTCCATGGCCAGGCGCTCGGCATGCTGAAAACGATCGGCCCGGCATTGCGCGGCCTGGCCGCGCATCAAGGGGCCCAGGCTCATGCCCAGCGCGTCGGCCTGCGCCATGGAAGCCGCCCAGGCCTGCAAGGATGCACTGCCGCTGCGTCCCGCCATCGCCTTGAGCGCGGCCATGCGCGACATGCCCGTGCGCATGTCGGCCAGCGCGCCGTCCAAGGTGTCGCGCAAAGGGCCGGGCGCGCTGCACTGCACGGATTGCTGCAAGGCGCCATGCAGGCCCAGCCCGGCCTCGACGCAGAGCGTCATCATGTCCAGCACGAAAGGCATGTCCCGGTCGATGCGGCGTTTGCGCCGCATCGCCTGGCTGCGCAGCCACAAGCCCGGCCAACCGGCTCCCGCCAGCGCGGCCAGGGCAACGGGTATTGCCGGCGGCCACGCCAGGACAAGCGCCAAGCCCAGTGCCGCCCCGCCCCCCGCGCATGCCATCAGCCACGTCATGGCCAGCCAGTGCTGCGGCCCGATCTGCGGCGGCACACCGGCGCGGCCCAGGGCCTGGCGCTTTTTTTCACGCGTCCGCCACGACATCAGCGGTTCCGCCAGCGGCGTCAGCGCGCGCGTCCATGGCCAGGCACAGCGCCACCACCAGGGCATGCTCGATACGGCCGGCACGGGCTGCAGCCCTGGGCGCAGCGGCGCAAGCAACAGGTAAACCAGCCCCGCCGCGCACAGTCCGGACAGCATGATGGCCAGGACGCTCATCCCACACTCCTAGATGTCGATGTTCACGATGCGCCGGATCATCATCACGCCCGTCGTTTCCAGGAGCAGGACGACAGCCAGCACCGTCCAGCCCATGGGCGTGCTCCACAACACCGCCATGGCCTGAGGTTCGAGACGGTTCAGCACCAGGGCCAACAACACGGGCAAGGACCCGACTATCCAGGCCTGCATGCGGCCCTGTGCCGTCAAGGCGCGGATCTTGCCTTGCAGGAGCAGCCTCGACCGCAAGGTATCGGCAATACGCTCGAGCGCTTCGGCCAGGTTGCCGCCCGTCTGCGCCGCCACGCGCAAGGCCGCCGTCACCAGGACGGTGGCTTCCGATGGCACGCGCTCGTGCAGGTGATCCAGCGCGGCGGCAAAAGGCACGCCCAGGCGCTGCTCGCGCAGCATCAGGCCGAACTCCTGCGACAACGGCGCCTCGCTTTGTTCGACGATATGCTTGAGCGCGACCGCCAGGCTCGCGCCAGCCGACAATCCGCCCGCCAGCGACATCAGCGCCACCGGCAATTGGCGCTCGAACCGCAGCAGCCTGCGCCTGCGCAACGTCTCGACCAGAACGCCCGGCAATCGCGTGGCCAGCAATCCCGCCAGCACACCCGCCAGCCCGCTGCCCGACAGCGCCCATGCCGACAGCCCGCCCAAGGCCGCGCAGGCCAAGGAGGCCAGCCACAACTGGGCCGGGTCGACGAACAGGAACAGTTCGCTCAACTTGACTCCGGTTTCCTGCGTATAGACCTGCCGATAACGCCGCAATGCCGGACCGACCCATGCCTGGGCGCTCCAGGCCAGGGCGGCGACGCTCAAGCCCGTCAGCACGAAAGCCAGCCAGATCATGGCGCCGGTCCTTCCAGAAAAGTCGGACGCATGCCGGAATCGACGAACCCGTGCCCGTGTTCGTAATGGAACAGGTCCTGCAGCTGTATCCGGCCGCTTTCCATGCCCGTGACTTCGACGATGCCCGTCACCACCCGCCTGCCGTCCGCAAGCCGGACCTGCTGCACCACGATGTCCACGCTGGAGGCGATGTGCTCGCGCACGACGGCCAGCGGCAGGTCCAGCCCGGCCATCAAGGTCATGGCCTCCAGTCTCGACAAGGCATCGCGCGGCGAATTGGCATGCAGGGTGGTCAAGGAACCTTCATGCCCGGTATTCATGGCCGTCAGCATGTCGAAGGCTTCCGCGCCTCGGCACTCCCCCACCACGATGCGATCGGGCCGCATGCGCAGGGCATTGCGCACCAGGTCGCGAATATCGATGCGGCCCCGGCCTTCCAGATTGGGCGGCCTCGCCTCCAGCGCAACCAGGTGCGCATGCCCCAGCCGCAGCTCGGCGGCGTCCTCGATCGTGACGATGCGCTCGCCGTCGGGAATGGCATTGGAGAGGATGTTGAGCAAGGTAGTCTTGCCCGAACCCGTGCCGCCGGACACGACGATGCTCTTGCGGCGGCGCACGCACAAGGCAAGCAGTTCGGCCATCGCCTCGTTCAAGCTGCCCAGGCGGACCAGATCGGGCATCTGCGGCCGCCGCAGCGGGAATTTGCGTATGGTGAGGCTGGCGCCGCGCAGGGCAATGGGCGCAATCACGGCATTCACGCGCGAGCCGTCGGGCAGGCGCGCATCCACCATGGGCGAACTTTCATCGATGCGCCGGCCTATCGGGGCGACGATGCGGTCGATGACGCCGCGCACGGCCTGTTCGCTGCTGAACACCGTATCGTGCCGCGACAGCCGTCCCGCGCGTTCCACATAGACTTCGTCATGGCGGTTCACCATGATTTCGGTGATGCCTGGATCGGCCAGCAGGCTTTCGAGCGGACCGAGCCCGACCGCCTCATCCAGCACCATTCGGCAAAGCAGCGCCCGATCGAGCTGGGCCGGAAAATCCGCTTCCTGGACCAGTTCATCCAGCAGCCGCCGGGCCTCCTCGCGCAAGGCCTGGTCGCTCATGCCCGACACATCCCGCCGACGCAGATCCAGGGCCTGCAGCAGCGCGGCGTGCAGGCTGCGCCGGTGCGGCAGCCAGGCCAAGGCCGCCGGCGTTTCCATGGAGGCGGCGCTTGCCGGCGGCGCGGCCTCATTGTTGGAAACCGGATCCGATGGCGGCGGCGTCTCCTGCCTCTCACGCACCTGGATCTGGCAAGGCCCGATGAGAATGCGATCCTCCGCCGTCAAAGGGCCGTGCGTCGCCACGCGTTCGCCATTGACCAGGGTGCCGCCCAAGGTACCCAGGTCTTCGATCAGGATGTCTCCGCCCTGGCGCACCAGCCTGGCGTGCTGCCGGCCTACCCGCCAGTTGGCGATGCGCACGGCGCATTGCGGCGCGCGGCCAATTGACACGGGTGGCATGGCGGCATGCACCTGCCGTGTGCCGTCTTCGAATATCAGTGTGATTTCCAGCATGTTCAGGGCTCCTTGCCTGGTGTGGCCAAACGGTCGGGCTCATCGCCGTTGCCGGATTGCCATTGCGAGCCGGCGCCTTCGGGCGCGCTCCAGCCTCTCGTGGCGCCCGCCGGCGGCAACAGGCGCAGTTGGGTGGGTTCGGGGAAGGCCTGCTGCAGCACCTGGCGTCCTTGCGCCACGCTTTGCGCAAACCCGGCGTAGTCGTTCGACACGATGCTGGGCGTCACGAAAATGGCCAGCTCGGTATCGCGCCGTTGGGTCTTGTCCGCGCCGAACAGGCTGCCCAGCACGGGAATCTCGGACAGCAACGGAATCCCGCTGCGTTCGAACGATTGTTCGCGCGAGAGGAACCCACCCAGCACCAAGGTCTGGCCCGAACGGACATTGAATTCGGTAACCGCCCGCCGCGTGCGCAGCGCCGGCCCCGACGGCAGGCTCATGGAGGCGTCCACGGAGCTGGCCTCCACCTCGATACGGGAGCGAATCGCCCCGTTGCGATCGATGCGCGGCGTGATATGCAAGGACACGCCATAAGGTTTGAACAGCGTGGTGGGAACGCCATTGCGGTCGGACGAGGTATAAGGCACTTCGCCGCCAGCCAGGAAGGAAGCCGTACTGCCGCTGCGGGCCAATAATTGCGGCTGCGCCAGCATCACTGCCTCGCCGCGCTGCGCCAGGGCAGCCAGGCTGGAAGACAACACGGCGTTGGCGCCGAAATAGCTGGCGGCACGGTAAGTAGGCAAGGCCGCGGCCAGTGGAGCGGTTCCGGGACGCTCGCTCAGCATGCCCGCCGCCGTACCGCCGTCCCAGACCATGCCGGCCTGCAGGCCGCCCTGCGTGGCGCCATCCCAGCGCACGCCGAAATCGGTCAGGCGGGAACGCGGCAGCTCGACCACTTGCACATCGAGCAGCACCATGCGGTCCCAACCCACCTGTCCCGTGAAATCCAGGATGCCCGGATAGCGCTGGGCCAGCGCGGCGATGCGAGCCCGGTCCTCGTCGGACAGATCATTGCCCTCGATGACCAGGTTGCCGCCCACCTGGGTACTATGCGCCGCCGGGATGCCCTCGAGCAATTTGTCGACCTCGGCGCGCATGCGGCGCAGGCCCGCGGGCAATACCCGCACGGCATAGGCCGCGGGCACTGGCGAACCGGACCAGATATGCACCGAGGACATCCCCTCCTGCCGGGCAAACAGCACGACTTCCCGCTCGTCGTCGGCGATGGCGCTGAGCACCTGCCCGTTGCCCACGGCAACCCGGCGGGCGCCCGGCATGGACAATACCCGGCTTTCGCCGACCTCCAGGTCGAGTTCGAGGCTTTGGGGCGTGTCCTGTGCGCCATAAGCCGGGCCGCACAATATGAACAGGCCGACCAGGTTCCGCCGCAGCATGTCCAGCGGCGCGAAACCCTTGCCAGCACGGCGCAAGGTCGTCATGGCGCACCTCGCCTGGCAGCCGGCGCCGCGGCGGCATCGTCGGCAAAAGCACCATAGTCCCCGCCTTCGATCCGGTCCCCATAGATGATGTCCACGGCTCGCCGGCGGGAGGCGGGCTGCGCCATGCCGAGCAAGCCAGGAAGATCGCGCGGCGCCGAGGCATCCTCGCGGGATCCCGCGTCGGCGGCCGGACGCAGCAGGGCCGTCAGCACGCCGCCCTGCCGCGCGGCAACGACCTTGACCGCCTCGCTGGCGGCGGCCTCCAGCGTGATATGGGCAGGCTGCCCCG
This sequence comes from Bordetella sp., assembly GCA_036404015.1. Lineage (GTDB taxonomy): Bacteria > Pseudomonadota > Gammaproteobacteria > Burkholderiales > Burkholderiaceae_B > Bordetella. Next base: position 4,932 of record DASWPO010000208.1, on the reverse strand, counting down.
GCTCGCCATCGACGGACAACACCTTTCCTCCTTGCAGCAAGGGGACCGTGAGCTCGCGTCCGCCATGCGCAAACGACACGTACAGGTCGATGCGGTCGTCGGGCTGCACATGCTGGGGAAGATCGCGGATTTCCTGCATGGGCAGGCTGAAGGCCCGGCGGCCGGCGGCCAGCTGCTGCGCGACGGGCTCGCTCTTGTGCCGCAAGACCTGATGGAGCAGGACGGGTTCCCCGGCCCTGACGGCCAATGCCAGCATGCCGCCCTCGATCTGGCCGAGCGCTTCGGGCGGCAAGGAATCGGATGATGCCCAGTCCTGGGGCACGTCCCGCATGGCCAGGCTTTCGGCGTCCAGCGATGCGCCTGCCGGCAGATCCCGGGCTGCGACCAGCCTGGTCACCATGGGTACGCGAGACTGGGCTTCGATGGCCCGCGTGCGCTGTTGTATGTATTCATGCACGGCCCAGGCCGCCGCCAGCCCTGCCGCCGCGGCAAATGCATAGGCCCCCAGCGCACGCGCCATGGGCAACCATCGGGTCAGCTTCAAGGCATGCCTCCCGATGCGGCCTGCCCTGCCAGCGTGGACTGGCCGGAGTCGAATCGCAGAACAGCCAGCATGCTGCCCGCGGCCTTGCCCAGGATATCGACGATCACGGTCTCCGATCCACGCTGCCAGGTTTGCCACGAAGACCCGGCGCCATCCGGGTCGTATGCGGGCCGCCACCCCTGGCGCGCAAGATTGCCGTGCACCTGCCTGGCGACGGCATCGGGCGGCGACGCGTATTGCCATATCTGCTGGACATATCCCGCCCGGCCCGCCGGCTCGGAAAAGTCGAACACCAGTTCCGCGCCGGCAGGCAGCCAAGGCGCAGGCAATGCGGGCCGGGTCATGGCCTTCTCCCAGCAAATGGTGGACAGGGTTCCCCTGCTGCCGCGTCCGTCCTGCCCCGAAACGGTCACCACGCGGGAACAGGGCCCGCTGAGATCCGATAGCACGGCCATGCCCGGGAACACCGCCATATCTCGCAAAGCCGGATATTGCTGCGCCAGGAAGGCGATCAACGCCGGCGCGTCCATCGGGGCCTCGTACGACAGCACCTCGGCTGGCGCGCCGTACACCTTTGCGCCTGATGCCATTTCGACCATCGCGCTACCCTTGGGCAATACCCACGAGGCTGCGGCATGGCCGGCAGCCGCGGGGGCCAGACAAGCCGCGGCAAGCCATAAGCGATGACGACGCGCAATCACGGCCGCCCCCCATTGGTCAGTTTTTCGGCGGGCACCAGGCCCGGCCATGCCGATACCCAGTCGGCATCCGGCTTGCGCTCGCCCCAGGCCGCGTCGATGCCTGCGAGGTGTTGCCGCAAGCGCTGCGACAGGGATTGCGACGGATCCGCGGCCTGGCGCCAGCCGATTCGACTGTCCAGAATGCGCCGCTGCCCATCCATGTCCGATTCGGCATGTCCACCCACCTGCGCAACCGAGGTATGGCGGTGGACAGGCACGGCCCCGACAGATAAAAACGTCCAACCCCCGGCGGGCTGTACCAGGCGTTCGGCCCTTGCCGTCACGAGCCGGGGATCGAGACGCAGCCAGTCCTGCACCAGTTGCGCCTGCCGCTCATCCGACGGCATCGATCCCGCCCGATCCCGGCTCAGCTCGAGCCGCACGCCGTCGCGACCGGCCGGCGGGGTACCGCCGCGCGCGGCCATGAAGGCCGCCGCACGGCTCGCCTGCGCCACCTGCATCGCCTGGTGCCGTGCGGAACCGGTCCAGGCAATGGCGCAGGCGCAAGCCAGCAAGGCAGCCAGGGCAAAAAGCGCTTCGACCAATCCCTGGCCGCTCTGCCTCGTCATCTTGCTGCTCCATGGGCCGCGGACTGCTCGCCGGTCGTCACGGCGACGCGACGCGCCTGCCAATAAGGACGAAACAGGGTAGGCAGCTCACGCTTGCCGTCATCGCGGGCTTGGGGCCGCACATAATAGGTTTCGGCCGCGGCGCTGACCGTGACGCCTTCATCCGGCCGGAAGGCCCGCCAGGCATAAGCGCCAGCCCAGGCAAGCCGGCTTGTGCCGCCCGAGATGGGCAGGCTCGCCGCCGGTTGCCGGACGGCAATCGAAAAGCGCAGCGGCTCGGCCTCCCGGCCCGCTGCCACGTCGTCGCTGCCCGGCAGTCCTCGCCCGTGCGGCGTAGCGCGGTCATCCTGGGCGTAGGCATCGGCCAAGGGATTGCCGCTGCCCGAAAAAATGTCCCACGAGGTATTGGCCGATACCCAACGCCAGAAATCTTCCGCGGAAAAATCCTCGGGAGCATGCTGCACGGTATCGCCCGAGCCGCCGTCTCCCGCCAGCCCCCAGCCCATGGGGTATTCGCGGAAATAGCAGCCTATCCATTTATTGGCCCGCAGGGCGTGATACGACAAGGAGTCGAACGAGGCCCAGTTGCCTTGCTCATCCATCTGCGTTGCGCCACGCCGGCGCAACTCATGCCGCTTTTCGGGGCAACGCTTCTCGACCATCCAGCTATTGGTGCGGGTGAAATTCCGGGGCTGCAGGAAGTCGTAGCGCCCCGCGGCAGCGTAGGCCAGGGGTTGCAGCGCCGCCCCTGGACGAAATTGCACATAGCCTGGCCAGCCATCGGCAAGCACGCGCCATGGCAAGGCCTGCGGCAGATCATCCAGATCGGGATAATTGGCGCGCAAGACAAGCTGGACCATGTCCGCCCTCTGCCTGGACAAGGCCGAAACAGCCTGCCGCGCCACGTGCAGCAAGGTGTCGTGCACCAGGTCGTCGTGCGCCCGGTACGCCCGGATTGCCTCGTCCGGCGCACCCGAGGTGGATCTCCCTGCCGCATAGGATGCCTCGGCCTTTGCGCCGAACAAGGAGCCGATCAGATAGGCCGGAGGATTCCCCATGCCGCGCCGCCGAGCCTGGGCATCGGAAAACTGCGCCCAGGTCGCCAAAGTGACGAGGTGGGCCATGGCCACCTGGTGCGCGATCTGCGCGCGGTTGATATAGGCCAGCAAGTTCAGCGCGCGGGCCTGCTCCAGGGCGGCACTGTATGCCGCGGCATCGGCGGCGTGGGTCAGGCGGGCGCGGGTCGCCGCCACTTGGCCCAGGTTGTACAAGGCCGCCCAGGCCACGCCACAGACCGACAGCAGCAGCAAGGCCGGGACCAGGGCCTGTCCGCCATATGGCAGCCGTTCGCGGGACATTACTTGGCCGCCTTGGCATTGCCCGTGAACGACTGCAGGGACCGCGATTTGGTTTGTTCAGCCGCCGTGGCGGCCGCCGTACCAGCCTGCCGGGATTGCGATGAACCATCCTCCCCGGCCAGTTCCTTGGCCATGGCCGCCGTCTGCGAACGCACGACCTGCCCAAACAGTTGATACACCGCAATCGCGGCCACCGCGATGAGCGCCACCACGATGATGTATTCCGTCATGCCCTGCCCGCGCTGACCTTGCCTGCCTGCCCTCATGATGCTTCCCCCTGAAGCCTTGAACGTGGGGGAAAGTATGGATACGCCAGTCCTGCGCGGCTATGCGCGGATGCCGAGGTGGATCAAAGCGTCCCGATGCATTGACAGGCCCTCGATGATGCGTGCCGCACACAAAAACATAAGTGTGTACGCTCAATCTGCTCTTTCACGGCCTTGAATTGTAAGTCCGCTGCATGAATCGCGGCCCATCTTGGCCATCGATCGTCCATACATGCAGCCGACCCTATAAATCAAGCCATTTCAGCGTAATTCAGCTCGATAGGCAGCACTCAAGCGGATCACCCCGGGGCCTCGCGCAACGGTCGACATCAGGGATTTCACGTAGACGGCAGAAATAATATTTACTTGGCAATTTATAGTGCCTACACTCTATTCATGCTCAAGCAGAGCATTAATTTCGCACCGAACAAACGCACCGAACAAAACAGGGAAAAGATGAAACAGCCTTTCAACATCGCGTCGATGATGTCGTCGACAGCGCGATTGCTCGCCTGCGGCGCGCTGCTGGCCAGTTCCGCGCTGGCCCATGCCACGACGCTGGACGAAGCCAAGAAAGCGCTGCCGGACGCCATCAAGAGCAGCGGCACCTTGCGCGTGGCGACTTCCCTGCAATGGGCTCCGTTTGCCTATTCCGACGAAAACAGCCAGGCAGCGGGCATCGATATCGAGTTGGTCAAGCTGCTGGCCCAGAAGCTGGGTCTGAAGGCGACCTTCGACGACCTTAAGTTTCCGTCCATCGTGCCCGGCATTTCGACGGGCCGCTACGATATCGGCGTCGACCAGATCGGCATCACCGAAGAGCGCGAAAAAGTCGTCGACATGATCCCTTATTTCCGTTCGGGATTCGGCCTGCTGGTCAAGAAGGGCAGCGCCCCGCTGAATATCAATAAGCTGTGCGGCCACACGCTCGCGCTGACCCAAGGCAGTTCCCAGGTCCAGATCATCGGACAGATGTCGACGGCCTGCACGGCCAGCGGCCAGAAAGAAATCGCGCAGCTCTTCTACCCGAACAGCGCCGACACCTATATGGCCGTGGCCAATGGCCGCGGCGAGGGCTTTATCGCCGATCACGCCGTTGCCGTCTATATCGCCAAGCTGCATGGAAGCCTGGATGTCATGCCGGAAGTTCTGGACGGCAAGACGCTGGTGGCGGGCATCGCCGTGGGCAAGCAGCTGCCCACCCTGAAGCAGGCCCTGCAAGTGGCGCTGCAGGCGGCGGTGCAGGACGGCAGCTACAAGGCGCTGCTGACGAAATACGGCGTGCCCGACAGCGCCTACACCGAAGAGTAAGCGGGCCCGGCATGACAGACGTCGAAATCAAGATCGCCGAGCGCGCCCGGCCCGGGCGGGGGGTCTGCATCGTCCTGGCCCTGGTCTTCGTGGCCTGGGTGGTCTACCAGATCGGGACGAACCCGGGCTTCCAGTGGGAGATCG
>DASWPO010000207.1:0-19357 GCA_036404015.1 Bordetella sp. | reverse complement strand
GGTGGCGGTTTCGATATCGCGCAGCGCGGCGCGGATCTCGAGCGCATACAGGCGGCCTTCTTCGGTCAGCGTCAGGCCGCGCGCCGCGCGCACGAACAAGGGCACGCCCATCATGTCCTCCAGCAGCTTGATCTGCTGGCTGACGGCCGAGTGCGTGACATGCAGTTCGCGCGCGGCCGACGTGACGCTGCCGAGCCGGGCCACGGCCTCGAAGTAACGCAGCGCCGGCAGCGGGGGTAAATGATTCATGTTAGAAAAACTAACGTTGAGTGTTGATTTTTACCGCTTTTCCTGCGATTTGGCAGTCGGTAATCTTAGGGTATGCCCTTGGTTTTTGCCGGCGCCTACAGAAGCGGCCCGGAAGAGCGGGGTGCCGCACTTTATTAAGCAATTCTAACGGAAGCGCCATGCAACTCATCGGCATGCTCGACTCGCCCTATGTCCGCCGCACGGCAATCGGCCTCAAATTGCTCGGCATCGCGTTCGAGCATCGGGCGGTGTCCGTCTTCAGCACCTTCGAGGCGTTCCAGGCCTTGAATCCGGTGGTCAAGGCGCCGACGCTGATCCTGGATGACGGCCAGGCGTTGATGGATTCGACCCTCATCCTCGACTATGCCCAGAGCCTGGCCAAGCCGGCGGCAAGCATCTTCCCCGCCGAGCCCGGGGCGCGGGCGCGCGCCGTGCGGCTGACGGGCCTGGCGCTGGCGGCCTGCGAAAAGACGATGCAGATCGTCTACGAGCACAATCTGCGGCCTCCGGAAAAACAGCACCAGCCGTGGCTGGACCGTGTCCGCGGGCAGTTGCTGGCGGCCTACGGACTGCTGGAGGCGGCGCAACGCACCGACCCGCTGGATGCGGAGGTCCTGGATCACGCGGGCGTGGCGGTCGCGGTGGCTTGGACCTTCACCCGGATGATGGTGCCGGCGATCGTGCCGGCGGATGATTTCCCGGCGCTTCGAACGTTTTCGGCGCGTTGCGAGCAACTGCCGGTGTTTCGCGACACGCCGCCCGTGTAAGTCTCGCGCGCCTGGACGCGCGGGTTCGTTTTCCTTCGACTTCAATGAGGTCCCCGTCCGCTTGCCGGACAGGGTAGAGACCATGTTTTCGCTTTTTTTCCGCAGCTTGTCCCGTTTGCTGGCGTGGCGCGGCCCGTCCCGCCACGATGCCTACCTGGCTTCGGCTATCGATCTCGCGCAGTTGGAAGACCGGATGCGTGTCTGGGCGCGCAGCCAGGAAGACTGACTTGCGGTTCAGGCTGGTTTGCGTGCCGGATGGTCATGCCGCGGCATGCCAGTTGATGATCTGCAGGTTGGGCACGCGGGCAAACTCGCGCTCATTTCGCGTGACGAGCCGGGCGTGGTGCCGTAGCGCGGTGGCGGCGATCAGCACATCATGCGGGCCTATGGGCGTGCCGGTTTTTTCGAGCGACTGACGCAGGGCGGCAGCCTGCTCGGCGCATGCGGCATCGAAAGCCAGGGTTTGCATGGGGCGCAGCAATGCCTCCAAAGCGTCAAGGCGGGGTTGCGCCGCCACGGACGGCAAGCGCAGCAGGCCGTAGCGCAATTCATAGACCACGATGGCGGGCACGCCTACTTCTTCCGGGGCAAGTGCCTGCAGGCGCGGCACGACGCATTCATCGCCCCGGAAGTAGTAGCTGATGGTGTTGCTGTCCAGTACCAGCATGGTCAGAACCCGATGCGAGGCAGATCCTCGCCGGAGGATGGCGAGTCTTCACGCAGGGGAAAGTCGGGGAATGCGCCTGCCAGTGCAAGGCATTCCGCGGGCCAGGTATCGTGAGCGTACTGGCGGATGGCTTCGGCCACCCACCGGCTCTTGGAGATGCCCTTGGCTTTGGCTGCCTGGGCGACCAGGATTTCCGTGTCTTCGTCGAGGTAGAGGGTGATCTGGGCCATGGTCGGCCCTCCCATGGGAACATATATGTCCAATTATATGTGCCTGGGATGGCAAGTCTCAAGTACCCGGTTCAGGCCAGTCCCTCGAGCAGCAAGTGCCAGAACCGCACGCGCTGTTCCAGCGTGGACACCAGGATGTGTTCCTTGAGCGTGTGCGCGCCGTCGCCGTCGGCGCCCAGGCCGTCGAGCGTGGGCACGCCCATGGCCGAGGTGAAGTTGGCGTCGCTGCCGCCGCCGGTCATGGGCGCGTCGTTGAGCTCGAAGCCGGCTTCTTTGGCGAACACGCGAGCGTGGTCCAGGAGCGCGGTGCTGGAGGCCGTCTTTACCATGGGCGGACGGTTCAGCTCGACGTCGATGTCCAGCTCGGTGTCGGGGCCGACGGCGCACAGTTCGCGCATGCGGCGCAGCACGTAGTCGGCCGAGGCCATGTCGGGCACGCGGAAGTCGACCACGCAGCGGCAGCGCTCGGGCACGGTGTTGGTGGCCGTGCCGCCGGCAATCGTGCCCACGGTCACGGTGATGCCGCAATCATAGTCGGTGATGGCTTCCAGGGCCAGCACCTGGTGGGCCATTTCCTTGATGGCGCTGCGGCCCTTCTGGTGGGCCACGCCGGCGTGCGAGGGCATGCCCTTGACGCCCAGGCGCAGCATGCCGGTGCCCTTGCGGGCGGTGACGCACATGCCGGTGTCGGCCCGCGCAGGCTCGCACACCAGACAGTATTTGGCGCCGGCGGCGAACTTCTCGATCTGCGGGCGCGAGGCGTGGCTGCCGGTTTCCTCGTCGGGCACCATCAGGAAGTCGATGGGCAGCGCCGTGGCGCCGGGCGCGCCCAGGCCGGCCATGGCCGACAGGGCGATGTAGGTGCCGGCCTTCATGTCGTAGCCGCCGGGGCCGTAGAGGCGGTCGCCCTCGATGCGGATGGGGTTGTCGTCGAGCGTGCCGACGGGGTGCACGGTGTCCATGTGCGCCAGGATGAGCAGGCCGGGGCGGGTGTCGCCTTCGGCGCGGTTGGTGGCGTAGAGCATGGGGCCGACGTTCTCGCCCAGCGGGGTGACGGCGGCCTTCAGGCCTTGCTGGCGGGCGTAGCCGGCGGTGATCTCGGCCATGGCGGCCACGCCGGCCGGGGAACTGGTGGGAGATTCGCATTGCATCCAGGCAATGATGCCGGCGACCAACTGCTCGGTATTGGGTAGCGTGCTCATGGCGGTATCCGAAAGGGGAGGTGGTTGAATGGAACGGCTAGGTGCTTGGGGCGTTCGGACGGCCCGGGTTCAGGCGACGTGGCCGCTGGCAAGCGCGGCCAGGGCGCCGGCATCGGGCATCCGGCCTTCGAACCACAGGCTGGCGCAGGCGGCCGACATGGCGCGGCCGTCGTGGCCGATGCCGGGCACGCTCCGCAGCGACCAGTTGCAGGCAATGCCGCGGCGCCGGGCTTCGGCCTGGCCGGCCTCGAGATAGTAGTGCGCCCGCGCGTAGCGGTGCGGGCCCTGGGCCATGGCCGGCGGGTCGGAGGGCAGGTGCCCGCCGGTCTCGATGTCCTGGTCGCCCGCGAGGATCAGCATGGGATAGGCCAGCAGGCGCTCCAGGTGCGCCTCGGTCAGGCCCACGCCGCCCAGGCCTTCGGGAAACTTGCGGTCCATGTCGGGCAGGGTGTACCAGCCGGGGTTGCCGATGGCCACGGCCTTCCAGGGCGCGTGCGCTTGGCTGCCCATCAGCCGGTGCACGAACTGGCCGCCCGCGGAGTGGCCGAAGAGATAGGTGTTCTGGCCGTCGATGAGTTCGGCCGCGACCATGTCGGCCACCACGCGGCCGGGCAGGGCGTAGGCCCAGCCGTCGACGTGGCGCGGGTTGCCCATGGCGGTGTAGGCCAGGCCGTTGTTGTAGCTTTCCACGCCGGGCCAGACCGCGTCGGAAAAGGTGGGGGCCACGATCAGCAGCTTGTGCTGGTCGGCCGCGGGGATCCAGAAGTCGCGGTAGTCGTCGCCGTTGCGCATGACGCCATGCTGCACGATCACCACCGGCCGGTCGGGGGTGTAGCCGTAGGGACGGTAGGTGTTGAGCGTGATGGGGCGGTCGGCGTTGCGGTCTTCGTCGAGATAGGCGAAGTCGTTGCGGCCGGCGTGGCCCAGTTCCAGGGCCAGGCGGTCGGCGTTGCTGAGATCGGCGGGTTTCATATCGATAGGGAAATTCAGTGTGATGCGTCCAGGCGGCAGGCATCGCGGCGCCGCCAGCGGTGGCGCGCTGCCGATGCGCGGCGCCATGGACGGGACGCCGGGTGGGTAGCGGGGGATTATCTCCCCGGAGTTCGGGGCTGAAAAGCAAAACGGCCAGTCGGCGGGTAAACCCGCCGACTGGCCGTCGTCATGTCCTGGGACCCTGCGAGCGCAGGGCCTTACGGCATCATTACCACTGCGAACCGGAGTACGTCGCGCTGCGGGCGCGGGCCTGGTTCATGGCGTCGTTCAGGTTGCCGATGAAGGCGAACACGCTGTCGAAAGCGCGGCCGATGGCGGCAAGGCCCGACTTCAGGGCGGGCAGCAGTTCGACTTCGCGGGGGGTGACCATGGCTTCACGCAGCAGGGCGCGTTCCAGTTCGTCGGTCAGGCGGAATTCGTTGGTGGTATTCATGGTGGTTCCAGGTAGGCAGTAGTGCCTTGGTGATGTATGGAACCAGTATAGGGATTACCCGTAGTGCAGCGCAACAAAAACACTAGGGTAAACCCGAAAATATTGTAAGAATTTCCGTATTGTGGGTGTTTTCGCCACATTGTGAAAATTTCGTGACGCTTCAGGGGGCGTTGCGCAGCCGGCGGGCAGCCTCCGCCAGTTCTCCCGCCGTCAGGCCGATGGGGCCGATGCCTGCCGCCACCAGGGCGTCGGCGGCCGCGCCGTGCAGCCAGACGGCGCCGGGCACGGCCTGGGCCAGCGGCACGCCCTGGGCGATCAGGCTGCCCAGCATGCCGGCGAGCACGTCGCCGGTACCGGCGCTGGCCAGGCCCGGGTTGCCGGTGGTGTTGACCAGGCAGTCGCCTCCTCCCGGCGGGCAGACCAGGGTGCCCGCGCCCTTGAGGACGATCCACGCCTGGTAGCGCTGCGCCAGGGCTTGCGCCGCGGCGGGCCGGTCGGCCTGGACCTGGGCGGCCGTGCAGTCCAGCAGCCGTCCGGCCTCGGCGGGGTGCGGCGTGAGCACCACGGGGGCCGGACCCCAGTCGGCCTGCAGGGCGCCTTGGGCCAGCAGGTTCAGGCCGTCGGCATCCAGCACCAGCGGCGCGTTCTTGCGGGCCTGGAACAGCGCCGCCAGCAGGCGGGCCGCGTCGGCCGTCGCGCCGATTCCGCAGCCGGCCACCCAGGCATTCACGCCCAGCGCGCCGGCGTCGGTGATGAGGTCGCGGCCGGTGCGCAGCATCAGTTCGAGCTGCAGCGGGTCGCAGGCCAGGGGCAGGGCGCCCTGGGCGAAGCCCACCAGCACCTTGCCGGCGCCCAGGCGCAAGGCGGCCCGCGCAGCCAGCAGGGCCGCGCCTGTCATGCCGGGGCCGCCGCCCAGCACGCCCAGGGTGCCGAAGCTGCCTTTGTTCGTATCGGATTCGCGCTTGGTGAACAGCGCGGGCAGCTGGTCGCGCAGGATGGGAGTGGAAATCGTCATGGGCGGAGGCTTTATGGGTGGCCGGTCGGAAGGAATTGGCTAACATTACCGGCTTGTCGCTTCCTTGTAGGCTTAAAACCCATGTCTGTGCAATCTGCGCCGCAGCGTCCCGCTCCGTTGACCGGCATACGCGTTCTCGATCTGACCCGCGTGCTGGCGGGCCCCTGGTGTACCCAGAACCTGGCCGACCTGGGCGCCGAGGTCGTCAAGATCGAGCGGCCGGGGGCGGGCGACGACACCCGCGCCTGGGGTCCCCCCTACCTGAAGGACCAGGACGGCAACCCCACCACGGAGGCGGCCTATTACCTCTCGGCCAACCGCAACAAGCTGTCGGTGGCGGTGGACATCGCCACGCCGCGCGGCGCCGAGGTGGTGCGCGAACTGGCCGGGCAGAGCGACATCTTCGTCGAGAACTTCAAGGCGGGCGGCCTGCGCAAATACGGGCTCGACTATGAAAGCCTGCGCCAGATCAATCCGCGCCTGATCTATTGCTCGGTCACCGGCTTCGGCCAGACCGGCCCCTACGCCAGCCGGCCCGGCTACGACTTCATGATCCAGGGCATGGGCGGGCTGATGAGCATCACCGGCGAGCGCGACGACCTGCCCGGCGGCGGCCCGCAAAAGGCCGGCGTGGCCGTGGCCGACCTGATGACCGGCATGTATTCCACGGTGGGCATCCTGGCGGCGCTGATCGAGCGCGGCCATAGCGGCCTGGGCCAGCACATCGACATGGCGCTGCTCGACTGCCAGGTGGCCATGCTGGCCAACCAGAACCTCAATTTCATGACATCCGGGGTGGCTCCCAGGCGCGCCGGCAATGCGCACCAGAACCTCGTGCCCTACCAGGTGTTCGCGGCCGCCGACGGCCACCTCATCGTGGCGGTGGGCAACGACAGCCAGTTCCGCAATTACTGCCGCGTGATCGGCATGACCGAACTGGCCGAGGACCCGCGCTTTGCCACCAACCCGCAGCGCGTGATCAACCGCGAGGCGCTCGTGCCCATCCTGGTCGAGCGCATGAAGACCGGCGCGCGCGACCAATGGCTGGCCGAACTCGAGGCCGCCGGCGTGCCGGCCGGCCCCATCAACACGCTGGAGCAGGTCTACCAGGACCCGCAGGTGCTGGCGCGCAACATGAAGCTCGAACTGCCGCACCCCACGGCCGGCGTGGCGCCCATCGCGGCCAGCCCGCTCAAGCTCTCGGCCAGCCCGGTGCGCTACGACCGGCCCGCGCCCATGCTGGGCCAGCACACGCACGAGGTGCTGCGCGAACGGCTGGGCCTGTCCGATGCGGACATCGAGGCGCTGTCCAGGCCGGCGGATTGAACCCCTTTTACCGACAAGAGAGATTTTCCATGCAAGAGATCCAAACCATCGGCATCGTCGGCGCCGGCGCCATGGGCCGCGGCATCGCGCAGATCGCCGCGCAGGCCGGCCTGCGCGTGCGGCTTTACGATGCCAGCGCCGAGGCCGTGGCCGCCGCGCGCGAAGCGCTGCGCCAGACCTGGGACAAGCTGGCGCAAAAGGGCAAACTGAGCGAGGCCGATGCCCAGGCCGCGCTGGCCCGCGTCGAGCCGGCCGCCGGCCTGGACGCCCTGGCCGATTGCCAGGCCGTGGTCGAGGCCATCGTCGAGCGGCTCGACATCAAGCGCGAGGTGTTCACCAGGCTCGAGGCCATCGTCGCGGCCGATTGCATCCTGGCGTCGAACACCTCGTCGCTGTCCATCACGGCGATCGCCGCGGCCTGCAAGCAGCCGGCGCGCGTGGCGGGCTACCATTTCTTCAATCCCGTGCCGCTGATGAAGGTGGTCGAGGTGATCGACGGCCTGCGCAGCAGCCCGGCCGTGGGCGACGCGCTGATGGCGCTGGCGCGCCGCATGGGCCACACGCCCGTGCGCGCCAAGGACATGCCCGGCTTCGTCGTCAACCACGCGGGCCGCGGCATGAACACCGAGGGCCTGCGCGTGGCGCAGGAATCCGTGGCCGGCTTCGACCAGATCGACGCCATCATGCGCGAGCAGGCGGGCTTTCGCATGGGTCCTTTCGAACTCCTGGACCTGACCGGCCTGGACGTCTCGCACCCGGTGATGGAATCCATCTACCAGCAGTTCTACGACGAGCCGCGCTATACCCCGTCGCCGATCACGGCGGTGCGCCAGGCCGGCGGCCTGCTGGGCCGCAAGACGGGCGAGGGCTTCTATGCCTATGTCGACGGCCGCAAGCAGGTGCCCGCCGAGCCGGCCGTGCCCGCGCTGCCGGCCGGCCTGAAGGTCTGGGTGAGCCGCCACAGCTCGCAAGGCCACGCGCGGGCCGCGGCGCTGCTGTCGGGCCTGGGCGCCACGCTCAGCGAAAAGTCCGAGGCCGGCGTGCTGTGCATCGTCACGCCCTATGGGCAGGACGTGTCCACCTGCATCGCGCAGCAGGGCCTGGAGGCCGACCGCACGGTGGGCCTGGATACGCTGCACGAACTCGCGCCCGGCCGCCGCCGCACGCTGATGCTTTCGCCGGGCACGCTGCCGTCCTGGCGCGACGCCGCCCACGCGCTCCTGGCCGGCGACGGCGCGCCGGTGAGCGTAATCGCCGATTCGGCGGGCTTCGTGGCGCAGCGCATCGTGGCGCACATCGTCAACATCGCCTGCGACATCGCGCAGCAGCGCATCGCCACGCCCGAGGACATCGACCGCGCCGTCACGCTGGGCCTGGGCTATCCCATGGGCCCGCTGGCCATGGGCGATGCCCTGGGCGCCGGCCGCATCATGGAGATCCTGGTGAACATGCAGCGCGTCACCGGCGACATGCGCTATCGCCCCAGCCTCTGGCTGCAGCGCCGCGTGCAGCTGGGCCTGCCGCTGCTGGCCCAGCCGGCCGCATAAGTCCGGTACAATGCAGCCCGCTGCGGCCGTAGTTCAATGGATAGAATTAGAGTTTCCGAAGCTCTCGATACAGGTTCGATTCCTGTCGGCCGCACCACATCACATCGTGTTTGGGCTCAAAAAAACAATTCGATCCAAACCCAAATACACCATTGATCGCAAAGAGGTTTTCTTCCCGTCTCGAGGGAAGCAACAGGGTGCCGCGTTCGTTGAATGGCGCATCAAGGCGAGCCCGGTCCCAATCAGCACCGAAACCCGCATAAGTCGTTGATTTATGCGGGTTTTATTTTCCATTCCTTATAAAGTCTTACAAAAATCAAGTACGATTGATCCGTTGTGCTCTTCTTGCGGGGAGTCGTAGCGCTGCATGGCGGCAAGCGAGGCCGCCGGGCGTCAGGGGCAGGAGGAGGATGTTTCGCAGTGAAAGCATTCACCAGCCGAATCCACCCACCAGCCGCGCTAGCTTCCCGTGAACTCCCAGCCCCAGGCCAATCTTTCCGATGCGGATCCCCGCGCAGCGACGGCCGTCCTGCCGATGTCGTTCTCCCGGGCGCTGATCGGCAACGTCGTGGGGCTGGTGGTGATGCTCGGGCTGGTGCTGCTGGGCGCGCTGGCGTGGCAAGGCATCGCCAGCACGGAGAAAGCCGAGCGGCGCGACATCGCCCAAACGCTCAATAGCTCGACGGAGCGCCTGCAGCTGCTCACCCGGGCGGCGGAGATGACCGCCGATTCGGCGGTACGCGCCTCGCTGGTCTCGGCGGTGACGGGGGCGACGTTGCGTTCCACCCTGGAACAGGCCTTGGCCGCGTTCGAGCAGCGGCCGGAGCTGAGCTATCTCGGCATCATCCTGCCCGACGCGGGCGAATACGGAACCCTGGAGCGGACCGCCAAGGGCGAGATACTGCTTTGGCTGTTTCCCGGCACCCTGGCCAACGACCCGGTAACGCGCATCTTCACCTTGACAGACCGGGGCTTCGTGCTTCGCGAATCGCGTCCTTACGATGGCTACGATCCGCGCGGGCGGCCGTTCTACCAGGCGGCGCTGGCCGCTGCGCCCGGCGGGACATGGATGCGCGCGTATCCGTGGATCATTCATGACGAGCACAGCGAGCCCCTCTGGGGCTTCAGCTACGTGAGAGCGCTGCGCGACCAGGAGGGCCGGCTCGTCAGCGTGCTCGATACGGATTTCGATCTGCCGGCGTTCAATGCTTTTCTGAAATCCATCGCCGATGAATATCATGCGCGGCTCCAGGTTGTCGAACTGGGAGAGACGCCGCGCCTGATCGGCGGCGCCGGCGTGGGCCGGACCCCGCTGCCGCTGAACGCCGAATTGGCGCCGTTGATCAAATCCACGGACGCCGTTTTCACGGCGCGCATGGCGCTGGAAGGCGAGCGCCGCTGGGTTGCCGCCCGCCGCGTCACCCTGCCGGGCGGGCCCACGTGGCTGGTCGTGGCTTCGCGCGATGCGCCCCTCATGGAAGCATCCTTGCGCCGGCAGCTGTATCAACTGGCTGGAATGGGGCTGGTGGTCGTGGCGGGCCTCGCGCTGCTTTCGGCGCGCATGGCCCGCCATTTCGGCCGGCCGCTCGCCGAGCTGGAGCGGCGCCTCGACCGCATTGAACGGCATGGGCTGCAAGCGCCGGAGCCCGGCCTGTCCGTCGTGGACGCATTCCGGGAAACCCAGCTGCTGGGCAAGGCGCTGGACCGCATGTCCGTCGCAGTGCGCCAGCAGGTGCTCGCCAAGGAACAGCAACTGGCCTCGATCGCGCTGAAGGCCGCTATCTTCGATCACACCAATACGGCGATATTCACCCTCGACGCCCGAGGCGTCATCATCGAGTGGAACGCCGTCGCGGAACAACAGTTCGGCCTGGCAAGGGCCGGAGCGCTCGGCCAGCCCGTCGCTCAGGCGATACGCGCCCCAGACGGCCCCGCGGATTGGGACGCGATCCAGGCTTCGCAAGGCGCGGGCACGTTTACGCTGCTCGGGGAGCAGGGGCCCTTCGAAGCCGAGGCGCGGGCCGTGGCGTTCGAGCAGGACGGCCTGCAAGTCCGCACGTTCTTTCTCAACGACGTTTCCGAATACAAAAGGGCCCAGGCCCGGCTGCTCGTCTTCAATGCCGAACTCGAGCAGCGCGTCGCCCATCGCACCCGGGAACTGCGGGCGCTCAACGATGAATTGGAGAGTTTCTGCCATTCCGTGTCGCACGACCTGCGCGCGCCCTTGCGGGGTATCTCGGGCTTTACCGAGATCCTGGCCAAGAACCATGCCGGCGCGCTCGACGAGAAGGCGCGCGGCTATCTCGGCCGCGTGCAGCTGGCTGCCTGCAGGATGGACGAGCTGATCGACGACCTGCTCAAGCTCTCGCGGGTTTCCCGCGAAGAAATGCACCGGGAGAAAGTCGACCTCAGCGCCATCGCGCGCCAAGTCCTGGCCGACCTACGCCAGGCCGAGCCGCAGCGCCGGGTGGACATTTCCATCGAGGACGGCCTGGCTGCCGAGGGCGATGCCAGGCTGCTGCGCATCGCGCTGGAAAATCTGCTGGGCAACGCCTGGAAATTCACGTCGAAGACGCCTGATGCCCGGATAAGCTTTGCCGCGATGCCCGGCGAGAACGGCGAGCCGGGCTTTGCCGTGGCCGACAACGGCGCGGGTTTCGACATGCGTTATGCGCGCAGGTTGTTCGCGCCTTTCCAGCGCCTGCATCGCGCGGTGGAGTTCCCCGGTACCGGGATAGGCCTGGCCACCGTCCAGCGCATCGTCAAGCGTCATGGCGGATACATCGCCGCCCAGGCCGAGCCCGGCCGGGGCGCAAGATTTTGGTTTTCCCTGGATCAGGCCGCATCGTGAAAAACAAGACCATTCTTCTTGTCGAGGACAATCCGGACGACGAGGAACTTGCGCTCCTCGCCTTCCGGCAAATGGACGTCGACGCCAGGATCGTCGTGGCGCGCGACGGGGTCGAGGCGCTCGACCTGCTCTTCGGCCCCGATGGCCGGGGCGCAGACGTTCTGCCTTCGGTCGTTCTGCTCGACCTCAATCTGCCCAGAGTGGATGGGTTCGAGGTGCTGGACCGCATCCGCGGCGGCGACCGCACGCGATTCCTGCCCGTCGTCATACTCACCTCGTCGCGCGAGGAGCGGGACTTCATCGAGAGCTACAGCCGGGGCTGCAACAGCTATGTGCGCAAGCCGGTCGATTTCGCCGAGTTCATGCAAGCCGTGCGCCAGCTCGGCCTTTACTGGCTTTCCTTGAACGAGACTCCCTAGGACACTCCAGGCTATGGCGATACTGCGCATTCTCATGGTCGAGGATTCCGAAGACGACTCGGTGCTCATTCTCGAGGCGTTGGGCGCGGCCGGCTACGAGGTGCGCGCGCTCAGGGTCGATGCCGAAGAAGATTTGCGGCGGGCCCTGCGCGAAGGGCAATGGGACCTCGTCCTCTCCGACTATTTCCTGCCCGGCCTGGACGCGCGCGGCGTCCTGGCGACGCTGAAGGACATGGGGGCCGACATTCCCGCGATCGTCATCTCCGGCACGGTGGGCGAGGACGTCGCCGTGGAAACGCTCCAGCTGGGCGCCCAGGATTACCTGCTCAAGCAGAACCTGACCCGGCTCGTCCCCGCGGTGGCCCGGGTGCTTGAGATGGCCGAGAACGGCCGGCGGCAAAGCAAGCTCGAGCACATGAAGACGGTCATCCTGGAAAACTCGCTGGACCTCATCGGCACGCTCGACATGCAGGGCCGGTTCCTCGAGATCAACCCGGCTTCGCAAGCCATATTGGGCTATGCCCCCGCCGAACTGACCGGCCGCGTCTTCATCAGCCTGGCCCATCCCGACGAGTTCGCTGCCATATTGTCCGGCTTCCAGGCCGTCTTGCGCGGCGAGCGCATACGCGATTTCGAGTGCCGGCTCATCCACAAGTCCGGGCAGGACGTGCACCTGGTCTGGTCGGCCGTTCTTTCCAAGGCCGACGAGGTAATCGTGCTGGTCGGCCGGGACGTCACCGAGCGCAAGGGCATCGAGCTGAGGCTGCGCCATCTGGCCACGCACGATGCGCTGACCGGCCTGCCCAATCGCGGCCTGATCCAGGAGGAAATCCTGCAGGCGATCAAGCGCGCGCGCGACACGGGCCAACCGCTTGCGCTGCTTTACCTCGACCTCGACCGGTTCAAAGTGATCAACGATGCCTACGGCCACCCGTTCGGCGACGCCGTGCTCAAGGCCGTCGGCGAGATGCTCGTCGCGCTGGTGGGCGAGAAGGGGGCCGTGGCGCGCCACGGCGGCGACGAGTTTCTGATATTGCTCGGCAATATACAAAGGGCCGACGAGGCGCACGCCATTTCCGTGCAGATCATCGAAAGCCTGGACAGGCCGCTCGTCGTGCAAGGGCGCGAGCTCTATCTATCCAGCAGCGTCGGGGTGAGCGTCTATCCCCAGGACGGCGAAACGCCCGACGAACTGATCGACAACGCGGACACGGCCATGTACCGCGCCAAGGAGGCCGGCCGGAACAATTACCAATTCTTCACGTGGAAAATGAGCGCTGAAATCCAGCGCCGCGTCGAGCTGGAGACGCGGCTCCGGGGAGCCGTGGCCGCCGGCCAGCTGCGGCTGGTCTACCAGCCCAAGGTGAGCCTGGAAAGCGGCGGCATCATCGGCTGCGAAGCGCTGCTGCGCTGGCACCACCCGGACCTGGGCGCGGTTTCCCCCGTCCACTTCGTGCCGGTCGCGGAGGATTCCGGGCTGATCGTGCCGATCGGCGACTGGGTGCTGCGCACGGCCTGCGCGCAGGCCAAGGCGTGGCTGGACGCGGGGCTGCCGCCCGTATGCATGGCGGTGAATCTTTCCACGCGCCAGTTCCTGCAGCAGGACGTGGCGACCTGGGTGATGCGCACGCTGGCGGACACGGGCCTGCCGGCTGACCAGCTCGAGCTCGAGCTCACCGAAAGCCTGATCGCCCAGGATGCGGAGAAGGTGATCGCCACGTTCAGCCGGCTCAAGGATATCGGGGTGAAGCTTTCCATCGACGACTTCGGCACCGGCTATTCGAGCCTGGGCTACTTGAAGCGCTTCCGCGTGGATACGCTGAAGATCGACCAGTCGTTCGTGCACAATATGTTCATCGAGCCGACGGACGCGACCATCATATTGGGCATCATCTCGCTGGGGCACAACCTCAGGTTCAAGGTCATCGCGGAGGGGGTCGAGACCGAGCAGCACTGCCGCTTCCTCAGCCAGCATGCCTGCGATGAAATCCAGGGCTATTACTTCAGCCAGCCGGTTCCGGCCGAGGAGTTCGCCGCCATGCTGGGTTCGGACAAGCGGCTTCCGGACGCCGCGATGCGGCCGGCCTAGCGATGTGCGGCATTGCCGCCACGGTCTTGCGCCCAGTTTGTAACAATCGTGTCTTGCCCTGCGCGCGGGTGGCGCAGCGCCGATCCGTCTTGCCGGCCAGGCGGAATCCGTTTCCATGACGTTACAGTCGAGACGCATCTTGGAAGGTCTACCCGGCCCTGTTTAGATTTTGTTTCGCTTTGTCTGGCCTGTTCAAGGTTTATCCCAGGGCCGCGGCTATGCTCAAGTCGTCGAATTCTCCCTTGGAGATCATCATGAACAAAGACTCGGCTCCCCCGCCCGTCGTGCCGCCGCCGCGCCGCTGGCCCTTCGGCTACGCCGGCCGGCAGGTTTGCTGACGCGGTCTTTGCAGCAGTTCTGAAACCCCTGGATCGGGGGCATGGGTTAAAACTTCCGCTTTTGCAAGAAAAACCAGGAAGTTTCCATGCGGTTTCCCCCTTTGCGCGGCCCCTTGCGGCGCGCGCTGCGCGGTGCGGTGATCATCGCCGTGCTGACCACGGTCATGTTGTTCGGCTTTCCCGACCAGGCGCGCCATTTCATGCAGACCTTGTCCGGCGAGGCCGACGAGCCGGATCCGATCTCCGTCTATCCCTATAACTTCACGCCCTACGGCATCGAATATGTGATCAGCCCGGGGCTGCTGGGCTATCTGCCGCCCGGCCTGGCCGACGGCAAGCTGATGCTCAAGCAGGGTTATGTGCCGGCGGCCGCGGACAAGGGCAGCGTGCCGGTGCGCTGGCGCTATGTGACGGGCGAATACGCCAGCGCGTCGCGCGACACCTACACCTTTGGCGCCTCCCTGGCGCTGTCCTCCCCATCCAAGGGCGACGTGCTGACGCTGCGTTTCTACCCGGACGGCAAGGCCGCCGCCCGCTACACCGCCCACCCGGAGGTCGGCGCGGCCGGCAACGTCGATCCCGCCTTGCCGGGGCCGGGCTGGAAGACCAACAAGCCCTGACCCGGCCGCCGGAACCCCCCTCGGCCGGGGGGGGCCCGCCAGCCCCTGCGATCAACCTTGGTCGGGCAGGGGGTTCTTGAGCGCGGCGTGGTAGTTGGCCACGTAGGTGTCGAAGTCGACCTTGTCGGACGCCTCGAGCTTGGCCTGGGCGGCGACGGACTGCCGGGCCGCCTCGACATAGAAGGCGTGGCGGTCGGCCGGCAAGGGCTGCGCGCGCAGGGCCTCGGCATGCGCGCGGCTCTGGCGCAGCGTGTAGTCGTGGAAACTCAGCCCGGACTCGCGTATTTCGCGCAGCAAGCGCGCCGAAGGCGTGAGCGCCAGGTCGGCCAGTTTGGCGCGCTGCGCGGCCAGCGTCTCGGCATAGGCACTGCCGCCCTGGGTCTGGTCGTACAGGGCCGCGTAGGGGGCGATGCGGTCGATCAGCTCCTCGCCCCATTGCCGCAGGCCGATCGGCGTGCCGTCGCGGTCGAGCATCAGGCCGGGCTGGCGGCCCCGCTTGACGACCGTGGCGAAATTGTCGGCGCTGCGCTGGCAGCGGCCGTCCTCGGGGAAGGGCGGGCTGTCGGCCGCGGCGCAGAACAGCAGGAAGGCATCGACGAAGCGGGCCGTCTCGGCCGAGATGCCGGCCGGCGCCCAGGGGTCGATGTCCAGGCAGCGGGCTTCCACGTACTGCACGCCGCGCTCGGCCAGCGCGGTGATGGGGCGCTCGCCCCGGCCGGTGGCGCGCTTGGGACGGATGATCGAGTAGTACTCGTTCTCGATCTGCAGCACGTTGGTGTTGAGCTGTATCCACTGGCCGTCGCGGTGCGTGCCGATGGCCTCGTAGGCCGGCCAGGGTTGCGTGACGGCGGTGTATTGGCGGGCCAGGAAGGTTTCCAGGTCGTTGTAGACCAGCTTGAGCTGCGACTGGGCCTTGTTCTGGTAGCCCAGGTCGCTCATGCGCAGGCTGGTGGCGTGCGGCAGGTAGAGCGTGTCGGCATCCAGCGTTTCCATCGCATGGCCGCGGCCGCGCAGGAAGTCGCGCGACAGCGCGGGCGTGGCGCCGAACAGGTACATCAGCAGCCAGGCGTAGCGCGTGAAGTTGCGGATCAGGCCGATATAGCCGCGGTTGCGATGCGCGCGCGCGTCGTCATCCGCGGTGTCGAGCGCCATCCAGAGCGCCTCGGGCAGCGAGAAGTTGTAATGCACGCCGGCGATGCATTGCATGGCCTTGCCGTAGCGCTCTGCCAGGCCGCGGCGGTAGACGTGCTTGAGCATGCCCGAGTTGGACGTGCCGTACCAGGCGATGGGAATGCCGGCCTCGTCGGGCAGGGAGGCGGGCATGGACTGGTTCCAGATCAGCTCCGGGCCCAGGGCGCCACAGACGTACCGGTGGGTTTCGGTGAGCTCGCCGATCAGGCTGTCGACGCGACGGTGCGTGCCGGTGATCAGTTCGAGCAGCGATTCGGAATAGTCGGTGGTGACTTGTTCGTTGGTCAGGGCCGAGCCCAGCACGGCAGGGTGCGGGGTCAGGGACAGGGCGCCCCGGCTGTCGACGCGCAGGCCTTCCTTCTCGATCCCGCGCAGGGTTTCGTCGAGCAGGCAGGCATGGGCGGCGAGCCGGGCGTAGCGTAGGGAGTCAGTCACGAGTTCTTATATATGCTTATGCAGGTTGGCCCCCGATTTTACGGTGCCGGGGCCGCTGTCATGTTGCTTACCGGGGTTACAGGCAGGGATTCTGCCTGGCCGGCCCGCCCAGCCGGGTCAGCCAGTGGGTCAGATCGGCGTGCACGGGCTCGGCGAGCTCGGGGGTTTCGTTGAAAAGCTCGTGCCAGGCATGGTCGTACCAGCGTAGCGTAAGCCGGTCGGCCGGCGCGCGCATCGCAAATAGCCGGCTGCCCTCGGGGGCGACGATGCGGTCGTCGCCCGCGGCCAGCAGCAGCGTGGGGCAGTCGAGCAGCGGCGCATCGCGCAGGGCCTCGCGCCCGCCCTGGTCGATGAAGGCGGCCAGCCGGCCCGACAGGTAGCGGTGCGCCAGCGGGTCCTTGCGGAAGGCGCGCACGATCCGGCGGTCGTGCGAGATGCGCTTGGGGCTGCGGCCGTGCCACAGCCGGGCATCGGGGTAGCGCATGGCCAGCCAGGTCAGCGCCGGGCGGCTCCAGCGCGGCACGCGCACCTTGAAGGGCGGCGAGGCCAGCACCAGGCCGGCCAGCTCGGCGTGGCGGTAGAGGGCGATGCGCGTGGCCACCAGGGCGCCCAGGCTGTGGCCCAGCAGCACGGGCGGGCGGCCGTGCCGCTGGGTCCAGGCGCGGAGACGCTCGGCGGCGTCCGTGACCAGGTCGTCCTGGGTCCGGAGCATGGCGTGCGGGCCGCCGGAGCGCCCGTGGCCGCGGTGGTCGTGGGCGCCGACGTGCCAGCCCAGGGCATTGAGCCGCCTGGCGAGCAGGGCATAGCGGCCGGCGTGTTCGCTCAGCCCGTGCAGCAGGTAGACGCTGGGCGTGCCGGGGCCGGGCAGCGGAGACGGCGCGCCGGGGTCGGGACGCCATTCGTAATGCGCAAGCAGCATGCCGTCCGCGGCGCGGACATACGAGATCGGCGGCACGGGGCAAGCCTCGCTCGAGTTGGGATGAGCGCATTTCAACTCAGTTTCATTTCATGTTGAAGAAGGCCCCGTCAAAGCCGGTCCAGGCGTAGCGCCAGGGCGACAGCGGCCTGGCGGCCCGCCGCTTTTTTTATTTGGCTGCCGCCATCTCCGCCAGCTTTGCAATGGTATTGATGTTGCGGGCAGTACCGTTCGCGGCCTCCAGAATCTTGAGTCTGGAGCGCCCCATGCCAGCACCGTAAGCCACATAAATCTCCCGCTTGCCCAGGCCGATCCTCTCGTCCTTCCTGTTTTGAACAGTATTGAGCGCATCGGCGGACGGGGCGGAGTCAAGAAAGATTGCGACGGTCCAATTCGGGGGCTCGTCGGGAAATGGATTGGCCTTCAGGACGTCCGCGATTTCCTTGGCCGTGCGGACGATGACGCCCACCGGCTTTCCGGCGTAGGCCTGCATGCGCCGTTCAAGAGCGGCCTTGACCTCCGTCTCGGCTCTGTCGGCTGAAAAGACGACATTACCGCTGGCGATGTAGGTCGCAACCTGCGTGAAACCCTCGGCAAGGCACAACGCCTTCAATTCGGACATAGGCAGCTTCCCCGTCCCGCCAACGTTCACAGCGCGCAGCAACGCAACGTAGAAAGGCATGCAAATCCTCGTTACTTTCCAATCTTGTGAAATCCCTCGTCAACCTGAAGCCGACATGGATTCGGCAATTTTTATTGAAATCGCCTGGGCGGCTGTGGGTTGTTCGCTGGATTGCTATCGAGCTTCGATACGCTTTTGATCCCAGCGTCCTCGCCCAGCGCCGACAACTGCGCCTGCAAAGGATCGGCGGCGTCCTCGCCATAGATCTCCCGGCCGTCCACGGACACGGTGAAGACCTGTAGGTACTTCGTTTTTTTCTCGGGGTTCCCGATCGTTTCCTTGGTCCACCGATAAAGCGGGAAGTTTTCCTTTCCGGTTCGCTCGGCTTCGCTGACGTACTCGGCGAAGGCATCGAACTGCGACTTTACCGTGGCATTGTGCGCGCGCAGTACGTCGCGGATCGTCGGGTGTCCCGCCGCCGTGGGGTCGTTGCGCAGGCTGGCCGCAAGATCGGCCGAAACGTTGATCCTTATCTGGAATTGCCATGCGTCAGCCATATTCGATGTGCTCCCCAGGGGCGGCGATGCCATGTGGCGGCAAGCGCAAGAGCCTCGTTTATTTTATGGGCAACCTTACGGGCGGGAACATCGGCTTTCGATAATATCCACGCCGAATGCAGGCCGGGCAGCCCGCGCGCATCCGGGCCTGCACATCAGGAAATGTGGGGAATGCTAAATTCACGGGATTCGAAAGCGGCCCTTGCCGGGACCGCCAAAAAAATCGCCCGACGGCGCTGCTGAATACGGGCTAAACGCCTGAAAAAAAGAGACCCCATGCCGTATTGCAAAGCAACCATCCAGGTTTGTACCTATAGGTTGGAACGAAACCGAGTCCTTATAGTTAGTTTAGATGTAAACAATCTGATGCATACTTGACGATCCATGTCGATCCACCCGGCAGTCGTGCCCATCGACGCATCCAGGCAGCCCCCCGTTTCCGGCAGCACCGGCCCCATCATCGAGTTCGATGGCGTTGACGTCGAACTCGGCGGCCAACGCATTTACGACAATCTCGGCTTCGAGGTCCAGCGCGGCGAGTTCCTGTGCATCCTGGGACCGTCCGGCTGCGGCAAGTCCACCTCGCTCAGGGTCATGGGCGGCTTGCTGCCGATTTCCGCCGGCCGCGTCAGCGTGGCGGGATTGCCGCCCAGCGAAGCCTGGGCCGAGATCTCCTTTGTCTTCCAATCCCCGCGGCTGGTGTCCTGGCGCAGCGCGCTGGACAATATTGTGCTGGCTTGCGAGCTGCGCTTCGGCAAAGGTTCGCTGCCGCAGCGCCGCGCGCGGGCCGCGGAATTGTTGGCGCTGGTCGGCCTGGCGGGCGACGCGGCCAAGTATCCGTCGATGCTGTCCGGCGGCGAGCGCCAGCGGGTGGCCATCGCGCGCGCCCT
>DASWPO010000206.1:0-6268 GCA_036404015.1 Bordetella sp. | reverse complement strand
CGGTCTGCCCGTAATGATCGTGGATCGGCACGCCCACGGCGGTGTCGAACCAGCGGATCACCTCGGGGTTCAAAGGCTCGCCCGCGCTGCTCACCACGCGCAGCCGGCCCTTGATGCGCTTGGCCGCCTGCGCGCCGGCAGCCATCAGCATGCGGTAGGCCGTCGGCGCGCCGGCAAAGCTGGTGATGCCCAGCTTCTCGATCAGGTCGTAAGTGCTCTCGACCGTGAAACCGCCCTCGAAGAAGGTCGTGCCATGCCCCAGCAGGAGCGGTCCGGTGATCCCGTAGTACAGGCCATAAGCCCAACCCGGATCGGCGATGTTCCAGAACCTGTCCCCGGGACGCAGGTCGACCGCCTGGCGCATGTACGCGGCGAACGCCAGCATGGCGCGCAGCGGCACGGGCACGCCCTTGGGCAGCCCGGTCGTGCCCGAGGTCGACATCATCATGAAGAGATCCGTGCCCTTGCGCAGGACGGGCTCGAACACCTCGCTCTGCCGCGCCAGCGCATCCTGGAAATCGATGTCCCCGTCGCGCAGCGATTCGCCGGGCTTGAGCACCACCGCGACGGGCGGACAATGGCCGATTTCATCCAGCTTGGCGCGATTGGCCGTATTGGTGACCACGAGCTTCGCCTGGCTCATGCGCAGCCGGTGCTCGATCGCCTTCGGCCCGAAGGCGGTGAAAAGCGGCTGGTACACCGCGCCCGCGCGCCAGGTGCCCAGGATCGTGGCGAGGATTTCCGGCGTGCGCGGCAGCAGGCCCGCCACGATGTCGCCCGGCCGCACGCCCTGGCTGGCCAGCAGGTTGGCCACGCGCGCCGCAAGCGCCTGCATCTGCGCAAAGCTGAAGGCCTGGTGGCGGCCCTCGGTGTCGATGTAATCGAGCGCGGTGGCGCCCGTGCCGGCATACCGGTCGCAACATTCGACGCAGGCGTTCACGCCGCGCTCGAGATCGCCATGCAGCCGCGCAGCCTCGGCAGCCAGGTCGAAACCGG
Source organism: Bordetella sp. (assembly GCA_036404015.1). Classification (GTDB taxonomy): domain Bacteria; phylum Pseudomonadota; class Gammaproteobacteria; order Burkholderiales; family Burkholderiaceae_B; genus Bordetella. Next base: position 5,272 of record DASWPO010000206.1, on the reverse strand, counting down.
CAACCGCATCGGCATAGGCGGGAATGCCGGAAGTGGATAAGTCCGTCATGATGTCTCCTACCTTTTTCGCCATGCTCGATGCGGCATGGTCGTTTGCAACGAATCAGGAAAGCACGGTCAGACCGTGGCTCCCGAAGCTTCCAGCAACTGCTTGAGCTCGCCGTTCTCGTTCATCTCGTTCATGATGTCCGAGCCGCCGATGAACTCGCCCTGGATGTAGAGCTGGGGAATGGTGGGCCAGCTGGAGAATTCCTTGATGCCCTGGCGGACTTCGTCGTCCTCGAGCACATTGACGGTGACCAGCTTCTTCACGCCATTGCCCTTGAGGATCTGGATGGCGCGGCTGGAAAAGCCGCACTGCGGGAATTGGGCCGTGCCCTTCATGAACAGCACCACGGGGTGGGTGGTCACGGTTTCACGGATGAAGTCTTGTATGTCGCTCATGGAGGTCCTTTAAGTTCTTGAGCCGCCGAGGCTGCCCTGCGCAGGGTCCTCGGCTCACGGCAGCATCATGCCACCACGATTACTACAGCTATGTCTATAGCTTGATTATAGATTTCCGCCGGAAATCCGCTCTATGCCCGCGAGGTCCTTGTGGCTATTCACGCCGGCAAAGCCGGCCTGCGCAAGCATATCCCGGACAATCTCGGCCTGCTCCCAGCCGTGCTCCAGCCAGAGCGCCCCCCCCGGATTCAGGCGTTTGCCAGCCCCTGCGACGATGCTGGCCAGGTCGGCCAGGCCGTTACCGCCATCGGTCAGCGCCCCGCGTGGTTCGAAGCGCAGGTCGCCCTGCCCCAGGTGCGCGTCGTCGCGGGCAATATAGGGGGGATTGGACACGATCACGTCAAAGCGCTCCCCCTCAGGCAGCGCTTCGTACCAGTCGCCTTGCCAGCAATGCACCTTCGCCCCCAGCCGGCGCGCATTGTCCGCCGCCACGGCCAGCGCGTCGGCGCTGCGGTCCGTGGCGCCGACCTCGACATGCGGACAGGCCAGCGCGATCGACACCGCGATGGCGCCGCTGCCCGTGCCCAGGTCCAGCGCCCGCGCGCCCTGCCGGCCGGCCAGCAGGGCAATGGCCGTCTCGGCCAGCAATTCCGTGTCGGGACGGGGAATGAGCACATCGGGCGTCACGCGGAACATATGGCCCATGAACTCGCGCTCGCCCACCAGGTAGGCCACGGGCTCGCCCGCCAGCCGCCGCTCGGCCAGCGCGAAATACGCCGCCTGCGCCCGCGGCTCGGCCTCGTCGGTGTCGTGCGTCAGCAGCCAGGCGCGCGGCTTGTCCAGCACGTGCTAGAGCAGCATGCGCGCCTCCAGGCGGGGCAGGCCGGCGCCAAGGAGCAGGTCGCGGATGGTCGTCATCGCTTCAGACCTGTTCGCCCAGGGCGGCCAACTGCTCGGCCTGGTGCTCGGCGATCAGCGCGCCGGTCAGCTCGTCCAGGTCGCCTTCCATGATCTGCAGCAGCTTGTACAGCGTGAGGTTGATGCGGTGATCCGTCACGCGCCCTTGCGGGAAGTTGTAGGTGCGGATGCGCTCGGAACGGTCGCCCGTGCCGATCAGGCTCTTGCGCTCGGCCGCCTCCTTGCTCTGGCGCTCGCGCTGCTCCTTGTCCTTCAGGCGCGCGGCCAGCACCTGCATCGCGCGGTCCTTGTTACGGTGCTGCGAGCGGTCGTCCTGGCACTCCACCACCAGGCCCGTGGGCAGGTGGGTAATGCGCACGGCCGAGTCCGTCTTGTTGATGTGCTGGCCGCCCGCGCCGCTGGCGCGGAAGGTATCGATGCGCAGGTCGTTGGGGTTGATCACGATCGCGCCCATTTCATCGGCCTCGGGCATGACGGCCACCGTGCAGGCCGAGGTATGGATGCGGCCCTGCGCTTCCGTGGCCGGCACGCGCTGCACGCGGTGCGCGCCCGACTCGAACTTCAGCCGTCCGTAGGCGCCCTCGCCGTCGATGCGCGCGATCACTTCCTTGTAGCCGCCCAATTCCGACGCGCTTTCCGACATCAGCTCCACGCGCCAGCCCTGCCGTTCGGCATAGCGCGTGTACATGCGCAGCAGGTCGCCCGAGAACAGCGCGCTCTCGTCGCCGCCCGTGCCCGCGCGGATTTCCAGGAACAGGCTGCGGCCATCGTCCGGATCTTTGGGCAGCAGCAGCAACTGCAGGTCCGCCTCGAGCTGCTCCACGCGCGCGCGGCCGGCCTTGATCTCTTCTTCGGCCATGTCGCGCATTTCGGGATCGCCCAGCATCTCCTGCGCGGCGGCCAGGTCGGCCTCGGTGCGCTCAAAATGCCTGAACGCCTCGGCCACCGGCTCGATGTCGGCGCGCTCGCGCGACAGCCTGCGGAACCGGTCCATATCGGATGCGGAATCGGGGTCGGCCAGCAGGGCGTCCACTTCGATCAGGCGATGCGCCAGCTGCTCCAGCCGGCCGCGCATGGAAGCTTTCATCAGGGGAAATACCAAGAAAGGGACAACGACAAGGCGGGCGCTCGCGCGGCAAGCATCCGCCGCTCATGGGGCGGAAGACGGACGGCGCCGCTAACGGCGGGCGTCTTTGCCGGGAAACAGGCGCGGCACCATCGCCAACAGTTGCCGGCGATCGTCGCCTTCGCTGCGGTTGAGCGCCGCCAGCGGACCGTGCAGGTACTTTTGCGTCAGGCCATGCGCCAATTGCTCGAGCACCGCCTCGGGCGATTCGCCGCGCGCCAGCATGCGGCGGGCGCGGTCGAGCTCGGCCGCCTGCACATCGGCGGCGGCCTGTTGAAGATCGTGGATCACCGGCACCATCTCGCGCGACTGCAGCCAGTGCATGAAGCCCTGCACCCGCGTGTCGATGATGGACTCGGCCTGCACCACCGCGGCGCGTCGCGCATCGGTGCCGCTCTGCACCATGCGGCCCAGATCATCCACCGAATACAAATACACGTCGGCCAGGCGGCCGGCTTCAGGCTCGATGTCGCGCGGCACGGCCAGGTCGACCATCACCATGGGGCGATGGCGGCGCTGCCGGATGGCGCGCTCGACCAGGCCCAGGCCCAGGATGGGCAGGGAGCTCGCCGTACAGGACACGATCACGTCGAAATCCGCCAGGCGCTCGGGCAGATCCGCCAGCCGCATCGTGCCCGCGTTGAAACGCCCGGCCAGCGCATCGGCGCGCTCGACCGTGCGATTGGCCACCACCATGCACTGGGGCTGCTGGGCGGCGAAATGCGTGGCACAGAGCTCGATCATCTCGCCCGCGCCGATGAACAGCACGCGAGCCTGATCCAGCTTGCCGAACACCCGCTCGGCCAGGCGCACCGCGGCGGCCGCCATGGACACCGATTGGGCGCCGATGGCGGTCTGCGAGCGCACTTCCTTGGCAACCGAGAAAGTGCGCTGGAACAACTGATGCAACAGCGTGCCCAGCGACCCCGCTTCGTCGGCGGCGCGCACGGCGTCCTTCATCTGGCCGAGGATCTGCGGCTCGCCCAGCACCATGGAATCCAGCCCGCTGGCCACGCGGAAGGCATGGCGCACGGCGGCGTCCTTGTCATGGCGGTATAGATGAGGCCGCAGCACGTTCGTCTCGAGCCGGTGGTGTTCGGCCAGCCAGCACGGCAGCTGCTCGGCCGCCTGCGCCTCGGCGGCGCAATACACCTCGGTGCGGTTGCAGGTGGACAGGATCGCCGCCTCGCGCACCGCGCCGCCGAAGGCCGCGCGCAGACCCGCCAACGCGGGCTTGAGCAAGTCCTCGGGCAGCGACACCCGCTCACGCACGGAAACCGGCGCGGAGGTGTGGTTCAGGCCAAAGGTAAAAACGGCGACAGACATGGCAGGCGGGGGCTGCGGGGGAGGTTTTCATTATACCGCCCGCGGGAGAAATGGAATTCCTTGCAGGGCAAGGACTTAGTCGATATCCCCAGCCGCCGCGCCTGGATTTGGCTCTTGGGTGGCTTTGGCAAAAAGACAAATTCTTTGGTATATTGGCGGACTTCGTTGGCCTGGTAGCTCAGTCGGTAGAGCAGCGGATTGAAAATCCGCGTGTCGGTGGTTCGATTCCGCCCCAGGCCACCAGCGATTCGATGTCCAGCCCTGAAAGCTGGGCATTTTCATTTGTGCATCAGGGACTTAGGTGAGAAAGCTCACCCGTAACGTCCCAAGTCATGCCGCCCCAAGTCATCCCGTTACATCCCACGCTTGGTTGTACCTCAACCTGTACCCCAGAATGGTTTCTCGAAAAGCGGCCTCTGGGGGTACAAGTCTCATGGGACTGCTCAACGAAATGCAGATCAGAGCGGCCAAGCCCGGCCCGCAGGAGCAGGCGAGGACACGGGGCCGGCCGCCACCCTTGACGGAAGAAGCGCGCAGGTCAGGATCAGGCAAGACGGGCCGTAGGCGCCAGGGACGAAAGGGCGAGACTCGCGCAAATATATTTTATGAATGAGGAAAAGCATGATCAGATCCTGGTTGGATTTGCCCACGCCCGGCCTATTTGGCGTGTTGTGTGTGCTCTATTTCGGTATTGCAGCGCTGCTGACTTTCGTGGTGTTTCATTCGCCGTTCAAACGTCCTGTGCAATCGCTCATCGGCATTGTCGCCCCGTATTTCAACTCGGTCGCCATATTGTTCGCGTTGCTGACGGGATTCCTCGCCAATGACGTCAGCGATAGAAACCGACAGTCCGCGCACGCCGTTCAGGCCGAAGCCAGCGAATTGCGAAATATCTATACGCTCAGTGTTGCATCCGAGTCGGACATGAACACCATCCGGGCGAAATGGAGAGCGTATGTCGACTCGGTCGTGAGCCAAGAATGGCCCGCGATGGCGGGCAATCATCTCTCCATGCAGACCTACGCGGCTTACGACGATTTGCTGAAGGAAGTCAGTACCCCGGCCATCGCCCAAACCGCCGGACAAGCCGTTAGCGCCGCGCTGCTGGGGGCGACTGTACGTGTCGGCACAGCTCGTAGCGACCGGCTGGCACTGGCATCGGGCACCACCAACGATATGAAATGGCTGGTGGTGATCATCCTCGGCATTTTCACGCAACTCACGATCGCGCTTGTCCATCTCGAGCGCCCACGCGCTTTCATTACCGCGCTGGTGGTGTTCTCCAGTGCTGCCATCGTGGCGCTGGGAACCATTGCCTTGCAAGAATATCCGTTCAGTGGCCCGCTGCGGATTTCACCGGATCCCATCGTGGCGCTGCAGGCGCTGGGTCAATAGTGATGGGCGCACTCCCGGCATGGCACGCGAAGCAGTCAATGTCGGCCTGAATTCGTAAAGGGA
>DASWPO010000205.1:0-4805 GCA_036404015.1 Bordetella sp. | reverse complement strand
GGATCCGCCATGCAGCCCCGTCGCCACTTCGACGGCGAACATGGCGACGTTGATCGCCAGCGCGATCCAGAGCAATCTGCGATAGCCAGCCCGCGGCGGGCCGGATTGATCCTCGCAATGGTGGCAGCAGTGTCCTGGCATGGCGGTTCCTCGCGACTCTTGAAAGGCGTATCGTGAACCCTGTAGCCACTACAGGGTCAAGCCATGACAGACAGGTATTCCATCGGCAGCCTGAGCCGACGCTCGGGCGTCAACGCCGAAACGATCCGCTATTACGAAAAAGTGAACCTGTTGCCCGCCGCCAGCCGGGCAGGCAACGGCTACCGGCAATACGGCGACGCCTCGCTGGAGCGCCTGGCCTTCATTCGCCGCGGCCGGGAGCTCGGCTTTACCATCGATGAGATCCGCGAACTGCTCACGCTCGCGCATCACCCCGGGCATCCTTGCTCGGACGCCGACCGGATGACTCACGCCCATCTCGAGGACATCGAGGGCAAGATCCGCGATCTTCAGCGCATGCGGCGCGCGCTCAGGCAGGTAGCCGATTGCGCCGGCCAGACGGCGGAGCGCTGCGAACTGCTCCGGGCGCTTGCCGCCGCCTAGGTCTGGAAGGTGAAACTGTCGGCGTAGAGGTGCGCCGGGTCGGCCCCCGCCTGCACGAAGCGCGCTTTGGCGTCGTTGATCATATCGGGCGAGCCGCACAGGTAGACGGAGTGCTCGGCCAGGTCGGGCACGTCGGCCAGCACGGCGTCCTGCACGTAGCCGGTGCGTCCTTGCCAGCCGGGCGCGGGGCGCGACAGCACGGGCACGAATTCGAATTCGTACAAGCGCTTGCCCCATTGCGCCAGTTCGTCCAGATGGTAGAGATCATCCTGGCTGCTCATGCCCCAATACAGGCGGCAAGGCGGCAGGTCGTCATGGTCGAGCAGGGACTCCAGGATGGCCTTGATCGGCGCCAGCCCGGTGCCGGTGGCGGCGAAGATCATGGGCTGGTAGTCCTGTTCGCGGTAGTAGAAGGCGCCATGCGGCAGTTCCACGCGCAGGGTGTCGCCTGCCTTGATGTCCTGCAGCATCCGGCCCGTGAAGCGGCCGCCTTCGATGCGGCGGATGTGCAGGTCGATGCGTTGTTCGCAGGGCGCGTTGGCGATGGAAAAGCTGCGGCGCGCGCCGTCTTCCAGATGGATGTTCAGATACTGGCCGGGAAGATAGCTCACGCCATGTTCCGGCGGCAGTTGCAGGCGCAGCAGGGTGATGCCGGGCGCCAGCGCCGAGACCGCCTCGATCGTCGCCTCCATCAGCACGGGGTCGGAGACCGCCGGGGCGGTTTCGATGCTGATGACGAGATCGCTCGCGCACAGGGCCTGGCAGGCCAGGCCCTGCCCTTGCGCGTGTTCTGCTTCGGTCAGCGACAGGGGCGGCGCTTCGTAGCGCACCGCGCCTTGCACGATCGCCATGCGGCAGGTGCCGCAGCCGCCGAAGGTGCATTCGTGCGGCAGGTCCACTTCCTGGCGCTGCGCGGCGGCCAGCACGGTTTCTCCGTCTTCGACGTCGAAGCTTTGCTGCGTTTGCAGCCATAACACGCGATGCGACATGGCGTTCCGGCCTATTTCTTGATGTCGGCCTGCACCAGCACGTCGGCCTTGCCCGCCAGCAGGGTTTGCAGGGCGGCCAGCGCGGCCACGCCGCAGGCGGTGTCCTGTTCGCCGTTGCCGCCGGACAGGCCCACGCCGCCGACGACTTCGCCATTGACCACGACGGGATAGCCGCCGACGAACACGGCGAACTTGCCGTCGAAGCTGAACTGGATGCCGAAGGCTTCGTTGCCGGGCAGGGCGGGGCCGCTGGGCGGGGTGTTGAACAGGTGGGTCGAGCGCTTGTGACCGGCGGCGGTGAAGGCCTTGTTCCAGGCGATCTGCGGGCCCGTGACGCGCGCGCCGTCCATGCGCTCCATGACGATGGGAAAGCCGCCCGCATCGGTGATGCAGACGGTTTCGGTCACGCCGATTTCCCTGGCCTTTTCCAGGGCGGCCTGCGCCATGGCGCGCGCTTCGTGCAGTTCGAGGGTTTGGGCTGCTTTCATGGGAATGTCCGTGAAGAAGGGGATGCGCCGCGGCCTACACGCCGCGATAGATGGTCTTGATCTGCGTGAAGAAATCCAGCCCGGCGCGGCCCGACTCGCGGAACGTCGAGGTGCTGGAGTTTTTCAGGCCGCCAAAGGGCGCGTTGACCAGGTTGCCGGTGGTGGTGCGGTTGATCTTGACCGTGCCGGATTCGATGTCCTGCGCGAAGAGGTGCATGGTGCGCGGATTGCGCGTGGCAATGGCGGCCGACAAGCCGTATTCGGAGTCGTTGGCGATGGCGAGCGCTTCCTGGAAGTCGGCGGCCTCGATGATCGCCAGCACGGGCCCGAAGATTTCCTCCTGGGCGATGCGCATGCCCGGCTTCACATCGGTGAAGACGGCCGGCGCCACGTAATAGCCCGTGCCGTAGCGGCCGCCTTGCAGGTGTTCGCCGCCGATCAGGTGGGTGGCTTCTTGCTTGCCGATGGCAATGTACTGGAGCACGGTGTCCAGTTGCCGGGCGGTCGCCAGCGGGCCCAGGTCCATGCCGGCTTCGAGGCCGGGACCGATCTTCAGGCGCTTGATGCGCTCGAGCAGCTTCCGGGTGTAGGCCTCCTTGACCTGGGGCACGATGATGATGCGGCTGGTGCCGGTGCAGGCCTGTCCGGTCAGCGAGAAGCCGCCCTTGATGGCCAGGTCGACCGCGGCGTCGAGGTCGGCGTCTTCCATGACGAGCAGCGGGTTCTTGCCGCCCAGCTCCATCTGCAGGCGGGTGGTCAGGTGCACGCTGCGGTGGATCTGCGCGCCGGCCTGCGTCGATCCGGTGAACGAGATGGCGCGTACGGCCCGGGACGTGGTGATGACCGGGCCCACGTCGCCCGCGCGGCCCGTCAGGCAGTTGACGGCGCCGGCGGGCGCGCCGGCGTGCGCCAGCGCTTCGGCCAAATGCAGGCCGGTCAGCGGCGCGTCGGACGACGGCTTGAACACCACGGTGTTGCCCGTGATCAGGGCGGGCGCGATCTTGCGCGCGGCAATGGAGGCGGGGAAGTTCCAGGGCGAGATGACGGTGACCACGCCCAGCGGTTCGCGATGGCTGTAGACGTGCATCAGGGGGTCGTCTTGCGGATAGGTTTCGCCGGTGAAGGTCTGCCCTTCCACGGCGTAGAAGCGGAAAGTCTGCGCGCTGCGCAGGATCTCGTCGCGCGCCTGGCCGAGCGCCTTGCCCTCTTCGCGGGTGAGATCCCGCGCGAATTCGTCGGCATGGGCTTCGAGGTAGTCGGCGGCGTCGGTCAGTATCCTGGCCCGCTTGCTGATGGGCGTGCCGCGCCAGGCGGGGAAGGCTTTCGCGGCGGCGGCCACGGCGGCTTCGGCGTCGGCGGCGCTGGAGGCCTGGAAGCGGCCCACTATTTCAGCCGTGTCGGCGGGGTTGATGTTGTCGAAGGTGCGTCCGGATTGGCAGGGCTGCCACTGGCCGTCGATGTAGTTCTGGTAATGCTTGATGGAATCCGTCATGGCGATGAGGCACGCTAGGAGTGTGTCGGGCGGGAGAGGTGACGGCCGGGGCAGTGGTGGACGCCTGCCTGCCCCGGCCGTCATGGAGGGTCCGATCAGGCGGGCAGCAGTTCCTCCTCGGAAACGTCGTTGGCGACGTAGTCGCGGTACAGCGCCGTGGTGTAGAGCAGGCGCATCTGCGCGCCGATTTCGCAGATCTTCAGGCAGCGGGCTTGCAGCTCGGGCGTGTCGGCGTGCTCCAGCACGATCTGGTAGCCGCGTTCGCCGTGGATTTCATCCGACACGATGTGCAGGTCGAAGAATTCGACTTCTTCGTCGCTGAAGCCGTATTTTTCGCGCAGCGTGGGGGTCTGCTTGCGGTAGATCGAGGGCACCTGCGATTCCAGGCCCACGACCAGGGCGGCGACGGCGACGACGGGGTCTTCGCGCATGGCGACGCTATAGCACCAGGCCTGCAGGCCGCGGGTGGTGGGCGACATATTGTCGGGGTTGGTCACGCGTTCGCGGGTGGTGCCGCAGGCTTCGGCAAAGCGGATCAGCAGGTCGGTGTGGCGGTCGCCGCCGATTTCCTCTTCGTACATATTGGCCAGCAGGAAGTCCTTGGCCTCGGTCATGTGGTCGGGGGTGCGGGCGTACAGGTAGCCCAGATAGTCGGCGAAGGGGCCGACATAGTGGTAATGGTTTTCGGCCCAGCGCGACAGGTGGGCGCGGCTCAGCTTGCCTGCGGCCCAGGCGATGCTGAAAGGGGCTTGGTTGGCGCTCTTGCCCTTGATGGCGTTTTCGAGGGCGCTGCGGAATTCGTCTCGGCTCATGAGCATGGACATGACAGGATCCTTTGTAGGGGGAGGTGCAGTGGAAAGGCGCCGCGGGTGTCAGCGAGCGTCTCCGGCCTTGTATCCCGCGGCATTTATGGGATACTGTATACATAATAGAAACGATATCAAGGTCTTGGAATCGGGAAAACCCTGGTAAAACCGCCTTGTCGCAAGCTTGAGTATCGGGAGCGGGGTCGAATACGGGTTAATCCGGGATTTTCGATGCGTCTGAAAGTCGAGACAATTTAGTATACAGTATACTAATTGGAGTTTCTTTGCACCATGCCCCACGTCATCTTTCACAAGAACGGCCAGACCTACGCCGGCGAGGTCAAAGAGGGCGCCAACCTGGTTGTCCGCGCGGGCATCAAGCAGTTTCCTTTTCCGCATCTGGCCTACCAGTGCGGCATGGGCAAGT
>DASWPO010000204.1:0-23318 GCA_036404015.1 Bordetella sp. | reverse complement strand
CGCCACGAAATACAGGTAGTTGTTGGCCTCGGGATGCAGGGCCGCGTTGAGCGCGGCGCGGCCGGCCAGCGCGATGGGCGTGGGCGGCAGGCCCGGGCGCGTGTAGGTGTTCCAGGGGGTGTCGGCGAGCAGGTCGCGCTTGTGGATGTGCCCGTCGTAGGCGTCGCCCAGGCCATAGATGACCGAGGGGTCGGTCTGCAGCAGCATGCCCTTGCGCAGGCGGTTGATGAACACGCCGGCGACACGGGCGCGCTCGGCGCGCTGGCTGGTTTCCTTTTCGACCAGCGAGGCCAGGATCAGGGCCTCGTAGGGCGTGGCCACCGGCAGGTTGGGCGCGCGCTTTTCCCAGGCCTCGTCGAGGATCTGCTGGCCGGCCGCATAGGCGCGGCGCAGGACGTCGAAATCGGTGCTGCCCGCGGCGAATACGTAGGTGTCGGGGAAGAACAGGCCTTCGGGGTGCTTGATGTCGGCGCCCAGCCTGGCCATGACCTCCTCGTCGCTCAGGCCGTCCAGGGTCTGCTTGAGGTCGGGCGCGTTGTGCAGCGCTTCGCGCATCTGCTTGAAGGTCCAGCCCTCGATGAAGGCGAGCTGGCGCTCGGAGCGCTCGCCGCGCGCCATGCGCTCGAGCAGCGTCCAGGGCGAATCGCCCTGCACGGCCTCGTAGCCGCCGGACTTGATGAGCTTGTCGCGTTCGGTGAGCCGGGCCAGCCAGACGAAGCCGGGGGCCCAGATGGGAATGCCGGCATCGGCCAGCGCGCGGGTGATGGCGCGCGGCGTGCTGCCCGGATCGACGATGAAATCGATCTTGGCCGAGGGCATCTGCACGGGCTGGTTGGCCCATAGCACGAAGCCGCCGACCACCCCCGCGACCAGCGCGACGATGAGCAGCGGAAACAACAGAAAGAGAGTGCGCAAACGAATCTTCATGGCTATCGCGCAGTTTAATGGATATGCCCCGCCGGACGCGGGGAGAACTGCCCCTGAAGGCGGCGCGGGCATGGCCGGTCTGGATCAAGGGGGCACGGTATCATGGGACATTGCCTGGGAGGCTCGCGCTGGCCTTGCCGTAACACGCCTCAACAGAAATTTTATGCCGACACCTTTCTACGCCGGGCTGCCCGCCCATTTGCTAGATGCCCCGACCTGCGCCGCGCTGGACGGTTTTCGCGTGATCGCCGCCACGGGCGACGAGGCCCTGGACTTTCTGCACGGCCAGCTCACGCAGGACGTCACCGGCCTGGCGGCCGACCGGGCCAGCCTGGCCGGCTATTGCACGGCCAAGGGCCGCTTGCTGGCCACGCTGGCCATGTGGCGCGCGCCGGCCGACCCGGACGCGGCCGATGCCCGCTGGCATGCCCTGGTGCGCGCCGACCTGGCCGAGGCCTTGATCAAGCGCCTGTCGATGTTCGTGCTGCGGGCCAAGGCCAAGCTGGTGCTGACGCCCCTGCATGCCGCGGGCGTGCAGTGCGAGGGTCCGCAGCGGGCGGCCCTGCAGGCCGCCGCGGGCGGCGCCCTGCCCGCCGAGCCCTGGCAGCGCGCCGACCTGCCCACCGGCACCTGGATCGCCGCGCCTGCCGCATCCAATGCGGCTGGCCCGCGCTGGTGGTGGATCGCCTCGGATGCGCAGCTCGGCGGCGCCCAGGCCCTGTCGCAGGTATTGGCGCAAGGCGACGCGCAAGCCTGGCAAGCGGCCGACCTGGCCGCCGGCCTGCCCTGGATCGGCAGCCTTACGCAAGACATGTTCATTCCGCAGACCGTCAACCTGGAACTGGCCGGGGGGGTCAGTTTCACCAAGGGCTGCTATCCGGGCCAGGAAGTGGTGGCGCGCAGCCATTACCGCGGCACGGTCAAGCGCCGCATGGCCTACGGCCAACTGGACGATGCCGGCGCGACCGTCCGGCCCGGCGCCGATATCTACGACGCCGCGCAGCCGCACGAACCCAGCGGCCGCGTGGTGGACGCCGCGGGACCGGCCCTGCTGTTCGAGACCACGCTGGCTTCGCTGCCCGATGGCGATTTGCGCCTGGGCGCGGCCGACGGCCCGCGCATCCGCGTCCTGCCCCTGCCCTACGCCCTGCCCGAGCAAGACGCCGCCTGAACGTATTCGGGCCTAGGCGCCGAACAACGAACCGATGCCGGCCGTCAGCGCAATGGCCGCGGCGCCCAGAATCATGACGCGCAGGACCGCCCGCCCAATAGGCGCCCCGCCGGCGTGGGCGGCAACCGCGCCCAGGATGGCCAGGCAGATCACCGAACCGAGCAGCACGATGGCCACCAGGTGCGCCAGCGGCGCCAGCATGGCGATCACCAGGGGCAGCGCCGCGCCCGAGGCGAAAGAAAACGCCGACGCGACTGCGGCCTGCACGGGCCGGGCCCGGTGGTCCACCGAAATGCCCAGCTCGTCGCGCGCATGCGCGTCCAGCGCATCGTGGCGGGTGAGCGCGGTGGCCACTTGCAGGGCCAGGCCGGGCGCCAGGCCGCGCGCCATGTAGATGCCGGTCAGCTCTTCGAGCTCCTGGTCGGCGTTGCGCTTGAGCGAACCCATTTCCAGCTTGAGATCGGCGGCCTCGGTGTCGGCCTGGCTGTGCACCGACACGTATTCGCCGGCCGCCATCGACAAGGCGCCCGCCACCAGGGCCGCCACGCCGGCCACCCAGATGGCGGGATGGCTGGCTTGGGCGGCGGCCACGCCGGCGATCAGGCTGGCGGTGGAGACGATGCCGTCGTTGGCGCCGAGCACGGCGGCGCGCAGCCAGCCGACGCGGTATATGCGGTGATGTTCTCTTGCGGGCATGGGCGCAGCGGCGCGGGCCTGCGGCCCGCTTGCAAATAGTGGCTGGAAAAAATCAGCCGCGAGTATAGAGCCCGGGAGCCGCGTTTTGCGGCCTGCCCGTGTCGATCGTAAACCGCATCCGCAATGGTTTTTATTCGGGTTCGCGCGTGTACAGCTTGAGGATGCTGGAGAAATCCAGTTTGCCGTGGCCGGCCTGGCTGTGCATGGCGAACAGATTGCGGGCCAGCTCGCCCAGCGGCGTGGCCGAACGCGCCGACATGGCGGTCTCGGCGGCCAGCCCCAGGTCCTTGAGCATGAGGTCGGTGCCGAAGCCCCCGGCATAGCCCTTGGAAGCCGGCGCATTGGGCATCACGTCCGGCCAGGGGTTGTAAAGCTCGGTGGCCCAGTTGCGCCCCGAGCTCTTGGCGATGATGTCCGAGAGCACCCGCGGGTCGAGCCCGCTGGCCACGCCCAGGGCGAGCGCCTCGGCGGTGCCCGCCATGAGGATGCCCAGGAGCATGTTGTTGCAGATCTTGGCCACCTGCCCCGCGCCCGAGGGGCCGGCGTGGAAGATGTTCTTGCCCATTTTTTCCAGCACCGGATGGGCCCGCGCCAGCGCGTCGGCGGCCCCGCCCACGATGAAGGTGAGCGTGCCGGCCGCGGCCCCGCCCGTGCCGCCGGACACCGGCGCGTCGATCATGGCCAGGCCCAGCGCGCGGGCGGCCTCGGCCACCTTGCGGGCCGAATCGGGCGCGATGGTGCTGCAGTCGATCACCAGGCTGCGCGGGTCGATGTGCTTCAGCAAACCGGCATCGCCGAGGTACAGCCCCTCGACGTGCTTGCTGGCCGGCAGCATGGTGATGACGATGTCGGCGCCCGGCACGGCAGCCTGGGCCGAGGCGGCGACCGAGGCGCCGGCGTCGGCCAGTGCCTGCGCGGCGGCCGGCACCAGGTCGAACACCGTGAGTTCGTGTGCGGCGCGGATGAGGTTCAGCGCCATGGGCGCGCCCATATTGCCCAGGCCGATGAATGCGATGCGGCTCATGCTTGTCTCCTCGTTGAACCATGGCAGCCGGGCTTGTGCCCTGTTGTTGCCGGATGGGTTTGTCGTGCGCGTTCAGCTGCCCAGGTCGGCCAGCGGATGCACCTTGTCCGACGGCCAGGGCTCGGTGAAGAAGCCCCATGCCCAATCGGCGTCGGCCTCCCGCAGCGTGGCCGGCTGCCAGCGGGGCTGCCTGTCCTTGTCGATGAGCAAGGCGCGGATGCCTTCGGCCAGGTTGCCGCGCGACGAGCAGCAATGCAGCGCCACGATGTATTCCATGCGGAACACATCCTCCAGCGAGCGCAGGCGGGTGTTCTGCTGCAGCATGTACGACAGCCGCACCGAGCCGGGCGCACCGGCCAGCATGGTCTTGGCGGCGCGGGCCAGCCAGGGGTCGGGGTGCGTTGCCAGCTGGGCGATCCCGGCATGGATGTCTTCCAGCTGGGATTCGCCGCACAGGCCGTTGATCATGAAGGCGTGCTGGCGCAGCGGACCCGGCTTGTCGTCCTGCCGCGGAGCGAAAGTGCCGATCGCGCGGCGCAGCAGGCCATCGTTGATGGAGCGCGCCGCGGGGCCGCCCTGGTGCGGGTTGCCGGCCCAGGGCTGCTGCATCAGCACCTGGCAGAGCGCGTCCCAGCGGTCCGGGTCGAGCGCATGGTCGGCCAGGCCGGTATGGATGGCGTCCGAGGCATTGAGCTGCGCGCCCGTCAGCGCCAGGAACAGGCCGAGCCGGCCGGGCATGCGGTTGAGCATCCAGCTGCCGCCCACGTCGGGAAACAGGCCGATGCCGACCTCGGGCATGGCCACGCGCGCATCGGTGCTGAGCACGCGGTGGCTGGCGCCCATCATCAGCCCCACCCCGCCGCCCATGACGATGCCGCGGCCCCAGCACAGCAGCGGCTTGGGATAGGTGTGGATGCAGTAGTCGAGGCGGTATTCGCGTTCGAAGAACGTGCGCGCGTAGACATTGCTCCAGGCGCCCTGCCCGGCGTAGTCGCGCATGCTGCGGTAAAGGCTGTGCAGGTCGCCGCCCGCGCAGAAGGCCTTTTCACCCGCGCCCTGCAGGATCACCGCGGCCACCATCGGGTCGGCCGCCCAGGCGGTCAGGCGCGCCTGCAGCAGGTCCACCATGTCCAGCGACAGGCCGTTGAGCGTCTGCGGCTGGTTGAGCGTGGCCACCCCCAGGCGCATGCCGTTGTCGGTGAAGCGTTCCTCGAAGAGGACCGGCGCGGCGTTGGCTGGGGTGTTCGTCGTGCTGCTCATCGAATGTCGGCTCCTTTTTCCAGCAATTGGCGGGCAACGATGACGCGCATGATTTCGTTGGTGCCTTCGAGGATTTGATGCACCCGAGTATCGCGCACCAGGCGCTCGAGCGGGTAGTCTTTCAAATAGCCATAGCCGCCGTGTATCTGCTGGGCGTCCAGGCAGATCTGGAAGCCCATGTCGGTGGCGAAGCGCTTGGCCATGGCGCAGTAGGTGGTGGCCTCGGGGTCGCCCGCGTCGAGCTTGCAGGCGGCAAGGCGCACCATCTGCCGGGCGGCCACCAGGTGCGTGGCCATGTCGGCCAGCTTGAATTGCAGGGCCTGGAATTCGGACAGCTTGCGATTGAACTGGCGGCGCTCGTCCATGTAGCGGCGCGCGGCGTCCAGCGCGCCCTGGGCCGCGCCGACGGAACAGGTCGCGATGTTGATGCGTCCGCCGTCCAGGCCCTTCATGGCGATGCGAAAGCCCTCGCCTTCCTGGCCCAGCAGGTTGGCGGCGGGCACGCGCACCCGATCGAAGGCGATGGGCCGGGTGGACTGGCTGTTCCAGCCCATTTTGTTTTCCTTGCGGCCGTAGCTGATGCCGGGCGTGTCGGCCGGCACGGCGAAGGCGCTGATGCCGCCGGGCCCGGGGCCGCCGGTGCGGGCCATGACCACCAGCAGATCGGTGTCGCCGGCGCCCGAGATGAAGGCCTTGGCGCCGGAGATGAGATAGCTGCCGCCGTCGCGTTCGGCGCGGGTGGCCAGCGAGCCGGCATCCGATCCGGCGCCGGGCTCGGTGAGGCAGTAGGAGCCGAGTTTTTCGCCGCTGGCAAGCAAGGCTCCCCAGGCTTGCCTGACGGCCGCGCCGCCCCACTGGCCGATGATCCAGGCCACCATGTTGTGGATGGTGAGAAAGGCCGTGGTGGAGGGATCGACGGCGGCCATTTCCTCGAAGACCAGGGCGGCGTCCAGGCGCGGCAGGCCCAGCCCGCCGATGTCTTCGCTGGCGTAGAGGCCGCAAAAGCCGAGTTCGCCGGCCCGGGCGAAGGCCCGCTTGGGAAAGATGCCCTCTTCGTCCCACTGCGCGGCATGCGGCGCCAGTTCGCCTTCGGCGTAGTCGCGGGCAGCCTGGGCGAAAGCCTGCTGCTCTTCGGTAAGGCGTAGATCCACGGGTTGTCTCCTCGTGCGGCGGATCGCTTTGTCTGCGTTGACGTTGACGTCAACGTCATTTTTGTCCGCTTATCTTACGCCTTGGCTACCGCTTTTTGAATGACTACGAGGCTTCCTTCGCCATCTCCACCCGGTCCAGGTTTCGATCACCGATGCGGGGATGCGCGCGCCCGCCGGTTGCCGCGCCGAGCAGGACGACGATCTCGTCCGCGGCCGGCGCATCGGGAATGGAAAACTCCAGGGTGATGAAATGCGAACGCGCCGAGGCTTCGTGCAGATGCTTCATCGGGATTTGCAAAGAGGTTCCCGGTCCGCCCCGCTTGTTGGTGAAGCTCAGGTAGGTCTCCGCCGACACCGCGTCGCGATAGATGTTGCCGAATCGCAGGTTGTGGATGACGGCCGAGGCGTGCTCGATTTCGCCATCCATGCCGACGACGCTGGCCTTGCCGTAGCTTTCCACCACGTCCGCGCCGCCGATTTCCTGCAGTATCCGCTCGACCATGACCTGGCCCAGGGCCGCGCAGCCGTCATGCTGTTCGGGGCTCAGGTCCTCGACGAAGCCGCGTCCGTGCCAGGGGTTGCGGATGACGGCCGCCACGCCCAGCATGGTGATGGGCTTGGCCAATGGCTTGCCGCCCTCGCGATGGATGATTTCCTTGAAACACACGATTTTTCTGATGTCGAAAGACATGTCCTCTCCTTGTTGTGGAAATGCGCCGGGGTGGCGGGGTCAGGATTTCAGGAAGGGCCCCACGACGTCCAGCACCTGCTGGGGGCCTTCGATGAGCAACGAGTGGCGCAGCTTCGGCAGGATCGCGACTTGGGAGCCGGCGATCTGCTCGTGCATGAATTGCGCCATGCGGGGGTTCGAACCCATGTCGTTTTCGCCCGTCACGACGAGCGTGGGGATCTCGATTTCGTGCAGGCGTTCGGCGAAATCGGTATTGGCCAGCACGGCATAGGCCGCCGCGTACGCCTTGGGGTCGTTCTTCCGATTGCTGGCGGCATAGGCCGCGATGACGTCGGGATGCTGCGCGCGGAATTCGTCGGTGAACCACCGGATCACCGAATTCTCGAAATGCTGCCCCGGTATGCCGCCGGCGACGATGCCGAGCCGTTCCTGCACCCTGCGTTTTTCTTCCTCGGTCCGTCCGGCGACGCCGGCCAGGAAGATCAGCTTCTTGAGCTTCTCCGGGTGGGCCAGCGCCAGGCCCTGCGCCACCAGGGCGCCCAGCGAACAGCCCGCCAGATGGCAGCGGTCGACGCCCACGGCCTCCATGAGCGCATAGGCATCGTTGACGTAATCATCGATGTGGTAGGGCCCCGCGGGCTTCGAGGTCTCCCCCATGCCGCGCTGGTCGAATCGCAAGGTGCGGTACTGCCCTTGCAGCAGTGCCACGAATTGGTCCCATTGCTCCAGGCGTCCGCCGACGCCGTGGATCAAGACCAGCCAATCGCCGCTGCCCTCGACCCGATAGCGGATCCGGATGCCGTTTACTTCCAGGTAGTTATCCATTTCATTGAGCCTCTATGCCTGCCGCCTTGATGACGCCGGTCCAGCGATCGACTTCCTTGTCGAAGAATTGCTTCACTTCGGTCGGGCTGCCGATTTTGGTTTCGAGCCCTTGCGCCGTGAATTGCCTGATCAATTCGGGATCGGCGAGCGCCTTGTTCGTCGCCTGGGCGATCTGCTCCACGACGGCCGGCGGCGTTCCCGCCGGCGCGAACAAGGCCATCCAGCTGCCATGCTGATAGCCCGGCAGGCCCGATTCCGCGATGGTCGGCACGTCGGGCATGGTGGCCATGCGCTGGGGGCTGCTCACGCCGAGCGCCCGCACCGTGCCGGCGCGGACCATCCCGGCGGCGCCCGCGGCCGTGGTGTAGACCGCCTTGACGCGGCCGGCGATCAGGTCGTTCATCGCCTGGCCCGTTCCGGGATAGGGAACGTGCAGCATCTTGATGCCCAGGTTTTCCCAGAGCAGTTCGGCCGACAGGTGCATGGCGCTGCCGATCCCGGCGCTGCCATAGGGAATCTGCCCGGGGGACTGCTTGGCCAAGGCCACCAGGTCGCCCAGCGTCTTGGCCGGGAAGTCCTTGTTGACGATCAAGGCGTAGGGCTGGTTCGAAATGAAGGCGATCGGGATCAGGTCTTTCTTGACGTCGTACGGCAGCGACTTGTACATGGCCGGGTGATAGGTCAGCGTGCTGCCATTGAGCAGCAAGGTCAGCCCGTCCGGCCGGGAATGCGCGACGTAGGCCGTGCCGATGGTCGTGCCCGATCCGCCGTGGTTCCTGACGATGACCGAGCCGCCGATCGCTTGCGCGAACGGCTTGGCGAACAGGCGGGCGATCAGGTCGGTGCCGCCGCCCGGCCCGAAAGGCACGACCAGGGTGACGGGACCCGAGGGATACGACGGGTCGGCCATGGCGGGCAGGGAGAAGGCGGCCCCGAGGATGAACAGGATGAAGGTGCGTAAGAAGCGACGCATGGCGAATTTCCCCTTGGTTTTATTTCAGCGTTTAATTTTGTCTGACAATATTATGGTAATACAATAATCATGACAATAACCCGTCACTGGAATTTGTATGATTGCTTACCCAGTCCGCGGAGCAAGCCGGCCGCATCGTTGATCCTGTCGTCCGTGCCCGGGAATGCCTGGTCACCGGACCCCATCGGAGCCCTGCCCTTTGATCGATTCCCTGCGAGTCTCGTCCGCGCCTTCCCTGCGTGAACAAGTGGTTGTCCGCTTGCGGGAGGCCATTGCGCTAGGGCACTTCGCCCCGGGCGAGCGCCTCAGAGAGCGCGTGCTGTGCGAGCTGACGGGGGTTTCCCGCACCTCTTTGCGAGAGGCGCTGCGAGAACTGGAAAGCGAGGGCCTGGTCACGTCGGTGCCCAACCGGGGCATCATCGTGTCCCGGATCGACCTGGACCTGGCGCGATCGACCTTCGAGCTACGCGGGGTCCTGGAAGAACTGGCGGTGACGCTGTTCGTGCAGCGTGCCGGGCCCGCCCATGGCGTCGTCCTGAAGCAGGCCTTCGAGGCGCTGCGGCAGGCCTACGACCGCGACGATTCGGCCAGCATCCTCGAAGGCAAGACGGGCTTTTACGACGCCATCCTGGAAGGCGGGGGCAATCCCTTGCTGAAGCCCGCCCTCAAGAGCATCCATGTCCGCGTTTCGCAACTGCGGTCCGCCTCATTGGCCCAGCCCTCCCGCAGGGCCGAATCGCTGCGCGAGTTTGCCGCGCTGTTCGAGGCCATGCAGCGCCGCGACCTGGCCGCGGCGCAAGCGGCATGCCGCGAGCATGTGGCGCGTGCGGCGGTGGCCGCCCTGGAAGGCCTGGCGCAATCGGCCCGGCAGGACCCAGGCCCGGAGCAATACGAGAGCAAGGCCGCGCCGGTGCTGGAATAGGCCCGGGCAGGCGTTCAAGGCGCGGCCGATACGGCTTAAAGCAGGCCCGGCGGGCGTTCGCGGCGCCCTTGCGCCGCCTGCTTGGCGCGGCGGTGCTCCTCGCGCCGGCGGCGGGATTCCTTGGGGTCGAAGCTCAGGGCGCGATAGATTTCGATGCGGTCGCCGTCGGCGAGCGGCGTGCCGGGCGCGGCGAGCTTGCCGTAGAGGCCCGCGCCAAGCGCCCAGACATCCAGGTCCGGAAAATCTTCGGCCAAACCGCTGGCCGCCAGGGCCTGGGCGACGGTGGCGCCTTGGGGCAGCGCCAGGTCCCGCTGCCAGACACTGTCGTGCAGGGCATAGCAGACCTGCACGCGCAGGCAGGGGCCGGGGGCCGCCTCATTCGCCATACTTGGCCTGCGCGCGCTTGGTGAACGAATCGATGAAGCTGGTGGCGATGCGGTTGAACACCGGCCCCACCACGGCCTCCAGCGCGCGGCTGGAAAAGGCGTAGTCCAGGGTGAAGACGACCTTGCAGGCGTCCTCGGCCAGGGACAGGAACTGCCAGTGGCCGGCCAGGCTGGAGAACGGGCCGTCGACCAGGTCCAGGTCGATGCGGCTGGGGTAGTCGTGCCGGTTGCGGGTGGTGAAGCGCTGCTTGAGTCCGGCGAAGCTGATGAGCACCGAGGCCTGCATGCCGTGCTCGTCGCGCGACTGCACCTCCGTGCCGCCGCACCAGGGCATGAATTCCGGGTACTTTTCCACGTCGGCGACGAGGTCGAACATCTGGGCCGCCGAGTAAGGAACGAGGACGGAACGCTGGACGGTGTGCATCGATCAGGGCAAATGGCTAGAATTGAAAGATTTTACCGGCTTTGCGCTGTACTATCCTTTCCCCTATGAGCATTATCGATAACCGCAAGGCTTCGCACGATTACTTCATCGAAGACCGCTACGAGGCCGGCATTGTCCTGGAAGGCTGGGAGGTCAAGGCCATCCGGGCGGGACGCGTGCAGCTCAAGGAAAGCTACGTCATCGTGCGCGATGGCGAGATCTACCTGCTGGGCATGCACGTGAGCCCGCTGGCGACCGCCTCCACGCATATCCACCCCGACGCGATGCGCACGAGGAAGCTCTTGCTCAATGCGGAGGAAATCCACAAGCTGATCGGCAAGGTCGAGCAGCGCGGCTACACGCTGGTGCCGCTCAACCTGCACTACAAGAACGGCCGGGTGAAGCTGGATTTCGCGCTGGGCCGCGGCAAGAAGCTCTTCGACAAGCGCGATACGTCGCGCGAGAAGGACTGGGAGCGCGAGAAGGACCGCATCATGAAGCACGACACGCGCAACAGCCGTCGCGACGACTGATGTTGATTCTGTGCGGGCCGGCTTGGCTCGGCGTTCGTGAGGCGCGTCGGGGTCCTTGAACCGCTGCGGCTGCCCTGCGGAATTCCGATGCTCGGCGCTGGCAGCGCCTGCGCTTCGGATTCCTCCGGGGTCCGCAGCTCGCGGTTTCATCGCTCCACGGCAGCAAAAACATGTGGCTAGCTGCCCCGGTTCGACGCCTTCACCACCGTCATCGCCGAGGCGATCAGCCCGCCCATGTCGGCCAGGTTGGCCGGCAGGATCAGCGTGTTGCCCTGCTTGGCCACTTGCCCGAAGGCTTCCACGTAGCGTTCGGCCACCTTCAGGTTCACGGCCTCCATGCCGCCCGGCTGCTGGATCGCCTGCGCCACCTGAATGATTGCCTTGGAGGTAGCCTCGGCGATGGCCACCACGGCGGCCGCCTCGCCCTGCGCCTGGTTGATCTGCGCCTGCTGCTCGCCTTCCGAGCGGGCAATGGCCGCTTCGCGCTCGCCCGTGGCGATGTTGATCTGCTCCTGCCGGCGGCCTTCCGAGGCGGCGATCAGCGCCCGCTTGCCGCGTTCGGCGGTGATCTGCGCCTGCATGGCGTGCAGGATCTCGGCCGGCGGGGTGAGGTCCTTGATTTCGTAGCGCAGCACCTTCACGCCCCAGTTGAGCGCGGCCTCGTCCAGCGCCGCGACGATGCTGCTGTTGATGATGGCTCGCTCCTCGAAGGTGCGGTCGAGCTCGAGCTTGCCGATCACCGAGCGCAGCGTGGTCTGCGCCAGCTGGGTGATGGCATTGATGTAGTTCGACGAGCCATAATAGGCCCGCATCGCGTCGGTGACCTGGAAATACAGCACGCCGTCGACCTGCAGCTGCGTGTTGTCGCGCGTGATGCAGACCTGGCTGGGCACGGCCAGCGGGATTTCCTTGAGCGAGTGCCTGTAGGCCACGCGCTCGATGAAGGGAATGACGAAGCCCGCGCCCGGCGACAGCGTGCGGTCGTACCTGCCCAGGCGCTCGATCACCCAGGCATGCTGCTGCGGCACGATGGCGATGGACTTGACGATGATCACCAGCGCCAGCACGGCGATGATGACCAGGACCGATAGGGAAGAATCGAACATCATGACTGCCTCTTGGGGTGTATGGGGAAAGACGGGGTGGGCGAAGCGTGTGCCGGCCTGTCCTGCCGTCAGGCGGGCTTGCGGGCCAGGAGCAGGCGGCTGCCGCGCATCGCCGCGATGACGTGGGTGCCGGGCTGGGGCGTTTCGCCTTCGGCCAGGTCGGCCTGCCAGGTGGCGCCCCGGTACCAGACCTGTGCCGTGCCGTCGGGCGCCCAGCCGGCCACCTCGACCGGCTGGCCGATATCGAGATTGACGTCGGCGTTGCGCTGCGAATCGATTTCGCGTTTTTTCAGCACGCGCGTCTTGCGCAGCACGACGAGCGCCGCCAGCCCGATCACGCCGAAGGCGATCACTTGCCATTCGGGCGAGTAGGACAGCCACGCCGCGACGCCGCCGGCCGCCAGGCCCAGCGCGACCAGCAGCAGGTAGAAGGTGCCGGTGAGCACCTCGCCGATCAAGGCCAGCACAGCCAGGCCGAACCACGTCAACATCGTTGTATGCTTCCCGCAAAGGTTTACAGCGCCCACCTATTATGACCGCATCCCCCCTGCCCGTCCTCATCCTGCACACCGGCGACCCGGATGCCGCCCTGCGGCGGCAGCACGGCAACTACGGCGAACAGATGCGGCGCGTCGCCGGCCTGGCGCCCGCAGACGCCCGCATCGTGGCCGTCTACCAGGGCGAAACGCCCGAAGCCCCCGAAAATTACCGTGCCGTGCTCATCACCGGCTCGCCCGCCATGGTCACCGACCACGAACCCTGGAGCGAAGCCGCGGCCGCCTGGCTGCGCGAGGCGGTGGACGCGGGCCTGCCCGCCTTCGGCGTGTGCTACGGGCACCAGTTGCTGGCCTATGCGCTGGGCGGCGAGGTGGACTACAACCCGGCCGGCAGCGGCCTGGGCACCCTGCCCGTGCAGCGCCTGGCCGACGACCCGCTCACCGAAGGCCTGCCCGCCGAGTTCCCGGCGCAGCTGCTGCATGCCCAGGTGGTCACGCGCCCGCCCGCCGGCGCCACGGCGCTGGCCCAGGCCAGCCATGACGCCTACCAATTGCTGCGCTACGCGCCCGGCGTGTATTCCAGCCAGTTCCATCCGGAATTCGACACGGACTTCATGCGCGAGCACCTGCTGCATCACGCGGCCTACTACGGCAACAAAGGCTACGATGCGCCGGCCGTGGCCGAAAAGCTCGCCCCGACGCGGCACGCGTCGAACCTGGTGCGGCGTTTCCTGGCGCTGCATGCGCCGGCTGCTTAAGGCGTAAAGGCCCGGGGGAACCGGGCCTGCCGCCTGGCAAAAGCGGGAAAATCAACCCGTCACGCCGAAGACCTTGGGCGCTTCCTTGCTGATCCAGACCAGCGCCACCAACGCGACCGGGCTGTACATCCATTTGAGCAGATTGATTTCGCCGCGCAATTCGGTCCCCAGGAGCTTGAGCTCGTCCTTGGTGGCGAAGCGATCCATCCCAGTGGCGAGGCGCCCGACTTCAGCCCCCATGAACTTGAGATCGTCCTTCATGCATGGAAAACCCGGTCGGTCCATCGCAAAGGGAAGCGTCAGTATCGACAAGGCCTGCCGACTGCGCTATTCGTACAAGCCGTGGTGGATGAAAACGCGCCTGTCGGTTGACCCGGTCCGTCGATTTCATCCGGCCTTGGCACGGCGCTGAAAACGAAACAGGCCCCCGGTAACGGGGAGCCTGTTTCCTGGCCGACGGCAACACGTGCCGCCGGCCGATGCGCGCCGGCTTACTTCGTCGCCGCCAGCTTCTGCCAGGTATCGACCACCGTATCCGGATTCAGCGAAATCGACAGGATGCCCTCGTCCTTGAGCCACTGCGCGAAGTCGGGATGGTCGCTGGGGCCCTGGCCGCAAATGCCCACGTACTTGCCGGCCTTCAGGCAAGCCTGGATGGCACGGCGCAGCAGGAACTTCACGGCCTCGTCGCGCTCGTCGAAATCGGCGGCCAGCAGTTCCATGCCCGAGTCGCGGTCCAGGCCCAGGGTGAGCTGGGTCATGTCGTTCGAGCCGATCGAGAAGCCGTCGAAATGCGCCAGGAACTCGTCGGCCAGGATGGCGTTGGTCGGCACTTCGCACATCATGATGAGCTTCAGGCCGTTCTCGCCGCGCTTCAAGCCGTGGCCGGCCAGCAGCTTGACCACGCGCTCGGCCTGGC
The DNA here is from genome assembly GCA_036404015.1 of Bordetella sp. Lineage (GTDB taxonomy): Bacteria > Pseudomonadota > Gammaproteobacteria > Burkholderiales > Burkholderiaceae_B > Bordetella. Next base: position 9,055 of record DASWPO010000204.1, on the reverse strand, counting down.
TCACGGTGCGCACGAAGGGCACCATGATTTCGACGTTGGTCAGGCCCATCACGTCGCGCACCTTCTTGAGGGCTTCGCATTCCATCTTGAAGCACTCGGCGAAATCGGCAGAGATGTAGCGCGAGGCGCCCCGGAAGCCCAGCATGGGGTTTTCTTCCTCGGGCTCGTAGCGCGAACCGCCCACCAGTTTGCGATACTCGTTGGACTTGAAGTCCGACAGGCGCACGATGACGGACTTGGGGTAGAAGGCCGCGCCGATGGTGGCGATGCCCTCGGCCAGCTTCTCGACGAAGAAGGCGCGCGGGCTGGCATAGCCGCGGGCCGCCGACTCCACCGCCTTCTTGAGCTCGCTGTCGACGTTGGGATAGTCGAGCACGGCCTTGGGGTGGATGCCGATGTTGTTGTTGATGATGAATTCCAGGCGGGCCAGGCCGACGCCGCCGTTGGGGATCTGCGCGAAGTCGAAGGCCAGCTGCGGGTTGCCCACGTTCATCATGATCTTGAGATCGATGTCGGGCATGGCGCCGCGGCGCACTTCCTCGACCTCGGTCTCGATCAGGCCGTCGTAGATGCGGCCTTCGTCGCCTTCGGCGCACGACACGGTGACGGGCTGGCCTTCCTTGAGCAGGTTGGTGCCTTCGCCGGTGCCGACCACGGCCGGGATGCCCAGCTCGCGGGCGATCATGGCCGCGTGGCAGGTGCGCCCGCCGCGGTTGGTGACGATGGCCGAGGCGCGCTTCATGACGGGCTCCAAGTTGGGGTCGGTCATGTCGGTGACCAGCACGTCGCCGGGCTGGACCTTGTCCATTTCGGACACGTCGGCCACGATGCGCACGGGGCCGGAACCGATCTTCTGGCCGATGGCGCGGCCGGTGATGAGGACGTCGCCGGTGGCCTTCAGGCGATAGCGCTGCTGCACGTCGCCGGTTTGCTGCGACTTCACGGTCTCGGGGCGGGCCTGCAGGATGTAGAGCTTGCCGTCGATGCCGTCGCGGCCCCATTCAACGTCCATGGGGCGGCCGTAGTGCTTCTCGATGATGACGGCGTAGCGCGCGAGTTCGCAGACTTCATCGTCGGTGAGCGAGTAGCGGTTGCGCTCGGACACGGGCACGTCCACCGTGCGCACGGCGTTTTCACCGGGCTTGTGCTCGCCATTGAACTCCATCTTGATCAGCTTGGAGCCGATGCGGCGGCTGACGATGGGATAGTGGCCCTTGGCCAGCGCGGGCTTGAAGACGTAGAACTCGTCGGGGTTGACGGCGCCCTGCACCACGGTCTCGCCCAGGCCGTACGACGAGGTGATGAAGACCACTTCCTGGAAGCCCGATTCGGTGTCGATGGTGAACATCACGCCGGCGCTACCCTTGTCGGAACGCACCATGCGCTGGATGCCGGCCGACAGCGCCACGCCGGCGTGTTCGTAGCCCTTGTGCACGCGGTAGGAGATGGCGCGGTCGTTGTAGAGCGAGGCGAAGACGTGGCGGATCTTGTCGAGCACGTCGTCGATGCCGACCACGTTGAGGAAGGTTTCCTGCTGGCCGGCGAAAGAGGCGTCGGGCAGGTCTTCGGCGGTGGCCGACGAACGCACGGCGAACGAGCCGCGGCCGTCGGCGTCGAGCTTGGCGAAGGACTCGCGGATGGCTTTTTCGAACGCGGGCGAGAACGGGGCGTCGATGACCCACTGGCGGATTTCCGCGCCGGCCAGGGCCAGTTCGCGGACATCCTCGGGGTTGAGCGTGGCCAGGCGGTCGGCGATGCGCTTGTCCAGCCCCGAGGCGCCGAGAAAGTCGCGGAAAGCCTCGGCCGTGGTGGCGAAGCCGCCCGGCACGCGCACGCCGGCGCCAGCCAGCTGGCTGATCATTTCACCAAGCGATGCGTTCTTGCCTCCTACCGAGTCCACATCCGTCATGCGGAGCTGCTCGAACGAAACAACGTACGACATTGAAGTCACCTTTTACAATGGAAAGAAAGCGAGTTTGGTCAGAGAGCCGGGAAGCTTGAAAACTGCGTTGAAAACCGCACCCGGGAACCGCGCTGACCAAACCGGCCTTGTTTGCTGCAAAGCTGCTTTTGGCGTGACTGTCGAAATGCCTGTGCACAGAGGGCCGATTGTACCTGCTCACCCCTGGTAAAACCCTAGCCTTTGGGCGCTCTGTCGGATATTTTTACACATGAATGACAAGCTCACTCCCCGCACCGTTTTCATCGTTTCCGACAGCACGGGCATCACGGCTGAAACCTTCAGCCATTCGGTGATGGCGCAGTTCGACGAGATCGATTTCCAGGCGATCCGCATGCCCTTCATCGACAACCTGGACAAGGCCGACGAGGTGGTCCGTCGCATCGACCGGACGGCCCTGGAGACCGGGCTCAAGCCCATCGTCTTCAGCACCCTGGTGGATGCGGACATCCAGTCGCGGGTGCGCCAGGCCAACGGGCTGTTCCTGGACCTGTTCGGCACCTTCGTGGGCCAGATCGAGCAGTCGCTGGGACTGAAGTCCAGCCATGCCATCGGGCGCTCGCTGATGCCGGTGGATTCCCTGAAGTACCAGGCCCGCATCGACGCCATCAATTTCAGCCTCTCGCACGACGACGGGCAGTTCATCAACCAGCTCGACAAGGCCGACGTGATCCTGGTGGGCGTGTCGCGCTGCGGCAAGACGCCCACCAGCCTGTACCTGGCGATGCAATACGCGGTGATGGCGGCCAATTTCCCGCTCACGCCGGACGATTTCGAGCGCGGCACGCTGCCCAAGACGGTCGCGCCCTATCGCGACAAGCTGTTCGGTCTTTCGATCGACCCGGACCGCCTGTCGCAGGTGCGCAATGAGCGCCGGCCCAACAGCCAGTATGCGACGCTGGAGCAATGCCGGTACGAGGTGGCCGAGGCCGAGCGGATGATGCGCCGCGAAAGCATCGCCTGGATGTCGACGACGACCAAGTCGATCGAGGAAATCGCGACCACGGTGATGCAGGAAGTGAAGCTCGGCCGGTGATTTCGAGTGCTCGAGCCGACGCCAGGATCATCAGTCCTATTGATAATTGGACTGATATTAAATAAATTTGACTGATTTGCCGGGACGCTCCTAGACTGCCTCATCAGATGAAGGAAGCCTCTCATGCCAGGCGGCAGCGCAGCATCCCGGACCCGATTGACCTTGCCCGCCCTGCTCGCCGCCCGGGTCGGGCGCGGCGCGGACTCCCCCTTGTTCTCGGACCGCGCCACCGCCTGGACGGCCGCGCAGGCCATGGACGCCGCCGCGCGGTGGGCCGGCGCCCTGGCGGCGCACGGCATCGCGCGCGGCGACCGGGTGGCCCTGCTGTGCTCGAACCGCAAGGAATTTATGGAGATCGTGCTCGGCTGCGCCTGGCTCGGCGCGGTCGTGGTCCCCGTCAACATCGCTTCGCGCGGCATGCAGCTCGCGCACATCCTGGACAACAGCGCGGCCCGGCTGGCGGTGGCCGAGGCTGGCCTGGCCGAGTCGATCCACGCCCTGGAGCACAGGCCCCAGGCCCTCGAGCAGGTCTGGTTGATCGGCGGCGAACCCGCCCAGGGCGGCCCGGCGCCGGTGGACACGATTGCCCTGCCGCCGCCGGGCGAGGCCCTGCCCGCGGCCGACGTCCGCGACGGCGACCCCATGGCCATCCTCTACACCTCCGGGACTTCCGGCCCGTCCAAGGGCGTGGTGTGCCCGCACGCCCAGTTCTACTGGTGGGCGCGCTACACCGCCGACAAGCTGGGCATCGTGCCGGGCGACGTGCTCCACACCTGCCTGCCGCTGTTCCACACCAACGCGCTCAACACCTTCTTCCAGGCCCTGGTGCATGATGCCGGCATGGTGGCCGACCGGCGCTTCTCGGCCAGCAATTTCTTCGCGTCCCTGATCGACACCGGCGCCACGGTGACCTATCTGCTGGGCGCCATGGTGCCCATCCTGCTGGGCCGGCACGAGTCGGACGCCGAGCGCCGGCACCGCGTGCGCATCGCCCTGGGGCCCGGCGTGCCGGCCCGGTCCGTCCTGGACTTCAAGGCGCGCACCGGCATCGGCCTGATCGACGGCTTCGGCTCCACCGAAACCAACTTCGTCATTGGCGGCGACATCGGCCAGCAGCGGCCGGGCTATATGGGCAAGCTGTCGCCCGGCTTCGACGCCCGGGTGGTCGACGAGGACGACCGCCCCGTGCCCGACGGCGCGGCGGGCGAGCTCATCCTGCGGTCCGACGAACCCTACGCCTTCGCGCTGGGCTATTTCGGCATGCCGGAAAAGACCGTCGAGGCCTGGCGCAACCTCTGGTTCCACACGGGCGACCGCGTGGTGCGGGAAGCCGACGGCTACTACCGCTTCATCGACCGCCTCAAGGACGCGATCCGGCGGCGCGGGGAGAACATCTCGTCGTACGAGGTCGAGCAGGTCATCGCCAGCCATCCGGCGGTGGAAACCGTGGCTGTCTATGCCGTGCAGTCTTCCCTGGCGGAGGACGAGGTCATGGCGGCGGTGGTGCTGCGCCAGGGCGCCCGCTTGGACGCGCTCGATCTCATCCGGTATTGCGAGCCCAGGATGCCCTACTTCGCCGTGCCGCGCTATGTGGCGTTTGCCCAGGACCTGCCCAGGACCGAAAATGGCAAGATCCAGAAGTACAAGCTGCGCGCGGCCGGCATCACCGCGACGGCCTGGGACCTGGAATGCTCGGGCTACCGGCTGAAGCGGCCGTAGCCGTGCCTCTCCAACCTTCTCGGCAGGAGCCGCTCATGGCCAGCCCCCCCTGCGCGCACGCCTTGCTGGCGGCTGGCGTGGAAGTGCCCTACAGCCGCCAGGCGCCGCCGGGCACCACCGGCGACTTGCTGGCGCAGGCCTTCGGCGCGGCCCTGGCCCAGTCGGGCTTCACGGCGCGCGACGTCGACGGCCTGGGCGTGAGCTCGTTCACGCTGGGGCCCGACCACGCCATCGACCTGGCGTGGCGCCTGGGCATCACGCCGCGGTGGTGCATGGACGACGCCCTGGGCGGAGCCGGGGCGCTCAACTTGCTGCAGCACGCCATCCGGGCCATCCAGGGCGGCGACGCCGGCGTCATCGCCCTGCTGGCGGGCGACCGCTTCGAGGCCGCCGACTTCAAGCGGCTCGTCGAGCACTACAACCTCACCACGCAGACCTACCTGCGCCCCATCGAGAGCGGCGCCCCCAACAGCGTGTTCGCCATGCTGACGCAGCGGCACGCCGCGCGATACGGCCTGTCGCGGACGGACTACGGCGCGCTGTGCGTGGCGCAGCGCGCCTGGGCGCAGCGCAATCCGCTGGCGGTCTACCGCCAGCCGCTGACCATCGCCGAGTACCTGGTGGCCCCGCTGGTCGCCGACCCGCTGGGGCGCTTCGACTGCGTGCCGGTGGTGTGCGGCGCCAACGCCGTCATCGTGGCCCGGGCCGACCGGGTCAAGACCGCGCGCAATGTCGCGGTGCGCAGCCTGCAATGCCTCTACAACACCAACCACCAGATGGCCGATGGCCTGCAGACGCCGCTCGCCCAGGTGGCCGGCGAGCTCTGGCGCACCGCCGGCGCCGGGCCGCAGGACATGGACCTGGCCGCCGTCTACGACGACTATCCCGTCATGGTGCTGGCGCAGATGGCCGACCTGGGTTTCGCGCCCCGGGACGACCTGCGGGCGCTGATCGCCAGGATCGCCTCGGGCGACCTGCCGGTCAACACCTCGGGCGGCCAGCTCAGCGCCGGCCAGGCGGGCGCCGCCGGCGGCATGCACGGCCTGGTCGAGGCCATGACCCAGCTGCGCGGCCAGGCCGGCGATCGCCAGGTCGAGTCGGCCAGGCTGGCATTGGTGACGGGCTATGGCATGGTGCAGTACCGCTACGGCATGTGCGCCAACGCCGCCGTGCTCGAAGCCGTGTCCGGAGACGGATCATGAGCCTGACCGTGTTCCGCTGCGCGCGGTGCGGGCTTGTCCTGTTTCCCGCCCGCTATTTCTGCCCCGCGTGCGGCGGCGGCGACTGGACCGGGCAGGCCGCGCGGCGCGGCCGGGTGACGGCCGCCACCGTCGTGCGCCGCCGCGCGGGCGCGCAGGAAGACGTGCACATTGCCAGCGTCGCCACCGACGCCGGGCCGACGGTGGTGGCGCGCCTGCCCCGCGCGCTGCCCGTCGGCGCCGAGGTAGCGCTGGACATGGACGCGGAAAACCGCATCGAGGCCCGACCGAGCACCACATGAGATCCCTGGACCACGTCGACCTGAACCTGCTGCGCGTCTTCCAGGCCATCATCGAAGAGCACAGCCTGACCCGGGCCGGCGCGCGCCTGGCCCTGTCCCAGCCCGCCGTGAGCTACGCGCTGGGGCGGCTGCGCACGCTGTTCGACGACCCGCTCTTCATCCGCACCCGCGAAGGCATGCAGCCCACGGCGGTCGCGCTGGAGCTGTCGGCCATCGTCGCCCGTGCCATGGACGCGCTGCGCGAAGCGCTGCGCTACGCCGAGCGCTTCGACCCCGCCGCCAGCCGGCGCACTTTCAGGCTGTCCCTCTCCGACGCCGGCGAGATCGCCTACCTGCCGGGCCTGTGCCGCCTGCTGGCGCAGCAGGCGCCGCACGTCAAGTTGAGCATCCAGCCCTGGCCCGTCGGCGACATGGCCGACGCGCTGCGCACCAGCAAGCTCGACCTGGTCATCGGCAACCTGCCCGGCCTGGTGCCGCACACGCGCCACCAAGTCCTGTTCGAAGAAGACTACGTCTGCGTCACGCGCCGCCGACCGGGCCTGCCCGCCGGCCGCAAGCTGTCGCTGGCACAGTTCCAGTCCGCCTCGCACATTCGTGTCAACTCGCCCGAGAACAGCCACTATGCGCTCGACGAAACGCTGCGCGCGCGAGGCGTCGCGCGCCACATCGCGCTGGAGCTGCCGCACTTCGTGGTCCTGCCCAAGGTCCTGGCCGTGACCGACCTGTTCGTGATCCTGCCGCGCCGGCTGGCGCATGTCCTGGACGACGGCGGGCTTTTCCAGCTCTATGCCCTGCCCTTCCCCTTGCCCGCGGCCCAGGTCACCATGCATTGGCACGAGCAATTCGAGGCCGAGGACGGCCTGGCATGGCTGAGAAGCCTGGTCGAGGGCCTGGTGGACGAATTCGACCTCTCCAGCCGCCGCTGAAACGCTCCAGCGACAGCATCCAGGCTATCTATCCCCCACGGGCCGATGCCGGCAGGACCGGCTCCCCCAGCAGGCAGGAGCGGTCCAGCTGGCCGATGGCCGGCCGGCCCAGCAGGGCCATCGCCCGCCGGATCTCGCCCGCCATGATGGCCAGCGCCCTGGCGGCCCCCGCCTCGCCCGCCGCGCCCAGCCCGTATAGGGTCGCGCGCCCCAGCAGCACGCCATGCGCGCCCAGCGCGAGCGCCTTGACGACGTCGCTGCCGCGGCGATAGCCGCTGTCGACGAAAATGTCCATCTGGTCGCGATAGCGCCCGGCGATGGCCGGCAAGGCGGTCAGGGGCGCGATGGCGCCGTCGAGCTGCCGCCCGCCATGGTTGGTCAGCACGACGCCGTCGACGCCGGCCTGCAGGGCGCGGCCCGCGTCTTCGACGTCGAGCACGCCCTTGAGCAGCAGCTTGCGCGGCCAGAGGGCGCGCAGCCACGTCAGCCTGTCCCAGTCGAGATCGGCGTCGATCTCCTCGCGCGACCATTTGGCGGCCGCGGCCAGGCGGCGCTGCTCGGGAGGCAGCAGTTCGGCGAGGTTGCCGAAGGTCGGGATGCCGCGCGCCAGCACTTGCGCCATCCAGTGCGGATGCCCCAGCACCTCCAGCTTTTTGCGCCAGGTCAGGCGCATGTCGCCGCGGTAGCTGCGCTTGTCCCATTCGCGGTTGCCGAAGACCGAGCCGTCGGACGTCAGCACCAGCGCCTCGCAGCCGGCCTCGAGCGCCCGGCCGACGAGCCGTTCCATGAACTCGCGCGAGCGGAAGACGTACAGCTGCATCCAGTGGCGCAGGCCGGCGACTTTCGACACCGTCTCGAGGGTGGCGTTCGACACCGTGCTCTGGATGAAGGGCACGCCCGCCGCCGCCGCGGCGCGCGCCAGCGCCGCGTCGCCGTCGCGCGCCATGAGGCCGTTGAAGCCCGTGGGCGCGATGGCCAGCGGCAGGGCAGACCGGCCGCCCAGCAGCTGGACCGACGTATCCACGACGCAAACCCGCTGGAGCGTGCGCGGCACGAACGCCAGTTGATCGAACACCTCGCGGTTGCGCCTGAGCGTCACCTCGTCTTCGGCGCCGCCCTCCAGGTATTCGAACACGAAGGCCGGCAGGCGCCGGCGCGCCATGCGGCGCAGCTCCTCGATCGACAAGGCCTGGGCCGGGTCGCCTCCTGCGTAATAGCGGCGCGTCAAGATGAAGAATCCTTTCTTGCTGTAGAGGGATCGCGGCATGCCGCGCCGCGCGCCGTCCTCCCGGATCAGCGCAGGCCCGCCTCGCGCATCAGCGGCAGCACCTGGCTGCAGAAATACGGCAGCTCGTCGGCGTAGTTGACGAACGACAGGGCCGCGCCCGAGAAACCGAGGCTCTGGATCTTGACCAGCTCGTCGACGATCTGCTGCGGCGTGCCCACCAGGGGGTAGCTGCCGGTGCCGGCGGCGAAGCGCTGGCGATACAGCAGATAGGCTTTGTCGTCGTGGCTGTTGCTGAAGCCCTGCTTCTTCTTGACGTGATTGTCGAGCGCGGCACGGTCGACGTGCTCGATCGTGTAGCGGTCGTAATAGGCCCTGGCCTCCTGCTCCGTGGGCCGGCAGACCACGTGGCCGACGGTGTAGGCGCCCAGCTCGCGGCCGGCCGCGGCGCCGCGGGCGCGGATGTCGGCGACGTGCTGCGCGCCGCTCTCGAGCTCGCTGAACGACGTGAACAGATAGTCGCAATGCTTCGCGGCGAAATCACGGCCGGGACCGCCGAAGGCCGCGTTCATCGTGACCGGCCGGGGCCGCTGCAGCGACGCCGGGCGGGTCATGGCCTGCTTCAGGTGGTAGAACTCGCCGTCGTAGTCGAAGGGCGCCTCTTCCGAATACAGCCGCGTGATGATCT